>NZ_CP085211.1:934006-1245341 GCF_044797955.1 Idiomarina seosinensis | reverse complement strand
TCTTTTTGCTTCAGATGGGCCCAGTACTTGTGCTCGCATTTCGCGACCGCTTCAGGACTAGCACCCGGCATATCGTAGTCGCGTCGCAGCAACGAAACGAGCGAGGTGACGGGAAAATCGAGATAGCCGATGATAGCGTCCGGCTTACCACCATGCTCTTCGATGATGGATTTAGCACGCTCGTATAGCTCGTCGAAATCGATTCTACCGCTGGTCGGCTGGACGTCGGAATATTCAAGTGTGCGGATCAGTTCCCAATTATCCGAGCCTGTAATTTTCTCGATCAGGGACAGGTTGTAGTCGTCGGCGCCGACGATGAAGATTTTTTTCTTGCCGCTGTCGGCTTGGGTCACATCAGCCATCTGTAATATCCACCTGTTCGCTAGATTTCTAGAAGCATAAGGGCAGTGTAGAACAAATTAGCAGTATGGGACAAATCAGCAGCTGTACTAAGTATGGTTTGGGCTTTACTGAAGGGATTTTGTAGTAGTCAGCGCTGACAGGCTAAAGCTACGCAATAATGTCGAAGATTTAACATAATATACATTATACGCAATGGCGGTCATTCGCGATATTTTCACCCCGACCCGATACGCGCCACGCCAGCGGCCAAACTTGGCCCGAAAATTGCCATTAATGGCCCGCCGGATGCGGTGGCGGAAAAATGGCGGTGTTTTTCACGGTTTTGACGGCCCGACCTCTTATAACTTAAACGTTATTAACTCATGGATTGATATAACAAAAAGGTCTATAAAATTATGCTTTACGATGCGGATTTACCCGATCACTGGATCTTGAAACGGGCGTTTTGTAACCCCTTGGCGGTCAGTGAATCGGACGCGGTGAACTGGACACGGGCGGCGGCGTTTTTCGGGGCGAAAGAGTCAACGGTTAAGCGCTGGTATCAAAAAAGCGAACTGCCTTATATGGCGCGTAAATTGTGCCTGGTTAAAATTGGCGGCGCGTTATCCTTGCATGGCAAACAATGGAAAGGGTTCTGTGTGGTGGATGAAGTCTTGCACACGCCGATTAAAGGCTATTCATTAACGGCCAATCAGGTGGCGGCGACCTGGTATCTGGTCAATAACATGCCGGATAAACCGCGCCAGTGGTGGCAACTGGCGGCGCGGGATTTCTAGCGCTTGCGAATGTGGTAGGCGGTGAGCAATATCACCCCTGCGGCAATCAATAACACGTTTTTCCCCACGCGAATTTCCACGGCCAGCGGCTCGTCTTGAGTCGCTTTCACTTCAAATTTCGTCGGCACATCGTTAAACATTGCCTGCCCTCTCAATCACAGTCAGGCGCGTTTCGTGTCCGGCCTGAACCTTTTCAATACACTGGATGCGGTGCTTGTGGTCGTCGTCAGTGCCTTTTAAATGCTTAATGTCGTTTTTCATCGTCGCTACAATCGCCGCTGCGGTGGCGATATTGGTTGCAACGATAATCGCGATTCCCCAATCCATTTATTGACCCCGTTTTTGTAATAGGTTTTTGGTTTCGGCTAAGGCCCATACGGCCCCATTCATGGCAAAAAAGGTGTTTATATACCAATCCGGCACGTTCTCCAGGTTATCGAACACCCTGGCCCCTTGCTCCGGCGCTATGACGGTTAGCAAAATGGGCGCGGAAAACATCAGATAGGAATAAATGCGTAAAAAGCGGCTGGCCCCTTTTTCGCGTACAGTGCGGAACTCGGCGCGGCGGCCCTGCTCATTGGCTTCGGCTTTTTGCTTGCGCTCGGTGACTTTCTGCTTTCCTTTTAGCCAGGTGGTTAACAGGCCGATACCGGCACTTAACGCGCTAAACATAATCCGAATCCCTTAGCGCCTGGCCGGAGTCTATCAGGTGTGTGTATTCGGGCTTAATGCGCCCGCCCATGAATAACGCGCGGTATAAATTCGGGTAATGCTCCTTTAACAGCGTTTCAACCTCGGCTTTTAAAACGCCGGATTGATTGAAATAGCTGCCTTTTAAGCGAATTTGCGCCTCTACAATGTCGGGATTTGTGATCTTGCCCCATAGTTCGCCCAGGCTGTCCCCGACCGCATCACCGGCCACGGTTAAGCGCTGGTATATCTGCCAGCCGACATAAGTCACCCCGATAACGGCTATCGCTTTCGCCAGCGGCGTTACCTTTTCTGTCACCGTAACAACGGCGGCGACCGAATTATCAGACAAAGCCACGTTTATAACCCTCCGTTAACTGCGCCAGGCTAAACGGCTGCTGCCCGTTTTCATGAGCGACAATGACCGCCATCAAGCGCGGGTAGTCCTGGCCCGTTAAAGGCGTATGCCGCGACAAGCCCATAGCGCGTACAGCGTGTTTAATATACGACTCGGTGTTATTTTCTGATGGCGGTGCATAACGTGACAAAACCCCCTCAATGGTGTTTAACCCGTAGCGGTTGCGATAGGTCTGCAAAATTCGCGCAAGCGCTCTTAACCCGTTTTCGGGTGTGTCAAATACAACAAAATCTTTGTTGTCTCGACCCATTTCGCCCTGCCATTTGAACGCATCGCTACCGCGCAAATTACCCGGATTGTTGTTTCGCAGTCCTCGCGGCTGTGAACTATTTAACGTCATGAGCAACAACAACCCCATCAATAGTAAAATTACCGGTCTCACTGTCATAAATCGCCCCTAAAATATCGGCGGCCGACACTTCAATCGCCCCCTCTGGCGGGCGACTACCGCTGACCATTGCCACAACCTGATTGCTTTCGTTGATTTGCGCAAAATTACGCATATTCTATAACCTCGCATTTAACACTCACGCTCGTCCCGTTTGTGTATTCCGATTCGGCGTAACCCATCACCCTGACTGTGGTTGAATTTAAAAGATAAGCCTGGCCGTTGTATACACCTCTCCCAAAGCACCCGTTGAAACTTATCGCCGTTTTTTCAGGATTTACCGGCGCGATTGTTACATCTTGAGATGCGCTTTTATTGCCTGAGCTGCCTGTGCTTGTCGATACCTGAACCGTTTGCAGGCTTTTAACCGCTGACCCTGAAAGTACCCGCATTGTTAATACTCCTCTAAGATCCGCACATCAACCGAACCGCTGACCGGTGTCAGATTGAGCGCGGTTTGGTTATCCCATCCAAACGACCCTGAAACCGTCACGCCGTTGATAGCATCATCTACAATCACATCAGATGACACTTGTATGAGCGCGGTTTTTCGTCCGGCTCTTACCGGTAATACTTCGGTTGTGGTGCTGATTGTCTGTACCGGCTTTGTTTCGGCGTTTGCCGGTGCGGTTTGGGCAACGGATAGCGCCGCGTTTATGTCAAAATTACCGCTTAGGCGGTCATCATCAGCCTTAACCGGTGAAGCCCAAATATCGAGCGTTTGCGCGGTGTCGCTGACAAGCTCAACGCGGGCGAACGGCTCCGGAAAATCGTTTCGGTCGGAAAAATCCAGACCAACGGCGGTTTTTAATTCACCGGCGTAATAAACCGCGCCCGATGCGCTGTAAAACGTGGCCTGGATGCTTTCGGTTTCGGCGCTGAATAACCGAAAATGCCGCCCCACAATTTGTAAGGTACTGGTTTCACCGGCTTCTAAATTAAATTTCATTGATTAACCCCGTTTCCCGCTAAAAGCAAAGGCTGCCATACCGACCGCCATTGCCATGGCTAAATACTTTACCTGGCTTTCCTGAATTTCGGCGTTGTCATCCATGGCCACGGCTCCGGCCACCTGTAACGCGCTATCTAATGAGCGCTCCTGCATTTCGGCCATCTCTAACAAACTGGTTTGCGTGATCAGTGAGTTTTCGCCCAGCGTTTCCGCCAAATAGCGGTTCTGGCTGTCGGCGTAGCTCATGCTCATCTCGGATAAATCGCGGTAGTTATTCAGACTTTGACCGGCTAGCTCGTTTTGTGCCTGGAGACTCTGCGCGGATAAATCCGCCACCTGATTCCCCATTTCGGCCATATTGTCGCCGTACATTACCGCCTGTGACTCATAAGCGGCCATGGCATCGCGCATGGTTCCCGATGCCACATCAAGCCCCATGCCCGCGCCGGTTATCGCGGCGTTTATGCCGGATTCGAGCGCGTTATTAACGGTTGCGTCACTCATTCGCGCCGCGTCCAGCACATTAGCTCCGCTTTCGCTGGCCATATTTTCAACCGCTAACATGGAATTATTGGCGGTATCTAAGCCCATTCCGGCGGCGGCTAAGTTTGAATCAATGGCGTTTCTGGCTCCATCGTCAACCAATCGCGCCGCATCCATGCTGTTCTGCATGGCCGATTCGGATAAATTTTCATTACTTATAAGCGCGTCATTGGCAATATCTAACCCCATGCCCGCGCCGGTCAGGGCGGCGTTTATGGCGTTTTCGCTTTGATATTCGCTGGTTTCTTTGACCATCTGCGCCGCGTCCATGGCTCCCACTTGGGATTCCTGGGCGATACGTTCAACGGCGTTTAATGAGTCGCGGCCAAAATTGAGCGCGTCCTCATTCGCACCATCGGCGGTGGCCATGGCATCACGGGCGAAATTATAGGATTCGTTCTGACTGTCGCGGCCAAAATTAAGCGCGTTTTCGGTGGTGGCTTCGTTGCTGACCACCATTTCACGGAACCCGCTTTCGGTGGCATCCTGGCTGCGCTCAGCCAACCCTACGGCGGCATTAAACGCATCCATGCCCATATCCATAGCACCATGGTCGGTCATGGTTAGGCTGTTACCATCGCCCAAAATGCCGATCCCGTCTCCGACCTCCTGGCCGATGGTGTTATATTCGTTACTGGTTCTTTGGTCGGTTTCTGTTACCGTCCGGCTTGAACTTCCGCCCATCTTATAACCTCGCTCGGTACACGTATTCGGTTAACTCGAATTTAAGCACCTTATTTAAAAGCCTTTGCAATGCTGGCCGTAGCGTATGAAAACGCATGGTTCTATAGCCTTTCTCGCGGGCTTTTCTGATGACAATCGGTGCGGCTTTTATCAGGTTTTTACCCTCGGCGCACATGATGACCAACTCCGCCCCATCAGCCCGAAGCACCAACGCACAACCGGCTATATCAATAAACTGCACTCGCTTGGCGGCAATCTGTCGGGCGATTACATTAAAATCATTTCCCGCTGATTGCTTTATCCGGTTTAAATTCTCCGGTGTGGCCGCTAACGCTTCCACAACCAGACAACCGCCACCACTGCACCGGCGATAATGGCGATTTTTTTAACCTGGTCTTTATCGGAAAAATTCACGCCGCCGCCGGAAAAGTTAAACGAACTGGCGCCGATATTGCCGCCCTCGTTCGCGCTACTTGCCGCGCTAGAGCTTTGAATCGGTGGTAATGACCCCATACCTGGAAACATTATTCACTGTCCTTTTTAACGTTCAGCTTTGAAACCAGATAGGCGGCGGTCACGCTTGCGGCTAAGGTTGTTATAAAGTTTTTCCAATTAATCATAATGCCCCCTAGCGCGTTAAAATCAGCGCCAATGCCAGTGCACCGGCACCACCTAAAATGACCACGGAATTGTCCACGCCGTTAATCCACTGGCTGCTTTCCCCCTGGCTAGTCTGCTGCTGGCCGGTTCGCTGTGGCTGCGCGTTCGGGCTGCTGGTGTACTCCAAAGCGCGGTCGTTGTAATACTGCGCTTCTCCGGATATTTCCGCGCGTTTTTCCGCTTCACGGATCTTTAAATAGCTTTGCATTCCGCCTAAGAACACATCACCCAACCCGTTTAAGAACCCGCCATCACTGGCGGGCATGGTCTGGTTTTGTGGATATGCTACGGCCATAACTTACCCCCTTAAATGCCCTGGAATTGGTCGTAATACTCGCAAACCGTATCCCATGAGCCTGGCGTGTCACAGGTCAGACGCAAGCGAAAATCCTGCACAGACACTTTACCGGCACGAAGCACAAGCGCGTTCATTGGATTGCCCTCACGGACAAAATCAATGGTTGTTCCGTTAGCGTCCAGCGGTGTGCGGCCAATATCTGACTGCAATTTTTCGCCCAGCGCTTTCGATGCTTCGTATTGTTTATACGAATCAACTTCAACTTCAGCGCGAGAAATGTCCGCTTTGCCGAACAGGTGGATCGCACCGATGCGGGCCTGTTTTGGCAGTGAATCAATTTCTTTTGCGCCACTGGTCGCGGTGCTGGTCGGAAACTCTTTGATTTTGGTGATTAAACCAAGCGGCGAGTTTAGCGATTGTACCGCGTGAGCGGTGACAACCGGTGCACTTGCGGCGGCATCAATATCAAACTTAATGCTGAATGTCGCAACATCGGCCGTACCAATGGCGAACAGGCGGCGAAAGTCGATATTGTCAAACTCCGGCCGGACGAAATGAAAATCTAAAAAGCCAGCGTTGACAGCGCGATTGTAATAAGCGTTTAACTGGTTTAAGCGCTCGGCGGTTTTTAACTGCCAAATCACCTTTCCGTTAATCACGACCTGGATATTTTTCATCTGCGCGGGTGTAACTCCGGCATATTCCAGGGTAACACGGTCGTAGGTATGACCAAGCGGCAATTCCAGCGTGGCGGTTGAACCGGCGGCAACGTTGGAAAGACTGGGTAGTTGTTTGAGTTTGCGGCTCATATAACCCCCTTAACCCGTAATGCGGCGAACGGCGGTTACTTTGTTGCGGATTGTATTGGCCAGCAATACGCCGCCGACAACAACCAACAATGATTTCATTTGTGATTTGTTCATAAAAAAACTCCAGGTTTCGGACAATAGCGCCGTCTCGGCGCGAAAAAATGGTTTTGCATTTACACGTATAGCGATTAAAAAACCGCCTGACAACCCCCAAACGGCGCGGATTCTACCGCGCCCCGTATAAGGGCAATTATTTTTAAATTTTTTCCTTTTTTCCCGTTTTTACATCTAATTTAAAGCGTTCATGACTTCGCATATCGGCCACAATAAATTCCAAATCCCGTAAACCGGATAAGGTAACATCGGGTAAATCAATCTCCCGCGCTATCAATTTGCGGTCGGCGCTTCGTGTCATTCGTCCGGCGAATATATGACTTGCGTTGCCAATAATGGTTTTATCGGATTCGGCGATTCGCTGAGTAACACCGATAACGGTTATCCCGTATTTTCGGCCACGACTCACGATTTTGTGCCAATCGGCGGGGGCCTTGCTCGGCGTGGTACGGTTCCCCCCTGCTAATTCTTCAGCAATAAACAAGCAATTCCCCCAGGCAAACGCGATATTGCAGACCGCTCCAAACGCCTGCGGTGTTTGCGCGACAATACGCACCTTCATTTGTCCGCCCTTGGTGGCGGCCACTTTATCCACTAAATCGCTTACACTGGTTGCGGTACAAACGCCTTTTTCGTCTCCGTACTCGTCATCTGGATCTAAAATAATCGCGCGTTTATGGCGGGCTAAGCGTTTTTTAACGATAGAGCTTTTGCCGCTACCGCTTGAGCCTGTCACCACAAAAATTTCAGCGTTTAAACTCGTATCGACTTTAGTCAAGGTTTATGACCTCCGGCATTTTTACCTGGTTATCTGGTTTAAATTCTTGCCCGGGATTTGTCCCGGGACGTTTTTTATCTTGTATTTTGTCCGGTTTTTTCTCCGGCTTTTTGCGCGGCGTTCCCAGGCGTGGCGTGATCACCATTGCAGCTGTTGTTACCAGCGCAATTTCAGCCCCAAAGCGGTTAAACATGTCGTTATCAGGGAAATATTTATCCAGTACCGCCGCGCCATGCTCGGATAGCTGGCTAATTTCTTCGGCACTGACTCCCCAATTCGGGGCCAGAATGCCAAATCCACCGGATAACACAGCTTCGAGCAATGGCGCGGTGTCCATGTGTCCGGCTTCTTCGGGCATTTCTTCGGTCGGCGCTTCGTATTCCGGCGGCGCTTCGGCAATATCAGCGGCGGCGGCCTGGGCTTTTAAATGCTCTAAATTCTCCACAGTACCCCCTAGATTAACCAGTCATCATCGTTACTGGTGTCCGGCTGCGGTGACTTTTCCGGCTGCGGCGTTTCGTCCGGCTCATTAAAGCGGCCATTTTGTTTAATAAACCGCTCAAACTCCGGCGTTTTCCCGTGGATAATGCCCGACTCCCGACAATAATAATAAAGCGGGTACTTGCCGCGCTTGGCTTTTCTGATTTGGGCTTGCGCTCCCGTAATGGGGCATTTTATCGCCCCTATGTTTTCATTTGGCATGTTGCTCAATCTCCCGACTGTGCGAAAAGGTTAAATCAACTCGGCTATTAACCCGTTAAAGTGGGCCTGCTTTTCGGCCAACTGCGTTAATATCGGTTTGATGGTGACAAACGGCGCTCGCTTCGCCTGCTCGGTTAAATTGCGTATCTCAGCGGCCAGCGCTAACGCTTGCTCTCGTTTATCCATTGTCTTTAAACTCCGGTTGCGGTTTGTTGTAGCCCTTGCTGGCTCTAATCCATCCGTTTTGCCATGCAATATACAAATCACTACCTTGCAAGTGCGGATTTTTATCTATCATCACGCCACATAAAAAACTTTTCCAGCCTATTTCTCGCGCTTTTTGTCGGCTTATTGTGTTCATTAGCAACCCCCCATCTCTTGCCGCCATGCGGCATAAATGATAAACGCTACAAGGCAAATTCCTGGCAGCAATGATAAGAAAGCCATAGCGGCTATAATTAAATCCTCTCCATCTAACTTCATGCGGTTAACCCATCTATCTTTTGGCTAAATACATCGCCCAATTTTCGCCTTATCCTGTCGGAATAACTTAATTCCCCGACTTCGTTCCACTGCTCGGCACTCAAAAAGAACTGTTTATTTTTGGTGGCCGCGTAGTTAGTAACAGTGCTCCAAGTGGCGCGACTGTCGTCGCGCTTCGCTCGCTTACTCCACTCGCTGACGCGAGTGAGCAACCGAAACCCTAAAACCTCAACCCCGATTATCCGCTCTGAAAACTCGGCATAATCGTTTAACGGGGCTTTTTCCTTGATCAGCTTGGGGCGGTACTCATTAAACAGACGTTGAAACGCCGACCAATCGTGCAAGTCGGCTGCATCCCACAATTCGCGCACCGCTTCGGGCAAATTCTCGCTGTATCGGCGTAGCTCTCGATACGTAGTGACAGCGGCGCACCCGAAAAACTGAAACTGTCGCAACTTCCACCCCGACGCCCACGCGGCCACGCGCTCGGCGTTGTCTTTTAAAGTGGTGTTTGGATCTTCGTCGCTGGCCTCAAACTCGACGTTTTTGGCGTTGATATTCTTGGCAATGTATTTAGCGATATAACCCACGGCCCCGCCGTTCGGGCTGTCTAGGTCGATATATTCAAAGGTTATCCGGTTGCGCCTCGCACCCTTTTCTTCCGCGTCATGCTGTAAAGCGTACTTTTGCATGATTGCGCGGGCCTGTTGGCGCTGGCTTTTCGGAAAAAAGGTGAGTAAATGCCAATGCGGCGTTGCGTCCTGGTGCGGCTCAACCACGCGCACCCCGAACCACTCTATACCGGCCCTGATGAATTTATCGCGGCACTTTTGCCACTGCTTACATAAATAGTTGTTGGTCTGTCTCGGCGTGGCTCCGCTGTATTTGCGGCTGGTTGCGTGGTATTTGCTCGGTGCTGTCCAGGTAACAAAATCACAGCCCCAATTATCGGCTTTGGCAAGATCCTGTAGACCCCGAATACGAACCATCAATTCTATACGGCGTTTATCAGGGTGAGCGCTGGATTTTTGCCACATTTCATAAAGGTCTATAACGTCACCGGCTTCGTTTACAAGCTCAAGCGACTGTAAAAAATTTTCGTTCGCGGTTTTCTGGTCTTTTGACCACTGCAATAAATCTTTCGACACGTAAAGGGATTTACCGGCCTTAACTTCGCCGAGTGCTATTTCCCAATGCTCGCGCATCTGCCTTGCGGCTACGTTGCCTTTACGCTCCCACCACTGCGGCGCGATTGCTTTTAGCAACGCGCTGAATTCGTGATCGGTTTCTATTCTCGGCGGCTCGACACCCTGCGCCCGTATATGTTTACAAACTTTTTCGGCAATTTCCGGCAGATTCTCGGCGGTCGGCTCCCCGTATAAGGCGGCAATATCGCGGCATTCTTCGGCCATGACTAAGGCCCAATCATGGCAATTTTCCACGTATAAGGCTTTATCCCCGTAAACGCTTTTTAGGCTTTTGAGTAATTTTGAATCCTGCATTTGATGAAACTGGCGGGCTAATTTTCGCGCGTGGATATTGGCGCTTCGGTGCTGATTAATATGCCCGTTCGCCGTTATTTGCTCGCGGTTGTTGCGATCGACGTATTCACGGGTTAAGCGTTTTTTGGCGGTCTTGCACAATCCGGCGGTGATACGCTCCAGCCAGTTTTTAGCATTATCAAACTGAAGCCCGTTGTCTGCGTAAAACTCCAGCCCGTAAAGGTCAAACGCTTGGCGGCTCATCAGCTCCACTGCTCCGCCATAGCTTCCGCAATACCTTTAAATGTAACGCTTCGCTGTTTCCAGCGGTCGGCGCTCGGCGGCATCTTCCAGATCTTCTGCTCGCGGCCATCAACGATGTTTGTCGGCTTAAGCGGCGGTAAATTATGCAGCCATAACCCTGTTTTTTTGGTTTCTCCGTGTCCGAACTGCCACGGCTGAACGTATTGCGTGGGCTTTATTGGCAATACACCCACCGGATTCTCCATGCAAACGCGGACGCTCTGACGTTTCGCCAGCCCGAATAATCCAACCGTCCAGTCAATAGCTTTTAATCGCTCGTCGTGTTTTTCGCAGCCTTTCCCATACCAACGATTCCCGGAAACGGCCAGCGCGGTGCATGGCGGGTGCATAATGATTAAGTCCCACCGCTGCGAGCTGATAGCGTCGAAACAATCACCAACCACATGCGGTCCTGGTGATTCGGTCTGCAGCAAATCGCAGCTAACGGCATCGTGGCCACGGTCTAAAAAGGCATCACGGACAACGCCGGAAAACTCACAGGCAACTAAAACTTTCATTTAAATACCCTCCACATCAGCGGCACAAGTGCCGTGAAGTTGCGCCCAAATTTTCGAGCGAGCATTTAGCGCCTTTATATACTGATCAGCAATTTTGCAATTAGGGCGCTCATTATCAATTAGCGCCATGCTTTTAATGGTGTCAATGGTGTTAATCCTCATGCTTAACAGCTTTTCAATTATTGCGGCTTCGGCATCTGTAAAAACTGCTGGCTTTTTCATAACTCACCCCGCGCAATTACTTTAATGCAGCGGTAAGCGGTCATCATGCGGTTTCGCTGGTCTTTGCGCAGCTGTCGCCATAAGGTAATGCGCTGACCTCCGGCTTTGAGGTAATCGGTTAACAGCGGACAACCGGCGGCTTTTAACCACACTTGCTGATCGGTTTCATTCAGTGCGTTAAAGCGGCTGGCTAAATTTGATTCGCGCTGGCTTGTGGCTTGATTCAGCCTGGCTACCTGCTCTTTAAACAATTCATAACCTTTATCGCCATCGAGCGGTGCTTCACCGTCCGGCGTGATGATGTCAATTTGTGGCTGTCCCATGGTTTACCCTCTCAGCTTTTGGCCTTGCGGCGTGATTGCCCCTTGCGGGGCTAGAAATTGGAGTGTAAAGCGGTGCGTGTTCGGTAGGGTGTCGAGTCCTTAACGGCACTATCACCGCCTTACGGGAAAAGATAATGGCCCATTAGGACATTTAAATAAACCCCTATGACTTTTTACACGCTGATTGTTTGCTTAATTTTGCGGCAATAACTACTATGAAAGGGTCGAGTCTAAAAAACGGTGAAACTATGAATTTTGAAAAAATCCTGATTGACTGCATTCGTTGGTCTGATGGCATTTCGGCTGTTAGCGCTGCTCACTTTATTGGTGTTACCCCCTCAACTTTTGGAAAATGGCGGCGGTACGATGAAACCGGACGTTTTCCCAACCCTGAGCATTTAGTAAAAATTGCTAAATTATCAAAGCATGATTTACGGGAAGTGGTAGCGGCTTATATGGCGGCGCGTTGCGACAACCCCGAAGCAATAAGGGCTTACGAGGATTTAGCGGCATAAATAAAGGCGTTCGGGTTCCTTATTATGACTTAACTTTAATATACATTATACGCAATTAGATTTTAAGCAAGAGTGGACTGTCTTTTGGTGTTTTCTGTTAAACTATTGGCATTCGTTAGTTTGGGATTTGATGTTATGCAATTAGACGTCCGGGCACTGCGGCCTGACACCGAAAGCTGGTTAAAACAGCGCCCTAAAATTTGCCGGGAAACGTTATTGGTTGGTCAACAGCGTGCCCTGGATGCGATGACGCAGTCGCTCAGTCAAAGCGGCTGCTATGCCAATGCGTTCGCCATCATTCCGCCGGGTCTGCAAAAGAAAAACGTCTTAAACAGTTATTTCGAACAACAACAGTGGCAACACAGCTGCTGGTTTGACTGGCTTTACCTTGCCGACCCTGAGGACCCTTTAAGGCCGTTGTGTATTAATGTCCCCTCAGGCACCGCCCATGACTTTATGGATGCCGTACTGGCATTCATTGAAGCGGATAACGCCGGGCGTGAATCGCTGCACAGCCAACTTGTCAGTCGTTTTGATACGCAGAAAGTCCGAGACTATTTACAGCGCATTAGCGATAAGACTGTCGGAGATTTTAGCGGCGGCCAGTTCGCCAGTGTGATTGTTGGTCATCAGCACCCGGCACCGTTTTATTATTGTGATCGGGTATCTGAAGCCCGCTTGTTTGGGCAACTGGGCGTGCAGTCTATAGAAGGCACTGTGCGTTCCGATTTGCATCTGATTGAACCAGGGTTGCTGTTAACGGCTAATGGCGGTGTGCTGGCAATAGAAGTTCATCAGTTACTGGAGAATCTGAATTTATGGCGCCGGCTTAAGGATACGCTGCTGACGGGCTTGTTTGAATGGCCTCAGCCATCGCCTGACAGCGGCCCGGCTTATTTTTATCGGCCACAGCCAATACCCGTCGATATAAAGATTATTCTGCTGGGCAACCGGCATGAGTACGCTCAGTTGCGCGAATACGATGAGGACTTCGACCACTTATTTCCTTTTTTAGCTGATTTTCATCGCGATTACCCCCTTTACCGTGAACCTGTAGCGGATTACTTTCATTACCTGCAATACGTCTGGCAACAAGCCGATGTTTTGCCGCTGGATGATTCAGGTTACAGCGCCCTGCTCCGCGTTAGCGCCCGGCAGACAGAGTTTCAGCAGGAACTAAGCCTTGATAGCGTTTATTTGATGCAGGTACTTCGTGAAGCGCATTCGATTGCCGCACAAACGTCGCAGACACACATTAATGGGAACAGTGTCGATAAAGCGCTTAGTCAGCAACTTGCGCGCGAAAGCCAGTTAGCCGAACTCAGCCGTCGCAGTATTATCGAACAACAAGTACGTATTGAAACCGACGGCGAGGTCATTGGGCAGATTAACGGCCTGACGGTAGTGACCATCGGCGGTAGCGACTTTGGTGAGCCGTCGCGGATTACTGCGACTATTCATTATGGGGACGGCGATATCATTGATATCGAGCGTAAGTCAGATATGTCCGGTAATATTCACACTAAGGGTGTTATGATCCTCAGTGCTTACCTGGCTAATCAATTTGCCCGTCACGAACCAATGTCTGTGTCGGCTACCGTTGTATTTGAACAGTCTTACTTTGAAGTGGACGGCGATAGCGCATCAATGGCTGAGCTTTGTGGTTTAATATCAGCGTTAGCCGAGGTGCCCCTCAAACAAGCGCTGGCGGTCACCGGCGCCATTGATCAATTTGGTAATGTACAAGCTATTGGTGCCGTTAACGAAAAAATTGAAGGCTATTTTGGCCTCTGCAAAGAGCTCGGACTTAGCGGTCAGCATGGCGTAATTATTCCTGCAGCAAATCAGGCACAGCTGAACCTAAACCGGGAAGTCATCGATGCAGTTGCTGCCGGGGATTTTCGGATCTACGCCGTCAAACATGTTGAACAAGCACTCGAACTGCTCTCCGGGCTTTCGAAGCAGCAGTTATTTAAACGGGTTGAACAGCGTATTCATGATAACGATACCCCAACCCCAGTGTCTTGGTGGCAGCGTCTAATGCGGAAGATAACTGCGACTAGTGACTAGTCGGAGTTGTCTGGCTTACAGCTGTAAGCTAAACTCGCGGGCATCTTTCTTTATTAACACGCAATAGGTTGTTATGAATCAATCCAGTTTTTCTCGTCAGGATCTGCTTGACTGCAGCGAAGGTAAACTCTTTGGTGAAGGTAATAGTCGCCTGCCGGCACCGAATATGTTGATGATGGATCGCATCATCGAAATTAATGCCGACGGCGGTGAAGCCGGTAAAGGGTTCATTCACGCAGAACTCGATATCACCCCGGAATTATGGTTTTTCGACTGTCACTTTAAGGGTGATCCGGTAATGCCCGGGTGTTTGGGTCTAGACGCAATGTGGCAGCTGGTTGGTTTTTACTTAGGCTGGTCAGGTGGCCCAGGCCGCGGGCGCGCATTGGGTGTTGGTGAAGTTAAATTTACCGGCCAGATCTTACCGGAGCATAAAAAAGTCAGTTACTTTATTGATATGCGCAGGGTAATAAAGCGCAAGCTCTTTATGGGGGTTGGTGATGGTCGTGTAGAAGTCGATGGCCGCCCTATTTACACGGCAAAAGACTTAAAAGTTGGTTTATTTACTGATACCACAACGTTTTAAAAGCACATAAAAAAACGCCGGAAGCGCTCTGCTTGCCGGCGTTTAACACACACGGTGTCTGACAAATTAGCGGAATAAGCCGGTGTTTCTGGCCTCCATGGCGTCGCGCCAACCTCCTAACCACTGCGAACGAAAATCGTCCTGGGTCTGATAAGGACAATTCTCTTTAGAACGTCCAGATAATCCGGCTTTATAGCCTTGAGTATGGGCTCTATCAAAGCGATCGCGCTTTTGTCTTTTCATAAACCTACCCCTTGCCTGTTATTCACAGATTTTTTGTTAAGATTATCGGAGAGCATTTATTGATGCCCTCAATTAATAGATAGCCTTAATTCGGGATAGTTCAATGAAAAAAAGTAACACATTAATCGTAAAAACTTTAACAGATTGAAACTGTGTTACTTTTTTTTAACGTTGTCGTTATGAATTTTTGTTTCTTTAAAACCGCTTGCGACGAATCCGGGTTATAAGCCCGCCCAGTATGGCCAAAGCCAGTAACGGCAAGTGGCCGAAGCTGGCTCCACTGCGTTCGATTTCGTTTTCCTCCTGACGGCAATTGTTCAATTCGCCCTCAATCGGATTTAACTTGATGGCTACCGAAACCTCGCGTGTTTGTGTTTCGCCATTGGCATCAAGGTACTCTTCAGTTTTTAACGCTGTGGCCAATACTTCGCCGGAATCAGTAACATCATTCGCTTCAACAATAAAATACGGACTGTCACAAGCCGTGGTTTCGTTCAAATCAATAAAACTCGGCTGCTCAGCCTGGCTGTCATACCAAAAGCCAACACGGCGACGCACTGATGAAATCGTTGCTTCAATCTCTCCGGTTCCTACGATAACGCCGTTATTATTAATGGCGTTAGGTACTGTCGAGGAGCCTGAGAAAAAGCCCGGTAAAGTAATCGGTTCCGGACTATCCAAATCATGGTAAAAAGCGGTATTACGCAAATTACCGGCACGATTTTCTACCAGGTAGCCGACACTGCGATTATTATCGTTGATATCGGTCGCAGCGCCCCAAAAGTAACGTTCATCTGTGGTTACCGGTAACGCTTCACCATTTTGAAATAGGGCCGGCATGCGTATTGCGCCGCGTACAGGGTGATAAGTCCAGCTCTGGCCTACCGCAATGTCGTTATTGTTCAGCGCCAGGGCGTAACTGGAAAAGTCACGGTCGTCATCTTCCCGCCGTTCTTGCAGGGTGCCTAACTTGGTGCTGCTGATGACTTCACCGTTGTTATCCAGCTGCCATAAGAAGCCACGGATATCATAGATCGAACGGCGCGCCAGATATTCGCTGCGCGAATAGTAAGACGGCGCAATGTTGGTGGCTTTTTGGTTATACAGTTCAAGCCAGATACTGTAATAGCAAACTTCCTTCGGCCGCGTTACTACTGCGTCGGGATCGTCAACCACACAGTTGCTTAAGCGTTCCTGCGCAAACGGACTAACTGCTGTACTCGCATAACCGGCGGCAAGGCCATTATCATTAACGTCCATTATGGCGCTTTCGCCACCCATTTCCGCCGTTTCCGGTGGCGCAATCCGGGTGTTCAGACCATCTCGAAGCCAGACACCGCGGCTGATAAAATCGCGTACATAAAAGGTACTGGTGATTTCTTCGTCTTCACCGTTGGTGTAAGTGTAGTCAACCGGCATAAAAGGACCGGTGGTGGTTCCGACCGCACTATTACTGCTGTTAATTGCGTACAAGTAACTTTCGGAGGTGATCGCTGGCTGACCCTCAAAAAAATCGACTGAGCGGGTTAGACCGTCAAAATAAAAGCCGTTATGCAGGCCCAGCTGAAGTTGTTGTGGGTTCGTATTTTGATACATCGCCAGGCTGTTGACTATATACTCGTATTGCGCCGGTGTCAGACTCTCAACCTGCTCAACGTCACTGATGCCGGCATTAGCTAAAACTGTCGCAGATACCTGAGTCAGATCAATATCGAGATCCGTTGGGAAACGCGAAATGCCGACCACAAAGCCTTGCCCATTCATCGCCTGGGGAAAGCTGTGACGAAAATTTTCAGCGGTGGGGAGCTCTTCAATAGCAAAGGTATCACTGTGTGCTGTCAGACTGATACCCAATAAAATCCCAGCGCTTAAGCTTTTTAGTGCAAATTGTTTCATCATTAACTAACTACTCTGTTTTGATAAGTTTTCAAGTTCTTCCCAACGCTCAAGCATTGACATGATCTGTTCTTCTAATTGCGCCGCTTCATTCATTACCGGCTCGGTCACATCAATAGGTTGATTAAAAAACTCAGGTTCATTCAGTTGTTCTTGTATTGCCAGTAACTGTTGTTCTTTTGCTTCAATTTCAGCGGGTAAACTATCCAGTTCGCGCTGCAGCTTATAGGATAACTTCTTCTTTGCCTTAGCTGAACCTCTATCTGCCACCGCCTCGCTTGATGGTGCCGTCCGTTGTTGGCTGTCTGACCCTGCGGGGGTGGGTTTGGTTCCCTCGGTTTTTGGCTGAGCAGCGAGATAATGCTCTAACTCATTAAAGCCACCGATAATTTCTGTGATAACCCCCTGGCCTTCAAAATAAAGAACCGCGGTGGCCGTATTATCAACGAATTCACGGTCGTGGCTGACCAGCAGCACCGTACCCTGGTATTCGGCAATAATTTGCTCGAGTAATTCCAGCGTTTCGATATCCAAATCGTTTGTTGGTTCATCCAACACCAGTAAATTACTGGGTTTTAACAGTATTTTTGCCAATAACGCGCGATTGCGTTCACCACCAGAGAGCGCCGAAACCGGCGTTCGGGCTTGTTTTGGCGAAAATAAAAAGTCCTGTAAATAACTTAAAATATGTCGCGGACGGCCCTGAAACACCACGTCCTGCTTGCCTTCACCCACGTTATCCATAACACTTTGACTCGGGTCCAGCTGCGAGCGGTGCTGATCAAAATAAGCAACTTCGAGGTTGGTGCCGAACTTCAGTTTGCCTTTATCAACGTTCTGTTCACCTAAAATCACTTTAATCAGAGTACTTTTACCGCAACCGTTAGGGCCGACAAAAGCAACCTTATCGCCCCGTTGCAACAGCAGATCGAGATTACTGATAATGGTTTTATCAGCAAACTGCAGTTGCATGTGTTCACCTTCAAACACTCGCTTACCAGAACGCCCTGCCTCATTCACCCTAAGGTTCGCCTGACCCTGCAATTCGCGCCGTTGCTGACGTTGTTTGCGCAGATCCTGTAAAGCCCGTACCCGGCCCTCGTTACGAGTCCGCCGGGCTTTAATACCTTGCCGGACCCAGGTTTCCTCAGCCGCAAGTTTTTTATCAAATTCGGCATTCTGAGCGGTTTCGATTTCCAGCTGTTGCTGCTTTTTTTCCAGATAGCGGTCGTAATTACCGGGGTAACTGGTCAGCTGCCCCCGGTCAAGGTCGACAATACGAGTGGCGAGGTTTCTGATAAATGCACGGTCGTGGCTGATAAATAAGACCGCCCCTTTAAATTCTTTAATCTGTTCTTCCAGCCAGCGGACCATCTCGATGTCTAAGTGGTTGGTCGGTTCGTCCAGCAACAGCACGTCAGGATTAACAACCAATGCCCGGGCCAGCGCAACCCGGCGTAACCAACCACCGGATAAGTCGGCCATGCTTAAGTCATGGGGTAAATCCAGACGCGTTAATACCTGCTCTATACGGGTTTCCATCTGCCAGCCATTTAACGCATCAATTTTTGCCTGCAGGCGATCCATTTCGGTCAGTAACGAATCTTTGGCATGTTCACCCAGTTGTTGTGAAAGCTGATGATAACGCGCTAATAATTCACCGGTTTCCTGCAGCGCTTCGGCAACGTAGTCGTAGACAAGCTGTTCTGACTGTTTTGGCGGGTCCTGTGGTAAGCGGGTTACTATTGTGTCACCGACATACTGAACCTGACCGTCGTCTAAATGAATTTGCTGATCGATCACCTTTAACAGGGTCGACTTTCCCGCGCCGTTACGGCCCACCAAACAGACCCGCTCGCCCGGCTCAAGCACAAAGTTAACATGGTCTAAAATTGCGTCAGCACCAAAGGCTAACTGCGCGTCCTGCACGCGTAATAAATTCATTCTTCAATAAACTCCAGTAACTGCTGTGAGTCAAATGGCCAGCGTAGCTCATTGTCGTTATTATCGACCAATACCGGAACTAACCAGCCATATTCTTGCTGCAAGTTTTCATCGCTGGCAATATCAATTACGGACAGGTCAACAGGCTCATCCAGCGGTAACTGATGTAACAGCTGCAAGGCCTGGGTGCAAAGCGGGCAATGAGATTTAGACAACAGATAGTAATGGTTCATAGCATCCGCTTAAATCCGCGAGATAATAAAGTAATGATGAATCCCTTTATGACGCTTAAAGTCCTCGGGTATCGAGGCCTGGCTTTGATCGTTGACACTAAAACCGGCCTTTTCCAGACCTGCTTCATCAATCACAAACTTACGCCGATTATTCGAAAACAGTATCACTCCGTCTTCACTTAACAAGCGCGCCGCGGTTTTAATTAAACCCACGTGGTCGCGCTGAATGTCTAATGTGCCGTCCATACGCTTTGAGTTACTGAATGTGGGCGGATCGAGAAAAATCACATCAAAAACCTGGCTGTCCCGATTTTCCCGCAACCAGCTAAAACAATCGGCCTGAATAAACTGATAAGCCGGGCTGTTTAAGTTGTTTAACCGGAAGTTGCGTTCACCCCAGCGCAGATAGGTTTTTGACATATCCACAGAAACAACCCGGTTGGCTCCGCCAAGTGCAGCCTGCACCGAAGCTGAACAGGTATAGGCAAACAAGTTAAGCACATCCAGATCTTCGCACTTATCAAATAATTCTTTACGGGCCAGACGATGATCAAGAAATAGACCGGTATCCAGGTAATCCGTTAAGTTAACCTCAAAGCGCGCCTGGTATTCCCGGACCGTCAACACCACACTGTGCGCTCTTTCTTTGCGTTTTTGGTACTGCAAACTGCCGGACTGGCGCTGGCGAACTTTCAGAATAATGTGATCTTCGGTAAACGGCAGTACTTCACTGATGGTTTCCAGCAAGTGCCATAGACGATCCCGGGCCACTCCCTCGGGAATGGTTTTCGGCGGCGCGTACTCCTGCACGACCAGATAGTCGCTGTAGACATCAATGGCTGCGTTGTAATCCGGTAAATCAGCGTCGTATAAACGCCAGCTTTCTACACCTTCTTTAGCAGCCCATTTAGACAGTTTTTGGTAGTTTTTCTGCAGCCGGTTAGCAATATCATTGTTTTGCTTTTCCGTAAATTCGACTTGTTCTTTGGTTAAGTCATAGTTGGCTAAAGTGACTTCCAGAGCACCATTGAAAAAGCGATACTTTTTATGACTGCGAAGCTTGAGACGTTTTAACAAACTCTCATCGCCAGCCAGGACAGCCGCCTGCCAGCCTTCAAAATGCGTTTTTAACTGGCGCCCGAAGCGTCGGTACAGCAACAAGGTTTCTACTTCTTCGCCCAGCCGCTCGCCAAATGGTGGATTAGTAACTAACAAGCCTGACGAGGTGCTGGGTTCAGCTTCTGTGGCATCGGCCTGCTCAAATTCTATAAAGCGATCAAGTAACACACGCTTACTATTAGCATGTGCCATACTCACTAAGCGCGGGTCTTTATCCGAACCCCGGATGACGCCCTTAAACTGTTGCTGTGCCTGCTTAAAGCGTTGTTCGGCCTGCTCCAGTAAAGCATGCCAAATCGCTGGTTTATGCCCTTTCCAGTAAAAGAAGCCCCATTGTCCCCGGGCCAGACCAGGGGCATGATCTAAAGCCATCATTGCTGCTTCAATGACCAGGGTTCCGGAGCCACAGAAGGGATCGTAAAAATTAAACTCGGGCTGTGCTAACCAGTCCTCGATGCCGGCCCGATACAGTATCGCCGCCGCCAGATTTTCGCGCAACGGGGCCTCCCCCTGTTGCTGCCGGTATCCCCGTCGATGCAGGCCGCTGCCACTAAAGTCGAGCGACCAGACCAGCTGATCTTTGTGTAACCGGGCGGCGATGCGAATATCCGGATTTTGTTTATCAACCGATGGCCGGCTTTGACCTTTGCCACGAAAAAAGTCGACGATGCCATCTTTAATTACCTGCGCGCCAAACTGAGTGTGACGTATTTGCTCGCTATGACCATTAAAGTCAATAATAAGCGAAGCAGATGAGTCCATTACCTGCTGCCAGTCAAACTGACTGATGACCTGTTGGATATCGTCGGCGGTATCAACTTCCGCGCGTCCCAATTCCAGCAAAACACGGCTTGCCAGGCGCGACCATAGGGCAATTTTATAGGCTTGTTCGAGGTCTGCCTCGACGGTACAGCCCGCCATGGTCTGTTTTACCTGTGTAATGCCCAGCGACTGTAATTCATCAAACAATAACTGCTCGATGCCTTTAGCGCAGGCAATAAAATATCTTTGCATGTGATTAACACAACTCATAATGATTAATAGCCGGTGATTATACAGAAGGCTGCGGCTGGTGTCTTTACTACCCGGCGCTTTGTCGAATTAATCGCCGAACTGATTAAGAACTGTCCGAACAGTCAGGAAAGGTAAAATAACGCTTGCGTTAACAGAGCAAGATCACTACTATGCATCACATCGGACGCGGGGTGGAGCAGTCTGGTAGCTCGTCGGGCTCATAACCCGAAGGTCGTAGGTTCAAATCCTGCCCCCGCAACCAATTCTTCCGTTGTTATTTCTCGTAAAAAAATCCCTTAGGTTAAGCAAGCTTTTGTGTCGACTGCGCCAGATCAATGGTGGCCGGCAATAAGCGATTGTGCAGTACCTTAATCACCTGAAATTGCTTTAGACGCTTTATGGCGGAAATTTGCATGGAAGGATTCAACAGCATACAGCTGGCAAATTCATCATCAATTTCCAGAATCAGGAAAACGCCCTGATCAAACCCCGAGTTTAACTCACACAAAGTGCGCTGACTGTCCCAGCTTTCGATGTCCGATTTTTGAAAATGCCAGCTTTGCGGCATTTGTGGGCAACCAAAACGCAAACAGGCCAAGGCACACAGTGCTATATCGTCCAGCTCAGCCTTAAAAACCTCGGCACCATAGTGCTCCAGCGCTTCAACCAGTTGCTGATAGGTCGCGGCATCTTCGACTGAAAAAAGTTGCTGCTTAAAGCCGATGTTGATGAGCTGCTGCGGTTTGTAAGGCAACACAAAGAGTTCATCTTCGCCGATATTTATCGCTAATCGTTGCTGCTCGGGCTGATAGACCCAGCACCATTGCATAACATCACTCAAAATTAGTCCTTTTTTGGTCGTTATTGGTCGGATACAACGTGCTTAACACGATAAAATACTAAAAGCGGCTTGTGACAGCAAGCCCTTGCTACAAATCATTAACAAGATCTTTAACCAGTTTGGGGCCATGATAGATAAAGCCGGTATACAGCTGCACCAGACTGGCACCGGCTTTTAGCTTTTCCTGCGCTGCTGTGGTGCTGTCAATACCGCCGACACCAATAATAGGAATATCTTCAGAAAGATGCCGGCGCAAAGACTTAATCACGCCTGTGCTTCGTTCGCGCACCGGCGGGCCACTAAGACCACCCGCCTGCTCAGCAAGCTCAGCGTCTTTTAAATCATCACGGGCAAGGGTAGTGTTGGTCGCAATAACGCCGTCAATATGTTGCCCATTAAAAGCTTCAGCCATAGTCTTAATCTCTTCATCGCTTAGGTCAGGTGCTATTTTGACCACCACCGGCACATAACGCTGATGCTCTTCCGACAGCGCCTTTTGTTTATCTTTAATACCGGCAAGCAAATGATTTAAGGCGTCACCATGTTGAAAATTACGCAGCCCGGGCGTATTCGGTGATGAAATATTGACCGTGACATAATCAGCAACGGCATAGACTTTTTTCAGGCAAATCAGGTAATCATTCAGTGCGTCGGATTCCTCGGTACTTTTGTTTTTACCAATGTTAATGCCAATAACCGTGTCGCTGCCCTGCTCTTTTACCTTTCTAACCTGATTAACTAAGGCGTCAACGCCATTATTATTAAATCCCATCCGGTTGATGATGGCCTGGTCCTGCGGCAATCGAAACAATCGTGGCTTAGGGTTACCGGGTTGCGGCTTTGGCGTTACGGTACCGACTTCAACAAAACCAAAGCCCATCTGTGAAAAGGCTTTGATGCAGACGCCGTTTTTATCAAGTCCTGCAGCAAGGCCAACAGGATTGGGAAACTCCAGTCCCATTAAAGTGACTTTTTTTGGAGTCAGCCGTTGCCGCCATAATAGCGACAACGGGGTACCGGCACCTTTGCGTAATAAGCCGAGCGCTAAATCATGGGACCGCTCGGCATCCTGTGCAAAAAACCAACGCCTTATTAACGAGTACACTAATGGCTCACCTTAGGCGCACAATTGTGACTCAGTAACATCAGCTCGCGTAAAGCCACAGAGAACTTCGCAAACTCGTGGCTTTTAGTCGTGCGGAAATCTGACAACATACCCTGCCAACGTTGCAATAAGGCTTCGTTTTGCTCCATCCATTCATCCAGTTTTTGCTCTGCGTCTTTGGCTTCGCTGGTTGATTTAAGTACCACTAACGTCAGCGACCGCTGTTGCCAGTCAAGTTCTTCACGGAAGGCCGCGCGAGCCAGCGCCTGCCAATGGTTAGCCACGGGCTGGTTGTTAATCTGGTTAAGGAACCAATGCAGATTCAGTTTGGCGCCCAGGTAGAAGTACAAATGCCCGACTGTTGAGAAACTCTGGCCGGTATCAGCAGCAATCTCAGCCACATCCATTGCCGAGAACACTGTACTCAGACAGGCAACACGCTTGGCTAATTCAGCCGGATAACCTAACTCTTGGTAAGCTTCGGCCGATTTATTTAACACCTCCGCTTCGTCATCCGTCATGTAGTCCAGACAATTTTCTCGCAAATCGTCAAATGCCGGCATATAAAAATCAATGTGCTCCTGCACGCCATTTAAGTCCGGATTGCGGTGCCGCAGGAACCAGCGTGTAGCGCGCCGGACCATACGACGTAACTGGAACAAAATCTCATTTTGCGACTCGGCCGGGACCTTGTTGTTGAGCGCTTCAATCTGCTCACCTAAATCCTCTACCCGGAAGCATTCACGTGCCACTACATAGGCAGAAGCCACTTCAGCGACCGAGGCACCGGTCGCTTCTTGTTTACGCAACACAAAGTTTGGACCCATGTCATTGACGATATTATTGGCCAGTTTAGTGGCAATAATTTGTCCTTTCAGCGGGTGTGATTCCATTGCTTCAGCAAAGCGTTCCTGCAAAGGTTTCGGGAATGACATGAACAGTTCGTGTGAATGATAAGGATCCTGAGTAATCTCGTCAGTGATCAACTGTTCTTTCAACACCATTTTTCCGTAGGCGGTGATTACGGATAGTTCCGGACGTGTCAGTCCCTGATTGGTCGCCTGACGTTCGGCCAGCTCGTCATCAGAAGGCAAGAATTCCAGCGAACGGTTCAGGGCGCCATTGCGCTCCAGCTCCTGGATAAAGCGTTGCAGCTCTTTTAACTGATCAGCGCCACGCAGTGCGGTAACCGAAATCGACTGAGTCTGAAGGTTACAGTCATCCAGTACAATTTCGGCGACTTCTTCGGTCATATCGTAAAGCAACTGGTCGCGCTGTTTTTTGGTTAAATCACCGCTGTTAACCAGGCCGTTAAGCAGAATTTTGATGTTTACTTCGTTATCTGAACAATCAACACCGCCGACATTATCGACAAAGTCTGTATTAATTCGCCCGCCTTTTTGCGCGTATTCAATCCGGCCTAGCTGCGTTAAGCCCAGATTGCCACCTTCGCCGACAACTTTTGCCTGCAATTCGCCACCATTAACACGTAGCGCATCATTGGCGCGATCTCCGACATCAGAGTCGGTTTCCTGCAGAGCTTTAACATAGGTACCGATGCCTCCATTCCAAATCAAATCAACCTGCATGCATAAGCACGCCTTGATTAATTCGTTCGGTGTCAGGGTCTTTTTCTTTGTACCGAGCATCTTTTTCATTTCGGGCGTTAAAGTGATGCTCTTGGCGCTGCGGTTAAATATACCACCGCCCTTAGAAATTAAGTCTTTGTTGTAATCTTCCCAGCTGGAACGCGGCAAGTTAAACAACCGCTCTCGCTCTTTCCAGGAACTGGCCGCATCCGGATCAGGGTCAATAAAAATATGCAGGTGGTTAAATGCTGCCTGCAGGCGGATATGTTTGGACAGTAACATCCCGTTACCAAAGACATCACCGCCCATGTCACCAATACCGACACAGGTAAAATCGGTCGTCTGGCAATCAATTCCCATCTCACGGAAGTGGCGTTTTACCGACTCCCAGGCGCCACGAGCTGTGATACCCATTTTCTTGTGGTCGTAACCAACAGAACCGCCCGAGGCAAAGGCATCGCCCAGCCAGAAGTTGTATTCGGCCGAGATACTGTTGGCAATATCTGAGAAGGTCGCTGTGCCTTTATCAGCAGCTACTACCAGGTAAGGGTCCGGATCGTCGTGGCGAACCACCTGTTTCGGCGGCACGACCTCGTCGTCAATAATGTTGTCGCTGATATCCAACAAGGCGCGAATAAACGTCTTATAACACTCTTTACCCTCGGCCATCATGCCTTCGCGGTCCTCGGGTAAAGCTTTACAAATAAATCCGCCCTTGGCGCCGACCGGGACAATGACGGTGTTTTTAACCTGCTGGGCTTTAACCAGGCCAAGAACTTCGGTGCGGAAATCTTCGCGACGATCAGACCAGCGCAGCCCGCCGCGGGCAACTTTGCCCCCTCGCAGGTGAACACCTTCAACCCGTGGAGAATAAACAAAAATTTCATACTTAGGTAATGGCAGTGGCATTTCCGGCACTAATTCCGGAAGGAACTTAACCGAAATATATGGCTTGTCGTTGCCCTGCTCATCTGCCTGGAAAAAATTGGTCCGCAAGGCAGCGTCGATAAGCTCGACGTACCGACGAATGATGCGGTCATCATCCAGGTTGGCTACATTGTCCAGCTCGGCGCTTATGCGATTACGCAAGGTTTCAAGCTTTTTCTCGGTGCCTTTAATTCCCGGCTCGAAACGGGTAAAGAACATCTTCACCACCAGCTTGGCAAGTAACGGATACTTGCTGAAGGTACTTTCAATGTAATTCTGGCTGAAGGTAGTACCGATTTGTCGCATATATTTGGCAAACATGCGCAGGATAGTCACCTGCCGGCCCGTCATCCCGGCACCCAAAACCAGGCGGTTGAAACCGTCATCTTCCAGCTCACGGTCCCAGACTTTAGCGAAAGCGTCCTGGAACAGTTCACGGGTTGTTTCCAGTTCGAGCGAACCGCCGGTATGAATCATCTGGAAGTCAAGAATCCAGTAAACCACCCCGTCCGCAGTTCGGATCGGGTACGGACTTTCGCCAATCACGCGAAGACCGAAGTTTTCCAGCATTGGTAGTACATCCGACAGATGTATTGGTTCGTCTTTATGAAACAGTTTCAGGCGCAAATGAGCACTGTCATCTTTTTCTTCCTGAGCACGATAAAGCAACATGCCCAGTTTGTGGTTGTCATCCAGAGACTCCAGTTGTTTAAGATCCGAAATGGCAACCGATGGCAGAATTTCTTCTTTATAAGAGCGTGGGAAAGCACTCAGATAACGCTTTATCAGCTGTGTTGCTTTGGCTTCACTAAAGGTGGAATGAACAATGCGATCAAAATTATCTTCCCAGGTGCGTGCGGCTTCTATCAGGTTTTGTTCCAGTTCTTTCACATTGACTTCCTGTTGTGGATCACGAAGGCGGACGGTGTAATGCGTACGGGCAAAAGAGTTCTCTGAGAAGTAAGTTGTAAAATCGACCTCATGGTCGGTATTTAACGTACGCTGCAGGATTTTTTGCGTGCGAATGCGCAATATCGTGTTGTAGCGTTCTTTTGGTACAAACACCATAACGGACATATAGCGGCCAAAAATGTCCCGACGCACAAAGACCCGGGTCATATCGCGCTCTTGCATTTGCAAAACGCCTACGGCAACTTCCAGCAACTCAGTTTCGTCGGCCTGGACTATCTCGTCACGTGGATAGGTTTCCAGGATATTGACGATTGCTTTTGCTGCGTGAGATTGCAGAGCAAACCCTGAGTCTTCAATAACCCGGTTAATTTTGTCGCTGACTAACGGAATGTCGCGTGCGCTGTCATTGTAAAAGTTTGCCGAATAAAGACCGATGAAGCGCTCTTCTCCAACCACTTCTCCCTTTTCATCAAATCGCTTAATGCCGACATAATCGAAATAAGCAGGCCGGTGAACCCGCGACTTAGCGTTGGTCTTTGTCAGTAGTAAGACACGATCATCACGGCTTATCTCACGACCGTCTTCAGGCAGCGTCGAAATCAACCGCCCTTCATCACTGGCAGAGTTGCGCATCAGGCCCAGACTGCTGCCCGGTACCTGCTTGAGTTTATAATCGCCTTCAATCGGTTCAAGGTCGTAGGCGCGGTACCCTGTTAAGGTGAAGTTATCATTGGCCAGCCAGCGCAAAAAGCGTTGAATTTCTTCTTTCTTCTCGGTAGAGCCGGGATATTCGTCACCAGTGACTTTTTCAGCCACCGCTTTCAGCCGCTCGCGCATTGGTTGCCAGTCACTTACCGCCAGCCGCACTTCTTCCATGACCGACACCAGTTCTTTACGAATCGCTTTAAGTTCTTCTTTTTTAGTCTGGCGATCGATTTCAATTAAGAACACCGTGTCGACGTGATTATCACCACGGGTGCCGGGCTTCAGTAACTCCGTTACCTGATTATTTTCATCACGTTTGTGGCTAATGGGCATGTGCAACAGCAGATGCGAGGTGATCCCCATGCGCTGTAACGCCATGCGCACTGAATCCACCATAAAAGGCATGTCAGTCTGAATAATTTCGATGACCGTGTGCGGTGATTCCCAGCCATCATTAGGCACATCAGGGTTATAAACTTTAATCAGTGCCTTATCGCCCGGCTTATATTCGTTAAAGCTGTGCCACAAACCCAGCACAGCGCCGTACATATCACTATCATTACGATGGCTGAGGTCATCAGAGGCAATATTGCGATACAGGCGCTTGGCAAAGTCCTGAATCAAGTGGGATTGAGAGGAAGAAACTTTTTTCTTTATTAATTCAACGACTTTTTCCAGTACAACTGGAGACTGACCATCGACCAGCGACATAATTGCAGTGTCCTTCGCTTTTAAGTGAAACGCAGCAGGCAAGCCTCATTGGCTACCCACGCCCCGACCATCTATGACTGATGTTATTGTCGGACATTTAACGTGGCCTTTCAACGTCATTTGCTGTAATAGTTGTATGTATCCGCTAACGCAGGCGTTCCAGGTTAACGAATTTGTTATTTTTATCCACGGTCAGGCGAAATAACCCCCGCACTCCCGCGGAGTCAACAAAAGGAACCATTCGTCCGGCCGGTATGGCCACGCGCTTACCGCCGGTGGACGTTACAACCAACTGCTGAGCGCCGCCGCCATAATAAACCTCGATAAATTCCTGATAACTCATCGAAAGTGAAAACTCATAAGTTAAGTTCATGACTTTGGCTCACACAGCAATTTTATCGTTTTTATAAAGTGATTTTCAGGCAGCCAGACTGTTTTCAACTTTTTCAAACAAGTCACTGGCAAGGTTTGGCAATTCCCGCAATTGCTCAAGTTGATGCTTCATCATCAACTGACGGTCGCTGTCATAGCGCTGCCATGACACGAATGCGGTCAGTAAGCGCGAAGCCACCTGTGGATTCTTATCATTTAGCTGGCGAATAACCTCCCCTACTAAACGATAACCCGCGCCATCGGCACGATGGAACTGCGCCAGGTTTTGGCTAAATGCCGCCAGCAATGAGTATACCCGGTTAGGATTCTCAAGAGTGAAGTCCGGATGCTCCATCAACGCCTGAACTTTTTCTACAGTACCTTTTACGTCAGCCAGAGCCTGGGTCTGGAACCATTTGTCCATAACCAGCTTTTCGCCCCGCCACTGATTATCAAACTGTTGCAGCAAACTCTCTGCCGCAGGGTTTTGTGCCCAGGTCGTGGCCTGTAACAGGGCCAGGCTATCAGTCATGTTATCTGCCTGCTGATAAAGTTCGTCAAACCAGCGGGTGTTGCTCACAACTTCAGCCAGATAAATAAGCAGTGTATGGCGCAATTGCCGCAGGCCAATATCAGTGGTGGTCAGCTGGTAACCGTTAGCGGCCAGTTGCTGGCTAATTTTTTGATGGCTCTGCAACATAGGTTCCTTTAACGCCTCAGCCAACTGACGCTTTAGCATCTTTAAATTATCACTGAGTTGTTCAACAGGTATGGTCTGATATTGATCAGCCAGCGTCGCTGCATTGGGCAGCGTCAAAGCCAGTGCAGTCAGCGCCGGGTCACTGTCGCTTTGCAGCAAAGCGCGGCAGGCATTAGCGGTATCCTGGTCTAGTTGTACGCTTTGCTCTGCGGCAATTGCCTGATGTATCAAGCCGGCAAACAGTTGCTGAGACGCGTCCCAGCGACTAACCGGGTCAGGCGCAAAAGCCATCAAGGTGCGCAGTTCACCAGTCGATATCGAGCGCTCAACTTTAACCGGTGCTGAAAAATCGTCAAACAAGGACACCACCGGCTGCTGCGAATCGGAAAGCTGGCTGGCAAAGTCACCACTAATAACAAACTGTTGTTCGGCATCAGTTAATTGCAAAACCGACTCAGTTAGCTGAATTACTTCGCCTTCGGGGGTTAACGCTGACAACCGCACCGGAATATGAAAAGGTTTTTTATCCGGCTGACCGGGCGTTGCAGGTGTGGTTTGACTTAGCTGGATCTGTAATTGTTGCTTTGCGCTATGGTAGTCGACCCGGGCTTTGACTTGTGGAGTACCCGCTTGCGAATACCAACGTCGAAACTGACCAAAATCAACCTGGTTCGCATCCTCCATAGCACTGATAAAGTCTTCGCAGGTAACCGCCTGACCATCGTGGCGTTCAATATAACACTGCATACCGTGCTGGAACTTTTCTTCCCCCAGCAGGGTATGGATCATGCGAATGACTTCAGCGCCCTTGTTGTAAACCGTGACCGTATAAAAGTTATTCATCTCCAGTACTTTGTCCGGTCGAATGGGATGCGCCATGGGGCTTGCATCTTCGGTAAACTGATGAGAGCGAATAATCTTTACGTCCTGAATTCGGTTAACGGCTCGTGAACCCAGATCAGAACTAAACTCCTGATCACGAAAGACCGTTAATCCTTCTTTCAGGCTAAGCTGAAACCAATCCCGGCAGGTAACCCGATTACCGGTCCAGTTGTGGAAGTATTCATGACCAATAACGGACTCGACATTAAGAAAATCCTGGTCCGTTGCAGTTAAGGGGTTAGCCAGTACATATTTTGCGTTAAAAACATTCAGGCCTTTATTTTCCATGGCCCCCATATTGAAGAAGTCGACGGCTACGATCATATAAATATCCAAATCGTAAACCAGATTAAAGCGTTCTTCGTCCCATTTCATGGCCTTTTTTAATGAGCTTATAGCATGCTCGGAACGGTCCAGGTTTCCCTTGTCAACAAAGAGCTCCAGCTTAACTTCGCGGCCATCGCGGGTAGTGAAAGTATCTCTCAGTACATCGAAGTCACCTGCCACTAATGCGAACAAGTAGCTGGGTTTCGGATAAGGATCCTGCCAGCTGGCAATACGTTTTTCGCCTTTGTCCTGCTGGTCCAGCAGATTACCGTTAGCCAGTAAAAACGGGTACTGATTTTTGTCTGCAATTATCGTGGTGGTAAAGCGAGCCAGCACGTCGGGCCGGTCTAAATAATAGGTAATGCGCCTAAAGCCCTCAGCTTCGCACTGGGTACAATAGGTATTATCGGCCAGGTACAGGCCTTCGAGGGCTTTATTGGTACTGGGGTTAATCCGGTTAATAACAGTCAATGTAAAACGTGACTTAGTGGTCGCAATAGTTAACTGCTGGTCACTGATCGTAACGTCCTGCTCCGGTACAGCCTGGCCATCAAGCTGCAGAGACTCAAGAGTAATCGATTCACCATCTAAAACCAGTGGCTGCTGGTGATCACCCTGCCGTTCAACCACCATAATATTGGTAACCCGGGTATCCTGCGGGTCCAACTCAAAAGTCAGATCGACCTGTTCAATGGTAAATTGTGGTGCCTGATAATCGTTACGATATTTTGCTGCTTTTTGTGACATAGCCATCCATTACTGAGGTTGAACTTGTTGCTTCGGCTTAAGGTATAAAATAGTCCAGCCGGTGTAAGCAAAGAGGATGGCAATCATCGGTGTCAGATAATTGAAAAACGCATAAATGCCATACTCAAAGGGGCTTACGGCCAGTACGCTGAACATGTAGGCGCCGCATGTATTCCAGGGGATTAACGCAGAAGTTATGGTACCACTGTCTTCCAGAGTCCGCGATAAAACCCGCGGATCCAAATTACGGCGGGCGTATTCTTCTTTAAACATGCGCCCGGGTAAGACAATCGCCATGTACTGGTCGGCAGTCAGTACGTTAGCTCCAAAACAGGTAAATATGGTGCCGGTTATTAATGAGCCAACACTTTTTGCCGCCGTCAGCATGCCCTGGATAAAGCGCTTTAGCAGGCCTACTTTTTCCATCACCGCGCCAAAGGTCATGGCACTTAATATCAGCCATACGGTATTTAACATGCTGACCATGCCGCCGCCACTGAGCAGCGAGTCTAAATTGGTGCTGCCGGTACTAACGGAGGTGCCGTCCGACATTGCCAGCCAGACCACTTTAATACCTGCCAGTAACGAGCTATTACCGGCCATTTGAGCAACCATATCGGGCTGAAAAATCAGCGCCCAGACACCTCCCAGCAAGGCGCCGAAAAATACTGTCGGCAATGCTGGTCGGCGGGTCGCGGCCAGGTAAAGAAGAATCGCCAGCGGAACCAGCATTTCCCAGCCAATATTGAAGGTGGCATCAAGCTGTTGTTGCATTTGCTCCAGTCGCACCAGGCTCACCTCGGTTTTCGCGTTAAGCCCAAGGAACAGAAAGATAACCACAGAGATGATAAATGCCGGACCCGCGGTGTAACTCATATAGCGGATGTGTGAAAACAAGTCGGTTCCGCTGACCGCCGGAGCCAAGTTAGTGGTGTCAGATAAGGGTGACATTTTATCACCAAAGTACGCACCCGAAACAATCGCACCGGCTGCAATAGCAGGTTCTAGCCCCATGCCCGAGGCCACTCCCATTAGGGCCACACCAATAGTGGCCGCAGTGGTCCAGGAGCTACCTATCGAAAGCGCAACGACACCACAAATGATGCAGCTGGCGGCATAAAATAAACTGGGGTTAAGTAGTTCCAGACCAAAATAAATGAGTGTCGGCACAGTACCGGACAGTAGCCAGGTGCCGATCAAGGAGCCAACGGCAAGGATGATCAGCATAGCGCCCAGAGCTACTGAAATTCCCTCGGTGATACCCTCTTCAATTTGCACCCAGGTAAAGCCATTACGGAAGCCAACCAGCATGGCAATACCAGCTGCCACCCACAGAGCAATCTGATTAGGGCCATAAGAAGAGTCTTCGCCAAAAAAGTAGACCGAAGAACCCAGCATAATAATTAACGCAAATAGCGGGATGAGAGCTTGCGTTAATGTTGGCTGTTTTGTCGTATGAGTCATGTTGTTAAAACCTAAAGTTTAATTACACCAATGAGCTGTAAAAAGATAATGATAATAGCAACGGGCGCTACGTATTTAAGACACAAGATCCAGATATCATAAAGACCCTTGGTCGAATCCAACTCGTCCTCGGAATATTGCCGCTGCATCACCCAACCCGCCAGAACGGCTAATAACAAGCCGCCCAGCGGTAGCAGGAAACTGGAGGTTAATACGTCAATTAAGTCAAAAATACTGGCTATGCTTTTGCCAAACCAGGACCAGCCCAGTTGCGTCCAGCTTGCTTCGGCAAAGGAATGGACCGTCAGCTGCCCCAGCAGCCACAATACCGAACCCGATATTAGGGTGGCCGGCCAACGGCCGACACGAAATTTTTCTGCCACAAAAGCAACCGAGGACTCAATCATCGCAATGGCTGAAGTAAACGCAGCGATGACCAGCATGGTGAAAAATACCGTGCCGACCAAAGCGCCTGCCGGCATTTCACTAAAGGCAATAGGCAAGGTGGTGAAGATCAGTCCTGCCCCTTCGCTCGGGGTCAGGCCATAGCCAAACACCAACGGAAAGATGGCTAAACCAGCCAGCAAGGCGACGAATGTGTCCAGTACCGCAATCCAGAGGCTGGTCTGAACTATCGAGGTTTCGCGTGGCAAGTAAGCGCCGTACATAATAACAACACCGGAGGCCAGCCCCAGAGTAAAAAACGAATGCCCCAGGGCTATCATGACCCCGTTAACCGTCAGCTGATTAAAGTCCGGCTCAAACATAAAACGCACCGCAGCACCGAAATCCCCGATATTGCCCGCGTATATCGCAATGCCAATCAACAGTAAAATCATAGCCGGTAGTAAAAACTGGACAGCCCGTTCAAGGCCATTTTTTACCCCGTTACCCACCACCGAAACGGTGGCGACAACAATTAGCGTATGCCACAGGGTTAATTCCCCGGGCGAACTTAATAGTGCGCCAAACTTCTCTCCGATCTGCGCGGCACTGGCGCCGGTAAAGCTGCCCTCTGCAGCCTTAAAAACATAAGCCAGTCCCCAACCTGCTATAACGGCATAAAAACTCAGCACAAGATAGCCGGTTAACATACCAAGCCACCCTGCAATCTGCCAGCCTGAGCTTTTTTTCGATTCTTCAGCGACAGCTTTGGCGGCATAACCGGGAGAATGGCGACCGCGACGGCCAATAACGACCTCTGCCATCATGATCGGCAGGCCGATAAACGCAATACAGAGTAAATAGACGAGCACGAAGGCGCCACCGCCATTTTCACCCATCACGTAAGGGAACTTCCAAATGTTGCCCAGCCCCACAGCAGCGGCGGCTGAAGCAAGGACAAATGAAAGGCGGCTTGACCAGCGACTGGATATTGTATTTGTTATTTTCATTATTTGTTTTAGGTCAATTTTTATAACGGGATAGTTGACCATAAAATCAAGGTGTTTACTACGCAAACAACAAAAAACCGCCATAACCGGCGGTTTTTTGAACAGTTTTTGCTGCAGCAGTTAGCGAGTATTCGCGGCTAACTGCTCTTTTTCAATGTACTCGAAAGCCACTGCCATGGCTTGTTCAAGATAAGGGTCAACTTCCAGCACCTCGTCCTCGGCATCATCAACCGACTCGACGGGTTCAAGCCCCATTCGTTTAAGCCGGTCATTTATCCGTTGCAGACGAATTTCCTTCTGCTCTTCCTGCTGCGCCTTGCGCGCTTCGATATTCAGGCTAACCCAGGTCTTATCCTTTTCTTCGCGCATACGGGCAATTTCATCGAAGATATAATCAAACTCCGGATCCCGATCGATGCGCTCATTCAGCGCTTGCTGTAAGGCTTTCAATTCGGACTCATCCACCCGGTCGAGTTGCCGATAGGCTGCCTTTTCGACGCTATCCCAGGGTAAGGCGTTTTCTTCTTTGCTTTCGCCCCACTCAGATGCCTCAATATAAGACGGCAGTGTAATGTCCGGCGTGACACCTCGCAGCTGCGTACTGCCACCGTCAATCCGATAGAATTTCGCAATGGTGTACTGCACGCTGCCAAGGGGCTTATCGTAAAAGTCAAAGCGGCGGGTCAATCCACGGTGTTGTTGCACGGTACCTTTACCGAAGGTATTTTCACCAATGATCAAGGCGCGCTCGTAATCTTGCATTGCCGCAGCAAAAATTTCCGACGCAGAAGCACTGTAGCGGTCGACCATGACCGTTAACGGGCCATCGTAGTAGGTTTTACCGTCGCGGTCTGAGCTAACGTCGACTTTACCGCGACCATCACTGACCTGCACCACCGGACCTTCATCAATAAACAGTCCGGTCAGACTGATGGCTTCGCTTAACGAACCACCACCGTTACCACGCAGGTCAACAATCACCCCTTCAACGTCCTGGCTTTTTAAGTCATCAAGTAAGCCTTTCACGTCGCTGGTCAAATTATTATAAAAACCAGGGATATCGATGACACCCATTTTGCGCCCCTGGTAAGGACCTTCGGTTGGTTCTTTAACCTCGGCTTTGGCCTGGCGGTCCTCAAGTTTGACCTTGTCACGGGTAATTTCGACCACTTTAGGTGTACCACCGGCACCCTGTGAGGCTTCTAACACCTGTAACCGCACCGTCGAACCTTTCGGCCCTTTGATCAGCTCGACCACATCATCCAGCCGCATGCCAATGATGTCGACAAAGTCTTCACCATCTTCAGCAGAACCCTGGCCTACCGCGATAATTTTATCTTCCGGAGACAACTCATCGGTTTTGGCTGCCGGCCCACCGGGCACCAGACTACGGATTACCGTGTAATCGTATTCGGACTGCAGTACCGCACCGATCCCTTCCAGCTCCAGGTTCATATTCTGCCGAAAACGTTCAGAGTTCTGCGGTGATAAGTAGCTGGTGTGAGCTTCGACCGAGCGGGCAAAGGCATTCAGCAATGTCTGGAAAACATCCTCACTCTTAGAGTTGGTTAAGCGATTTAATGCGCTGTTATAACGCTTACCCAGAGTTTCGACAATTTCCGGCCATTCTTTACCAGCCAGCTTTAAATTCAGAGCATCGTATTTAACCCGCGACTGCCAAAGCTCGTTCAGATCGGCTTCGGTGTCGGCCCAGTCGGCGTCTTCGCGGTCGTAATAATATTTATCGTCTTCCTGGGTGAAGTCCATTGGCTGTTCTTCATCAAGCAACGATAAAGCGTACTGATAACGTTGAAAACGACGCTTGAGACTGGTCTGATACAGGTCATAAGCAATATCCAGCTCGCCGCTGTTAATCATGTCATCAAATAATGACGCGTATTCTTCTGAGCGCGCCACATCCGATTTTAATAAAAACATTTTGTTGTAATCGAGCATCTGCAAATAACGCTCATGAATTTTATTCGACAGGGCATCATCCAGCGTTGGCTGAGAAAAATGATAACGAGTAAAATAAGCGGCCGCTCGCTCAGCTGCCGTATCATGATGGTCTTCTTGTTCTAACTGCGGTAATTCTTCAATGTCGTGAGCTGGAGGGATCGCCAGCAAGCCAGGCGAAACCAGCATTAATGCCAGTACGCTTTTTTTAAGCAACGGATACTTCATGGACGACTCCTACCAACTCTGGACTTATTGCGCTTTGACAAAAACGTTGTCGATTTTAACCTTCATACTCAGGCCATTATTCAACTGTACCTGAATATCGTCTTTATCAATTTCGGTTACGATTGCCGGCATCGGTTGATTGCCAGCTTTAACTTGTACTTGTTGACCAACCGATAAAGCTGTTAGTTCCACATCGTTTAACTTAGGCGCAGGTTTGTTATTGCTTGTACGCGCTTTTTTGTCCGTTGGTTTACTGCTTTTGGCCGGCACTTTCGCCCGACTTGCACGACGCTGCCGTTTTTCAGCAGTTTCCGGTGCTTTTTCAGCTTGCTCTTGCTTACGGGCTTTATTTTTTTCTGCCACCCGCGCCTTTGACTCCTGCAGTGATTGTTCTGCATGTTGCTGATGCTCTTCAGTCACTGGCTCGACTTCGTTCCCGTCCAGGTCAACACGCTGTTTGCCTTGTTTTACGCTGTGCAAATAACGCCAACTGTTGGTGTAATGACGTAATGCTGTACGAAGGCGGGTTTTACTGACCATGGGATCATCGTCCAGGCGCTTTGCCAAATCGTCAAAGATGCCGATTTTAAGTGGTTTTGCGTCTCCCTTTACAGAAAAACAAGCAGGAAACTGTTCCGCTAAATAGGCGATAACATCTTTGCTTTTGGTTAGCTTTGCCGGTTCATTCATTCCAATCTTCTTCCTGTTCACGAACTGCTTTTAAAACGGATTTGACGTAGTCATCCATTTCTTCGAATTCCAAATCTATTAATGCGGGCTCTTCAATCCAGTCAAATAAGGTGCGCCGCACAGCTTCTTCTAACTGCTCTAAAGTATCAGATTCGCTGCGATAATGGTTAATTAAATGCAGCATTTCATTGATGTTATCGGCAGCTAGTTCACACTCATGATCAAAAAACCAAGTGTCTTGCTGGCTGACTAAATACAATTGCACATCAAATTCAGTGACCATATCTGGGTTACCTTAACTGATGCCAGTCCAGTTGTGCGCAAACATCGGCAATAGCCGCTATGATTTCTGCGTCCTGGGCTGAAAAACGGGCGGTACTGGGGCTGTCAATGTCCAGTACCGCGACCACTTGCTGGTCGACTATAATTGGCGCAACCACTTCGCTGTTAGACGCTGCGTCACAGGCAATGTGTCCGCTGAACTGATGTACATCATCAATATGCTGAAGTTGTTTTTGTGCTGCTGCGGTGCCACAAACCCCCTGGCCGAAGGGAATACGAACACAGGCTACTTTTCCCTGAAAAGGGCCCAGAACCAATTTTTCCTGCTCTTTAACCAGGTAAAAACCAGCCCAGTTGATGTCCTCCAGACCGTTAAAAACAACAGCTGCTATATTAGCCAGGTTAGCAATTAAGTCGGGCTCGCCTTCGGTGATCGCCTGACACTGGCGTACCAGGCTGTTTAGATTACTCACATCTTTCATCAATTATGTGCTCTTGTTGATTAGTTGGCCGCATCGTCATTCAGTGGAAAGCGGGCAATCGGTTGTTCAACCTGTTCGCCGTATTGCTGCTTTAACTCGCGCTTGCTTTTCATTAGCAGCTCACCGTTTTTGCCGATACTCATATGCTGCTCTGAGGGAATGAATTTAGCCTGATAAGCCATGATTAGCTGCAGCGAGTTCTCCCGCTGTTCGTCAGTCAGCTTATTGCCGTCAGGCCAACGGCCGGTTTCTACAGCGACAACCAGGCGATCATAGGTATCGCGGCTCATAGAACTAACGAGGTCATTAAATTGCACGAGGCCGTCCTAAGATCGTTTTCTTTTCAGGAATAGCATTTGCACCCGGTTAATAATAAACCAGAGCAAACCGACGATAAGCACACCGATAGCGACATTATATTGCCAGCTGTCAGGCAAAGGCTGCTGCATAAACAAGTAGATAAAAGCGGCAATCGCTAATAGTAAGGCCAACATCGAGCGTGACAGCAGCCGGTCTCGCTTCTCCTGCTGCAGGCGAATAAATTCGCGCTCTAAATCTTCTTTTGACTGGCCGGCAAAAACAAACTGACAGTGCGGGCATTCGCGGGCTTTCGATGAAATCCGTTTATGACATGATGGGCATTTGGCTAGAGCCATAACTGATATTTCCCGTTGATACTGAACATGAATTCTGTCTCTACTGCTTGCAATATAAGGCTTTTAACAGCAATTTCAAGCATACGGACCGGTAAATAAAAAACGACCGGTACAAAGACCGGTCGCCTGAATAAATTGCCACTGCAGCAATTATTTCTTCTTGTGCTCTTTATTAAAGTCATGCCAATAGGACTTAACGGTACCTTTCATTTCCCTATGCAACAACAACATTCCCAGCAAGTTCGGCAATGTCATTAGGACGATAGCAACTGCTGAGGCTGTCCAGACTAATGTCGTATCGGCAAAAGACGCCCAGAAAAAGCCGGCAACATACAGAATACGGTACGGCATTACACCTTTTTGCCCAACCAGATAAACCACTGCCCTGTCACCATAATAGGACCAGGCAATAGCAGTCGAGAAGGCAAACATTAACAGCGTAATCGGAATAATGTATTGTCCGTAATCACCAAAGTAACCATTAGCAAAAGCCAGCGACGTTAAGGCTGCCGAGTGTACCAGCGATTTACCAATGACCTCGATATCTTCCTTAATCAAGCGACCATTTTTGATCGTTACTGAACCGTTGTAGGCATCTTCTCCTGCCACAATAAAGCGCACGTCTTCAGCAACAGAACGGGCATGCAAAATAGTGAACTGACCATTTGTCTGTGCTTCACCATCGATAACCTGAACGACCCCGTTGTACCGCTCAACGTCATTATCGGAGGTGTCGTTAAGATAAGCGTACAGTGCCTCGCGATCCGGCAACTCTTTATCGGAATAATCGCCGACAACAAACTCAAGGTCGCTGCGGGCAAAGTTATTTTCGAACTTCTCAGTCCAGACTCCCGATGACAGAATAACCAGCCCGGTTAGGGTACAAATTAAAATGGTGTCCAAAAATGGTTCAAGAATCGATACTAAACCTTCCGACACAGGATCCTCAGCACGCGCGGATGCGTGGGCAATTGGTGCCGAACCCTGACCTGCTTCGTTCGAAAACAAACCACGGTTAACACCTCGGTTAAAGGCATACGCAAAGCTTGCCCCGAGGAAGCCGCCGGCCGCAGCCGAGCCAGAGAAGGCGTTTGTGAAGATCGAGCCGAACGAGGCACCGATGTTATCGATATTAAAGAAAATAACGCTCAGCGAGCCAATAACATACAGCAGGCCCATAATGGGAACGATTTTAGAGGTTACCGCCGCAATACGCTTTATGCCGCCGATGATCACCATGGCCAGCAAGATTGACAGCACCGCACCCGTTAATACGGGCTCAATCTGAAACGTCTGCTCCATCGACTGAGCGATATTATTAATTTGCGGCATGTTGCCGGTACCAAAGGAACTGATAATGGTTGCAATGGCAAAAATTACCGCCAACCACTTCATGTTCAGACGCCGGTCCATATAGTACATAGGACCACCGGCCATAGTACCGTCTTCGGTTTTAACCCGGTATTTATGCGACAGGGTAACCTCAACAAATTTGGTTGTCATACCCAAAAATGCGGTTACCCACATCCAGAAGATCGCCGCCGGTCCACCGAGGAATATCGCTAACGCAACACCACCGATGTTACCCGTACCTACGGTCCCGGAGAGCGCCGTCGATAAAGCCTGAAAGTGACTGGTATCACCCTGAGTACCTTTCCGATCAAACTTACCCCCTAATACCTTCCAGGCGTGCTTAAAGTACCGGACTTGAGGAAAGCCCAGGTAAAGAGTGAAGAATAAACCCACCCCCAGCAGTAAAAACGGAAAATAGACTGCCGAACCTAAATATTGGTCAATCCAGAGTAAAAAGTTATTGAGCGCTTCCAACGTCTGCTCCCCTTAATTATTGTTATTTTAATGTGGCTAATGACTCTATTATTACCGCAATTTAGGCGCGACTGCCAATATTGCCGTTAATACATCCTCACCCAGACGCTGACAGCGCGCTGCTGACCAGCCAAAGTCTTCATCAGGTAAGTCAGCGTTGTCTTTAAAAGGCATTTCCAGGGTATAAGATAAACATTTAAAACGCTCACCAACAGCCGAGTTTGCAACGGTCATATTGGCCTTGCCCGGTTCATCCCGCTGATAACCGAATTTTGTCTGAAATTCGGGCGTTGCTGCAGACAGTGCCGATTTAAAAAGGTTTTCCAGCTCTTCATGGCGTTCATCGTACGCCGGAATACCTTCGCAGCCGGCGACAAAATTATAAGGCAGAGCCTCGTCTCCGTGTACATCCAGGTACATATCAACGCCGGTTTCCTGCATCCGGTTTAGCACATAAAATACTTCCGGGCTTTTTTCCAGGCTGGGATCAGCCCATTCACGGTTAAGGTTGGTACCTGCTGCATTAGTACGAAGATGTCCGCGAACGCTGCCATCAGGGTTCATATTAGGGACTAAATAAAAGACATTGTCCTGCAGTAATTTGCGGGCAACACCGTCTTCATCATCCAGCAACCGCGTAATCAGGCCTTCCATAAACCATTCCGCCATTGACTCGCCCGGATGCTGACGGGCAGTTATCCATATGGTCTTTTTATGCTCTGCAGGTTCGCCGACAATCAATAAATTAAGCTCGCGACTGTCCAGCGTCTCGCCCAGCAGCTCATGGTAACAGTCAACTGACTGCTGAGCGGTTTGCACCAGATCCTGATGACGCTCGTAAGAATATGGGATGAAGTAGGCGTAAAATACCGCTTCCTGCTCTGGCGAATGGCGGATGGTTAACTCTTTGCCATTGTACTCTGTAGGAACCCGAAACCAGGTTTCGCGGTCATAGGACGCCAGTGCCTGGTAGTCTTTCCAGCCATCAGGATAAGCCGCCTGCCCCGCATTCTCTATGGTCAGCACATGCTCTTCACCAACCTCAGCAAACAGTTTAAAATGAAACCATTGGTAAAAATCTGATTCATGATCCTTACGAATGGCCAGCCGAATATCGTCAGGCTGTTCTGCTTTAATCACATCGATATTACCGCTATCAAAAGCTGCATTAATATGCATAGTATTTCCTTTGTCTGCGTCTATGGTTTTATTATGCGATAAAAAAAGCGCCGCAGGCGGCGCTTTCAACCCTTAGCGGGGTAAGTTAGGTACCTTAAGCCCGGCCATCGTTTCTGCCACACGGACTACCTGGCAGCTATAACCAAACTCGTTATCATACCAAACGTAAAGCACGGCACGGTCTTCGTCAACAATGGTGGCTTGTGAGTCGACAATTCCGGCATAGCGGGATCCGACCAAATCCGAAGATACAATTTCTGTCGAAGCCGTGTAATCAATTTGGCTTTCCAGGTCAGAATGCAATGCAGTCTGACGCAGGTAATCGTTCAGTTGTTCGGCACTGGTCGACTGGCTGAGATTAAGGTTCATAATAGCCATCGAAACATTTGGCGTTGGTACCCGGATAGCATTACCCGTCAATTTTCCTTTCAGTTCAGGTAACGCTTTGGCCACCGCTTTGGCAGCTCCGGTAGAGGTAATTACCATATTCAGTGGTGCCGAGCGCCCACGACGCTCTGCGCTATGGTAATTATCAATTAAATTCTGGTCGTTAGTATAAGAGTGGACCGTTTCTACATGGCCGTTCTTGATGCCGTACTGGTCATTAACAGCTTTTAATACCGGCGTAATGGCGTTAGTTGTACATGAAGCCGCAGAAACAATCCGGTCATCATCGCTGATGTCTTTGTCATTAACACCAAAGACAATGTTTTTGATATCACCTTTTGACGGCGCAGTCAGCAGAACCTTAGCAACACCTTTAGACTGTAGGTGTAAGCCCAGACCTGCTTCATCTTTCCAGATACCGGTATTATCAATAACCAGCGCGTTGTTGATCCCGTATTCGGTGTAATCAACCTGGTCAGGACCATTGGAATAGATAACGCGGATATTGGTGCCGTTCGCTTTTATGCTGTTGCTTTCTTTATCCACAGTAATTGAGCCGTTAAATTGGCCGTGGATTGAATCGCGTCGCAATAAACTCGCCCGTTTTTCAAGATCTCCATCGCGGCCGCCACGAACCACAATGGCACGTAAGCGCATTTTATTATTGGCACCGTTACGCTCGATCAGCAATCGTGCCAGCAAGCGGCCAATACGGCCAAAACCATACAGCACCACATCTCTAGGCTCGATATTGTCTTCAACTTCAACAATTTCTTTAAGTTCCTGACGAACGTAGTCGCTAACCTCTAAGTCCTTTGCTTTACCACCAAACAAGTAACCATAGGCTAATTTACCCAGGTCAACCCGACCCGGTGCCAACTGCATTTTGGCCAGAGCTTCTAAAAAAGGGAAGCTTTCGCGCAAGCGGACTTTTTGCCCTTCGTGGCGACGAATCAACCGATGTGCTTTGATGATGGTAATGGTATCAACGTTCAACAGCGAACGTCCGTACACCAAGATCTCGACACCAAAGTTGCGATACAAGCGGCCAATTAATGGCTGCATTAACTCGGCGTACTCCTGGCGCTCCTGCCAGCTTGATAACGTTGCATCTTGCTGAGTTGAGTTCATTAGCTCTTTCCTCGTTCTGTGGTAAGCTGAAATAAAAATCGCCGCTATTGTACTCAAAAGCGGCCGTATTAGCCAATCGAAACTGGGGTGAATAAAGGCATGCAAACACGCCTGTTATTGACAGTTGTTGCAACAAGCGCTGCGGCGCTGCTCTTCGTTGCCTGCAGTGACCGGCCACCTACCGTTGATGAGATCTGTCAGCACAGCCCTGAATTATGCACCGATCTAAACCAGGACGGCTGGTGTTACACCGAACGTCGGATACTGATAAAAAGCCGCTACAACTTTCAGCAGCAAGCCAGCCCCCGCCACCATTTTTTGTTACTACGCGATTTAAAGGATTACTCTCAGTGCATGGAGCTGGCATCGATTGTTGAACACCGCAACGAAAAACAAAAGCAGTCACAGCGTATCGAGGCTTATTTAAACAGCTTGGAACGATTGCAGCAGCTTGGTGATCAGGCCATGCAAAGCGATGCGCCGATTTTACTTTACTGGCGCTGGGCAAACCGCGGCGACACCAAGGCATTACAGCAATTTCTCCAGTTACGGGACACGCCGGCCGTACAAGATCATGTTTTACAGCATGCATTTGCCAGTTATTACGCCAAGACCAACGAGCAGCAGATGCTGGAGCATTTGTACCGATCGCTGCGGCTGTACCAACCCGATGAACGGTTTATCGTCGAAGTTCCTGAGTCGTTACTGACTTATTACCTGCAACACGATGATGTAGCCGCAGCCTATATCTGGTCCCGAGTGGCTATCGAATTCGGCTCTGAGACAATAACCGAGGACGACATGCACGCTATCATCAACGCCGATAAGGCAACATATGAGGGCTGGCAGGATGTCGCCGACTCGGTCATTGAAGCGCTGAATTCCGACGCCTTTAAAGGTCGTCCTGATGCACCATGGCAACTGAATTAATACAGTAGCGCTGCCCTGTATCCGTCGGCCCGTCTTCAAAAACATGACCTAAATGACCATGGCATTGGCTGCAAAGGATTTCGGTACGGGTCATGCCGTGACTGCTGTCTTTTCGATACTCAACGGCACCCTCAATGGCGCGGTCGAAACTCGGCCAGCCACAGTGCGCCTCAAACTGCGCGTCGGCAGCAAAAATCGGCTGACCGCAACCTGCGCACAGATAATTTCCTTGCTTATCCAGGCTTAGGTACTTACCTGAGAACGGCCGTTCGGTCCCCTGTTCACGCAGCACATTATAAGCTTCCTCGGAGAGTTCATCGCGCCACTCTTTATCGGCTAAATCTTTCCAATCCCGGTCTGTCATAAATTCTCCTGCTTTTTTGTCTTATGACTGAAATAAACGCTATGCTAAACTACTGAGCATCAGTTAATTTTAGTGGAGTATTGCATGCTGCGCCGTACCAAAATTGTCACCACCCTGGGCCCTGCTACCGACAAACCCGAGGTACTTGAAAACCTCATTCTTGCCGGAGCTAATGTTGTGCGCCTTAACTTTTCTCACGGCAAGGCAGATGACCAAAAACAGCGAGCCCGGCAGGTACGGGAAATAGCGCAGCGACTTAATGCCCATGTTGCTATTTTAGGCGACCTGCAGGGGCCAAAAATTCGTATAGCCCGCTTCGTCGACGATAAAGTGCTGTTGCAGCCTGGTCAAGCTTTTACGCTGGACGCTGAATTTGATGCTGACAGTGGCGATGAAAACCGCGTTGGTCTGGATTACAAAGAATTGCCCCAGGATGTTGAGCCTGGCGATATTCTGCTGCTTGATGACGGACGAGTTCGCCTGCAGGTCACAGAAATTAACGGCAGTGCAGTACACACAAAGGTGGTTATCGCCGGTCCTCTTTCAAATAATAAGGGCATTAACCGTTTAGGTGGTGGCCTGTCGGCTAAGGCGCTGACTGAAAAAGACCTCGACGATATAAAAACCGCGGCTGAAATTGGCGTGGATTATTTAGCGGTTTCTTTCCCACGCAGTGGTGAAGATCTTAACCAGGCCCGGCAGTTGCTGCGTCAGGCAGGCGGTAAAGGCGTTATCTGTGCAAAAATTGAACGCGCCGAGGCGGTTGCCAGCAATGCGGCTTTAGATGATGTTATCCGTGCCTCCGATGCGGTTATGGTGGCGCGCGGTGACCTTGGTGTTGAGATCGGGGATGCGCAACTTGTCGGTAAACAAAAGCTTATTATCTCCCGCGCCCGGCAGATGAATAAGGTGGTCATTACTGCGACTCAGATGATGGAGTCGATGATCGAAAGCCCCATGCCCACCCGGGCTGAGGTAATGGACGTGGCCAACGCGGTGCTCGATGGTACTGATGCCGTCATGTTGTCCGCCGAAACAGCGGCCGGAAAGTACCCCATCGAGACCGTTAAAGCCATGGCGGAAATTTGCTTAGGGGCAGAAACGCATCCCAGCGTGCAGTTAAAACACGATGATCTGGAAGAAAGTTTTTCCAGTATCTCCGAGGCCGCAGCAATGTCCGCCATGTACGCGGCAACACACCTGACCGGGGTTAAAGCCATTATTGCCCTGACGGAGTCGGGTTTTACAGCCAAACTAATGTCACGCATTAACTCACACTTACCGATTTTTTCTTTATCGCGGCATCCCGACAGCCGCAACAAGTGTGCTTTGTACCGTGGCGTTTACCCGGTTGATTTTGACTCGACCGACAGTCAGCAGCCTATTCTCGATGGCGTTGAACTGATTAAATCACTGGGCCATGTAAAAAGCGGTGATTTGGTTATTCTGACCCACGGCGATGTAATGGAAACCATCGGTTCCAGTAATACCTGTAAAGTTATTGAAGTTCGTTAAAGTACTCAATCAGGTCACTGAGTAGCTGTTCGTATTCATCGGCCTTTTCGACCAGCACCTCGCGTTGCTGTTCTGTGAGGCTGAGATACAGTTGCCAGAGGTAGTCCTGACGTATGCTTCGGCGTACGTCATTGTATTGCCGATGTTGTTCGCTCATCAGTGCCCGCGGCTCAATAATCAGCTGCCGCAGGCGTTCTGAGGGTATCGGCTGTTGCAGCAGCACTTCGCCAAAAGCGTCGTTCCAGCGCTGCCGGTAAGCAAGCCAGTGACTGCCTTCGGGCCGATCCTGAACCCACTGACGAATAATATTTTGCTGTTCTTCAGTAATACTGCCGGTCCATTGTTCAAGCCGTTCTTCGCGCCGACTTTCACGTTCTAATTGTTCAACAATTGCGTTTTTTTCGTCATCCCGTTGTTCCTGCCGGCGCTCTGCTAACTGCTCATTTAAATTGTCCAGTAATTGGCGCCGCTGGCCTACTGTTAGCTGGCTAAGTAAATCGGCTTCGCTGGCCAGACGCTGCTGTACATTGCCCCAGTAATCCCACAGCTGCTGTTCGAATTGGGCAATGTGATGTTGTTCAAACTGCTGGGTTACTATCAATTCACGAAGTTTAGTCAGCGACCGGCGGTACTTGGGTAATTCCTCTTGTGCGTGCCAGAGATGCAGCTCATCGATCACCGATGACACCTGTTGCTGTTGTTTATCGTCCAGCTCGACATAGTCATCAAGCCGCCACTCGATCAATGTATCGGCAAAGCGGTAACCAAATTGTGCGGTGCAGCCTGCCACCAACAGTGACAAACCAAGAGCAAAAACGCTCAGTCGTTTCATGAGTTCAGGATAAGTTGTTTGATACGGTCTTTATAGCTACGGCTGACTTTAAGTTTTTGACCATTACGTAAAATAATATGGTACTCGCCGTTGTGACGGGTACATAATTTTTCGACTTGCTCGACATTAACAATAGCGGAACGATGGACCCGTTGAAAGTGGTTTGGATTGAGTTCCTGCTCCAGCTCTTTCATGGTCCGTCTTAAAATAAAAGTTTCACCGCCAGCGTGTATGCACATATAATCACCCGCCGCATCCACCCACTCGATGCTGTTAACCGCAACGCGGGTAATTTCACCGCTGTCTTTTATGGCAATATGTTCGGGGTAGCGGTTAAGCTCAGCAATATCACTCCCTTCTGCCAATTTCCTCAAAATTGCTTCGCTGTCATGACCAGTTACTTCAGATACAAGACTGACAAGCTTTTGTTGGGCGAGTTTGACACTGGCAGGCTGCAGTTCTTGTTTAACGCGATCCAGAGTGGCCCGTAAGCGCTCCTCGTCAACAGGTTTCAGCAAGTAATCCAGCGCCCTGACCTCAAAGGCACGAATAGCGTACTGATCAAAGGCAGTAACAAACACAATTGCCGGTAACTGTGTCAGGTGCTTTTGTAGCTCTCGCAATAGCTCAAAACCATTTAAGCCGGGCATCTGAATGTCGATAAATACCACATCGGGTTTTAGTTCGCGGATTTCTTCAAGTGCTGCCCGACTGCTGCCGTTTTCTCCTATCAATTCAACATCATCAAACGGCTTAAGGCGCAGCGCCAGTCCTTTGCGTGCCAGCATCTCATCATCGACGATATAGGCTGTTAAAGTTGACTTCATTTTGTCTCCAGCGTTTGATAGGGCAAAGTAATTTCAACGCACAGGCCCTGAGGTTCATTTCGTTTCATTCGCAGCTCGAACTGTTTGCCGTACAGTGACGCTAAACGGTCCTGGGTGTTTTGCAGACCAACGCCATTGCCGCTTAAAAGCTGCTGCGGCTCGGCAGGAGCGTCGGGGCCGTTATCGCATAAACTGATTAGCAGTTGTTGCTCTTCAACCGACGCCCGCAGTGTTAATACGCCAACATCTTCGACCCTGGCAATCGCGTATTTAATGGCATTCTCGATTAATGGCTGTAACAACAAGCTGGGTACCAGCGCCTTTTTTGCCTGATCTGATACATCCAGCTGAATTTCAAGCCGCTCGTCAAAACGCACTTTCTCAATATCCAGATATAAAGCAACCGCTTCGATTTCTTTTTCCAGGGGAATCGTTTTTATCGGGTCATTGTCCAGTGAAAACCGTAAAAAATGACTGAGCTTATTGACCATGCGGTTAGCTACATCATTCTCACGAACCATAATGAGCGTTGATATGGCGTTAAGGCTATTAAACAAAAAATGCGGATTCAGCTGGTATCGCAACATTTTCAGCTGCGCCTGATGAGCTCTCGAGGAAGCCATTAAGGCTTTTTGCTTTTCGCTTTGTAGCATCTGGTAGTATTTGATACCAAAATACAAACCGCTCCAGCTGAGAATAATGTAAAATTTTGCCAGGTTGTTTTTAAAGTAAAAGAAGGGACTGTCGGGGCGAAACCCAAATTTATACACTTCCCAGTAGGTGGCGTTGTCGATAACCGCCCAGACCGAAGCAACCACGTAGGATGACAGGATAACCACCAACATTAGCCAGGCGGGGTGTAGCTCCCAAATTCGCTGGTACAAATAACGTAGAGGAATGGTCAGCAAAAAGCCGGCGTAGGCACCCAGCAACAGCACGACAAAATAAATGCCGCGCATTTCGTGCATTAAAGAGCCAATGTAGTTGACCAGCGCATAACCGGCCCAACCCGCGGTTTGTAGTAACCAAAAAGAACGGTTGCGGTGTTCAAATAAAGAAGCCGACACCGCGCGATTTATAAAGCCCATTATGACCGTTCCTTTGCGTTATTCACCTGAACGGGATAAAGCATTAATATCGACCAGACTGCCTGAAAATAATGAGTTGATGGCTTCTTGCTGATTGCGGTTAAATTGCAGCCCCAGCTCGCAGTGGTCAGGCTTGCTCTTTATCTGACGGACAATACAGCCAATAGTGACCTCACCATTGTTTTTTTGATCAGCCGTAACCTGAACTCGCTGGCCACTTTCCCAACTGCCTTTTTCAAGTTCGCCGGCATCGTTAGTAACAAAGTGTTGTTTAACCCGGCAACCTGTCTCCGAAACATCGAGGATAACCCCATCAGCAGTTAAGTTAATGTCGTTGTTATCATCAAATCGTTCAATTTTACAGGGTAGATAGGCGTCAAAACGCCGGCCCTGGCGGATCACACGGCTTTCTAAATTAGTTGGCCAGTCAAGGAACAGCATTTTCGTAGGGTGTGCGACGACAAAGTCGATATCAGTCCGAAAAGCACAAATTTCGCCGTTTTCATTTTCCAGCACGAAGCGCACGATAAGCGGTACGCCCTCATGCAAATGTTCCCTTAATTCCCCGTAGCGCTTAGCCTCCGGCATGGCAACAATAAACCAGCGGTTTTTGACAGCACCGACGAATTCGGTCTGAAAGCGCGCCGGAACATTCAAACCGGATACTTGAATTTCAATGCGCTGAGCAACCGTCAGTTGCTGAATCTTAGTGCTCATTAAGTCCTCATATTAGGCTTAATACCTATGCTACTATCTTTACCTGAACGCAATGCATGTCAAGAAAAGGAGTCGATATTGCTTTATTATCACATTAGCCCGGACGATCTTAACGGACATTTGTTGAGTGTTTCAATAGAAATTGACCGACCTGAGTCCGGACAGCAGACACTCTGGCTGCCAAGTTGGATACCGGGCAGTTACCTGATCCGAGACTTTAGCAAACATATAATCAACTTAACAGCAGAACGTAACGAACAGCCTCTGGCGGTAACACAAACCAGCAAAAGCCAGTGGCAGGTTCAAACTGGCGATAGTAAGCAGCCCATTGTGGTTCGTTACCAGGTTTATGCCTGGGATTTATCCGTACGTTCGGCATATCTCGACCAGCAACAAGGTTTTTTTAATAACACCAGTACCTGTCTGGCCGTCGCCGGGCAGGAAAAAGATGCTGTCGAATTAACCGTGTCGCCCCCCGCGGCCGCCAGTCACTGGAAGCTGGCAACCGGCATGCCCCGAGTGTCTGGTCACGCCTATGAATTCGGTCGCTTTAGCGCTGACAATTATGATGCGTTAATCGACTACCCTTTTTTAATGGGCGATTTAACAGTTAAAGAGTTCATTGCCCATGGCATCAAGCATGCGCTGGTTTTGAGTGGCCGGCATTATGCCGACACCTCGCGCATTACCGCAGATTTGGCACGGATTTGTGAGCACCAAATCAATTTGTTTGAAGAGGCGCCCTTCTCCTCCTATACGTTTTTAACGATGGTGGTCGGCGAAGGTTTTGGTGGTCTGGAGCATCGCAATTCAACGGCTTTACTGTGCAGCCGAAAAAGTCTCATCAGCGCCCAGCAGAACAGCATGGACGACGACTATCAGACGTTTCTCAGCTTATGCAGCCATGAGTACTTTCACAGCTGGAATGTCAAAACTCTAAAACCCAAAGCCTTTTTGCCTTATCAGCTGGACAAAGAGAGCTATACCGAGCAGCTCTGGTTTTATGAGGGCATGACCTCTTATTTCGATGATTACCTGTTGCATGCCGCCGGAATAATCGATGCCAAACGTTATCTAACGTCTCTTGGTGATACTCTGGCCCGGGTCGAGCGCGGCACCGGACAACGATTGCAAAGCGTAACCGAGTCAAGCTTTCTGGCCTGGACCAAGTTTTACCAGCAAAACGAAAACGCCGGCAACAGCATTGTCAGTTACTATGCAAAAGGCGCCTTAATCGCCTTATGTCTGGATCTGACTGTGCGCCTGCAAAGCGATCACCAGTTGACCCTGGCGCACATTATGCGCGATCTCTGGCATAAGCTCGGAAAAACTCAGGCGGGAACCAGCGATGATACCTTTGCTGAGTTCTTTAACAGCTATCCCGGCATTGATGTCAGTGAACTGCTGGAAAATGCTTTGTATGGCCGGGATTCCCTGCCAGTAGTTGAATTATTAGAAAATTTCGGTGTTAAAGTGCGCCCGGTGGCGCCTAAAAATGATAACAGCAGTAGCGGTAAAGCCGTAGAGCAACCAGCTAAGGTAACCCTAGGAGCCCGTTATCAGCCCGAACCTGACGGCCTGAAAGTACTGGCAGTTTATCATAATGAAAGCGCTTATCAGGCGGGCATAGCGGCTGGTGATCGGATCATCGCAATCGACCATTTGCTGGCAAGTGCCAGCACTATTGATGACTTACTCAGACGTTTTACCCCGGGCGACCGGGTCTGTGTTCACGTGTTTCGTCGCGATGAGCTGCTGCCCTTAACCTTAACTTTTTCGGCGCCGGCTAAGAGCAGCTATCCGTTAACCATCAGTCAGCCGGAACATCTGAACGGCTGGCTCAGGCACGACTAGTTATTCATACAGCGTGGGTAACAGCGCCGGGTCGAGGCGCTCGTTACCCCAGTTAACACGCCAGTCAAGATGGGGGCCAGTGGCACGGCCGGTAGCACCGATTTTGCCAATCATCTGGCCCTGCTCAATAACATCACCCACCTGCACGTCAACAGAGCTTAAATGCAGATAAGTGGTATTAACCCGGTAGCCATGATCAATAATAATGGTACCGCCGGAGTAAAACAGGTCCGGCTCAGCCAGAGTGACCACACCCGCCCACGGCGCTTTAACCGGAGTCCCCGTCGGTGCCGCAATATCTTCGCCATAATGGGGGTTGCGCGGCTCGCCGTTTAAGATCCGTTGTGACCCATAATAACCACTGATGCGCCCCTCAGCCGGCTTAACCAGCGTGGTTAAAAAGTCCTCCCGGGCAGACTGCTGCTGCCGTGCCAACCAGACTTTTTCTGCTTCTTTACGGGTGCGTTTAACCTGCTCGGGGTCCGGGGTTACGGTACGTTGAGGTACACCGTCTACGCGTTCAATCCGATAGTCCCGCTCAGTTAAAACAAGGTTTTCCTGACGTTGCTGATCATCAAGCTTAACGGTCAACTGCTGGTTCAGATCGGCTTTACGGGCAAAGCCAACAACAAAGTAGCCGGTTTCGGTTAACTCAATTGACTGGCCATTTAGTTCGACACTGGCCTCCGGGTCTGTTTTACCCAGCAGTAAAGCACCCTGCGTCCGTTCGCCTTTTAAGGTTAACGGAACTTCGTCAAAAGCCGCTCCAGCCAGTGGCATACCAGCCGCCAGCAGCAGCACAAAAATGTTCTTAAGCATACGCAATGGCCCCTTTGCCAACACCTTCAAAAGCTTTTACCTGAACGCTTTGCTGAGGCCGCTCCTGTTTTATAGTATCAGCCAGATACTGCGCAATACATTCAACTGTTGAGTCGGTTTCAATGACATAATTCTCTGCTTTAGGTACCGCCAGCTCAAATAATCCCTGATCGGCCGTATAACTATAACCGACATGTGTAGCGGCTGTGGCTGCCTGCTTTGCTCCGGCAGAGCGACTGAGCTGCGTAACCGCCATTTGATCTTCTGTCGAACCCAGGTAAATATCACGCCAGCATTCAGACCACTGCTTTTCCAGCACCGGTTGGCGGATATTGTCCAAAAATATCTGCAGCTTCGAGCGGTGACCGTGTGCAATACGCTGACAGTTACCATCGTGCTTTTTCAGGCCATGAGTGTAGTGATAATAAAATCCATCAATCACTTCTGGCCGCAGCGCTAATTTAAGCCCCGCCACGTTACCAGGCAACTCGCGCTTTATAACCGCCCGCAGGTAATCGGTTACGGTCATCTCATCCACTTGATCAGCCTCGATATAGGCAAAGGCATCGGCCGGACAAAAGAGATGAATGGATTTGCCATTAGGACGCATAAAATCAACCCAGTGGCTGTTATCATCCTGGCTGTGCTTAACCTGAGTGTAAGGGTGTTCGGTTGGAACTACCAGCTTGTGATCAACCGAGTCATCGATAATTCGTTTAATTTGTTTTTTAACCCGGCCGAAGTCCAACACCATGGACTGTTCGTTGAGGGCGCCATCCAGCACGATATCGACAATCCAGCTTTCACCGACAATGCCGCGCTGTGGGCACAGGTAAGAACAATCAATTACGGTCAGATCATTTACAAATAATTGCATTTACACTTTCTGCCTACACCTGAGTAAAATTTATTGGTACAACTAACTTCTTTAATTATACCACTAACTGCAACCACTCCCATAGCAAACTCAGCGCTAAAAGGATCAAAATTGCCCCCATCAGCCGGTCGACCCAGTGACTGTAAGGCCAGATCTTTTTAAATACCCGCGGATGAGTTAACAGCCAGGTTAAAAACACAAACCAGACGCCCGTAGCAATGGTCAGATAAACGCCATAGCCCAGTTTAATTACAAAGGGCGTCGCCGGATTGATAACCGTGGTAAACAATGTCAGGAAAAACAAGGTGGCTTTAACGTTCAGACCGTTGGTTAAAAACCCCACCGTAAAGGCTTTACGGCGTTTAGGCAGCTCCACCTGTCCCGCGACAGCAGCGACCTCAGTGCGGGGTTTAGCCGTTATGGCACCGATGCCGATATAGCCCAGATATAAGGCGCCTATCATCAGCAAGGTTAAGTATACCCACTGATTCTGGTGGATAATTACTGCCACTCCAATGAGTGAATAGGCCACATGCAGGGTAATGCCTGCGGCAATACCCAGCGCAACCCAATAGCCGACTTTGCGGCCGAAACTTAAGGCATAGCGCGACACCACGGCAAAGTCCGGGCCGGGACTGGCAACTGCCAGCAAGTGTACCAGCGCTATAGTAAAAAATTCTCCCCAATACGACAAAGCTTGCTACTCCGTTAAACTTGCTTTACTTTTAGTTAATCCTGATTGCGTTAAATAGCAACCAAAAATTATTCAAGGATCGCTCATGGCGAAAAAGCCTGCCCCCTCACTGAATGCTTTACGCGTATTTGACGTAGCCGCCCGCAGTCCAAGTTTTAAGCAGGCGGCACAACAGCTGGGCGTAACCCAGGCAGCCGTTACAAGGCAAATTCAGACGCTGGAAAAACAACTGGATATGAGCTTGTTTCAACGCGACAATCGTGTGCACTGCCTGACCCCTGCCGGGCTGGAACTGGCGCCGCAGTTAGAAGTCATTTTCCGCCAGCTTGACCAGACATTAGAGCGCGCCAGGCATTTAAATGATAATAGCATGACCAGCTTAACCATCGCTATTGCTTCGGTGCGACTGCGCTTTTGGCTTACTCAACAACTCGATGACTTTCAGTCACTGTATCCGCACGTACAGTTAAACTTTGTTCGTTGTGATGAATTTCTTTCGGCGGCCTCGGCTGCGGAGCTAAGCTCCAGGCTGCAACATGACGGCATCGACCTGGCTATTGCAGCCGGCACCATCAATGATAAACATATCAGCGAGCAGCGCTTAGCGCCGGTGCAGTTAGTACCCTGTTCAGTTGGCATCGATAATGAGGAATTAGTCTGGCAGACACCATGGCTAGTCGACCGCGATAGCCCTAATCATTTGGCTTATCAAAAACAGTACCAACCGCAATTTAAAAGCACTAAACTCATTCATTGTAATGACAGCCAAATTGCGCTGGAATTAATTCAGAGCCAGGCCCGGGTTACTCTGGTTGACGCCAGTTATTGTCGCGCCGATAATTTCCCCGCGCTGCACCCATGGGACAATTTAAATCTGGTGACTAAGCCGGAGCTGAAATTATTTTATCGCAAGCGCCGCCAGCAATCGGTAGCACTGGTAGCGTTTATCAAGTGGTTACAAATGATAACAAAGTAGTCTTTAATGCAGGAAGATCTCTTCAGTCCGCAACATGAACCGCAGCAATTCAGCCCCTGTGGTTATTACCTGCCCGGTTTTATCGGCTCGGCGGCGGTCGCTCTGCTCGATGAAATCCGTGACTGTATCCGCCAGGCCCCTTTGCGTCACTTTACCACTCCGGGCGGCAGGTCAATGTCGGTATTAAGCAGTAACTGTGGTAGCCGGGGCTGGGTTAGTGACCGGCAGGGCTATCGTTACCAGTCTGTTGACCCCCTTACGGATGCTCCCTGGCCAGCGATGCCCATAAGTGTTGTGAAAAAAGCACAGCAGGCTGCCAGGCTATGCGGTTTTGACGGTTTTAACCCAGATGCCTGTCTGATTAATGTGTACCGGCCCGGCAATGCGATGGGATTGCACCAGGATAAAGATGAGAGCGACTTTTCCCAGCCTATTGTGTCCTTTTCTTTCGGTCTGCCGGTAACATTTTTATGGGGCGGCGAAAAACGTGCCGATAAAGCAACGCAAATTACTTTATCCCATGGCGACGCTCTGGTATGGGGCGGTGTTGACCGTTTGCGTTTTCACGGGGTAAAGAAGCTGGCCAAGGCCCGCCATCCCCTGACCGGAGAGGTGCGGGTTAACCTCACTTTACGCAAAGCTTAGCTTTGGCCGCGCGGCATAACCCCGCCTTGCCGCATTTCACCTCCGTGACTATAGTTGCATTAGCGAAGCAGCCAACGGATAAAAAGACCGTTAATCGAGTTACAAAGGAGGTCTTGTTATGATCCCGAATTTTGGAATGGGAACTTTTCGTTTAAGCGGCAGTAGTCTGACCGAGCTTGTCGAACAGGCCCTGGAAATTGGTTATCAGCACATTGATACCGCCCAGGCTTATGAGAACGAAGCCGATGTCGGCAAAGCCCTTAGCCGCTCAGCCGACAGAAAAATCTTTATCACTACCAAGGTATGGCACGAAAAGCTCGCCTATCAGGATGTGCTGGACAGCCTGCGCGAGAGTTGCGACCGATTACAACGCGACACCCTGGATTTAGCCTTAATTCACTGGCCGTCGCCCAACCAGGAGGTGCCGTTACAGGAAACGCTCGACGCCTTAACCGAAGCGCGGGAACGCGGACTCATCAGAAACTTTGGCTTATCGAATTTTACCATCAAACTAATGAAACAGGCGCTTCAACATGTGGGGGCAGAAAATATTCTGACCAACCAAATAGAGGTTCATCCTTTTATGCAAAACAGCAAAGTGACTAAGGCCTGTGCTGATCTGGGTGTTAAGGTAACCGCCTATTTACCGCTGGCGAAAGGCGCTGTGGTTGAAAATAAAACCCTGCAGCGTATTGCGGAAGAACACAATGCCAGCCCGGCGCAGGTAGCCATTGCCTGGGAGCTGCGCAAAGGCTTTATTTCTATCCCCTCGACCACCAAAGAGTCACATTTAAAAGACAATTTTGAGGCGCAGAAGCTTAAGCTAAGCGAGGAAGATATGGCCGAAATTAAGGAGCTGGACGAAAATGACCGCATCATCGACCCCAGCTTTGCACCTGACTGGGATTGACGTTAACGATTGAAACTCCGCAAACTAGCACAATTTTTAGCATGGAGTGGCAGCGCATTATTCAGCCTGGTGCTGAGTGCCCTGCTGCTTGGACTCATCGCTTATCTATGGCTTAATCAGCAGCTAAGCCACTATGGCATCAGCCAGTGGCAGCTATCATTGGCCGAACTCTCGTCCCGACAGCTAGTTATCAAAAAGCTATCGCTGACAATAAATTCAGCCACGGGACCAACCACCGACAACAATAACAACCAAAATGAACAGTCGGTATTTTTACAAGATATTCTTAGCCTGGAGCTGCCTGCCTTTCTGCCCGACCAGATTAGTGTCAACGAGTTAAGGATAAACGGCTCACGGGTGTCTGACGTTTTTATCCACGACTCTGTGCAGGCGAGCCTCGACTTAACTCGTCAGCAACAGAACTTTAACTTACAGATAACTACCCCCCATCCAACCGATACCCATCTTCAGGTTAATCGGGAGAGTCAAAACTGGCAGGTAACATTTACCCGGGGCGGCATTCGATTAAACGGCCAGCTGAATGCCGGAAATGGCAACATACAGGCAACGCTGGACTATCCTTTGAATACCGAACAACTGGCGGTTTATTTGCCGATTGACACCGATGCGTTGTCCTTTAAACAATTACACTGTAGCGCTGAGATCAGCGGTAAACTAGTGGCCAAAGCGCCGCTGACCAAGCCCTGGCAAGCGGTAGAGTCATTCTCAGGAGTTCTGACGGTGGACAATAGCCTGCAGATTAAGCACCAAAGCCGCTTCAATCAAACTGGCTTGCACTCCCAGTTGTTGCTGCAGCCGTTTAACTGGCAGAGACACTCTAAGCTAGCGGAGCTGCTACGGACACTTTATCCGCAACTGGTTATTCAGCAGGGACAAGTCGAAGCCGACCTTACTTTAGACTATGCCTGGACATCAGGTGACTGGCACATCGATGACGCAAGGGTAAAGCTCACTCAGGCTGACTGGGTTTACGATACCTGGTCAGCAACACAGCATGATGCTACAGCGCATTTTAGCGCCACGACAACTCACCTCAGTGTTCAGCACCTGCAGCAAAAACTGGGCAGCCTGCAGCAGGGCTTTGTCATCGGCCCGCTTCAGGCAAATATGGCCCTCGAGCTACCCTTAGCAGAGCAGGACAACTGGCAGCTGGATTTGCAGCAACATACAATCGAGGCTTTTGGTGGCACCATCGAGGTACCTAACCAAACCTATCGGTTTAACCGTGACTTTGATTTACCCCTGGTATTTGAACGCCTGTCTTTAGGCGAACTATTGCGCCAGTATCCCAGCGACAATGTCGCTATCAACGGCAAAGTATCCGGCACCCTGCCGCTGGCGTGGCGCAACAACCAGCTAACTCTTAAAAACGGGTATTTAAACGCTCTTGCCCCCGGCGGGCACGTAGCCGTTGACTCTTCAGCTCTAACATCAATGGCTGGAGAAAATCCCAGCCTTAGAACCCTGGCTGCGGTGCTGGAAAATTTTACGTATCGCACTTTATCCAGCGAAATCAACTATGATGATAACGGTAAGCTGAACCTGCAATTACAATTAAATGGCTTTAACCCCGACGTTGAACAAGGGCGGCCGGTTGAGTTTAATTTAACGCTGCAGGAGGATTTACCGGCGCTAATCAAAGGCCTGCAGCTAACCAATAGTGTTAATGAAATTGTCCGCGAGCGGATCCAGGAAAATTTAAATCGATGACCTAAGTCAGAGGACCCTATGAAATATATTGGCTTTTTATTTATCGTACTTACTGGCTTAGCCGCCTGCACCCCAACCGTGCAGGTAGCTGCACCAAAAGAGCCGATTACAATTAATTTAAACGTTAAAATCGAGCATGAAATTTACGTCAAGGTAGATAAAGCACTCGACAACGTGATTTCTGAATCCAGCGACTTATTTTAAGGAGTCCCCAATGAAACAACTGCTAATCGCTGTGTTTGTTGCCTGCCTCACTGTAACCTCAGTCAGTGCCAGCGCCCAGCAACTGTCATTGCAAGAAGCTAAAAACCAGCTGAGTAATGCGAAAGACCAGGGCTTAGTCGGCGAAAAGCCGGATGGGTATCTGGGCGCTGTTAAAGACACTGAAACGGCCAGCCAGATTGCTAAGCAAATTAACGAAGCGCGGCGCAAAGAATACATCCGCATTGCCGAAGAGAACGATATTGCCGTTGCTGACGTAGAACTATTAGCCGGCAAGCGCGCAATTGAGCAAACAAAATCAGGCCACTACATTAAAGTTGACGGTAAGTGGCGTAAAAAGCCGTAGTTGCTGTCTTTTTTATAGCGGCCTAAAGATGGTGTAAACTAGGGAGTCAGTTGATAGAGGACACTGAATGCAAAAGGATTATGAGAGTAAGCGCCTGGCTGCATTACGCCAGCTTAATTTGCTGGATACTCCACCCAGTGAGAGCTTTGACCGGATTACCCGGCTGGCCAGCAAGTTGTTTGACCTGCCTATCGCGGCAGTTTCCTTAAGTGATGAAGACAGGCAGTGGTTTAAATCGCGGGTTGGTGTTGAACATCGGGAGATCCCCCGTTTTAAAGCCTGTTGCGGTGAAGTATCAGACACCTCAGGGTTTGTCGTTGTACCCGACCTGCTCGAGTCAACAATGTATCAAAACAGTGGGTTAGCTGAATCCGGCATACGCTTTTATGCGGGAGCACCGTTAACCACTCAGGAAGGCTATACCCTGGGGGCTATGTGTGTTTTAGGACACGAGCCACGTCAAATCACCGATGATGAACGAGCTTTATTGAGTGACATGGCCGCCATGGTGATGGATCAAATTGAGCTGCAACACGCCTTTGGACGTCTGGATCCGATAACTGGCCTGCCAAATCGTAATCAGTTTATCGAAGACATCGATGACTTGCGCAAAGACGAAGGTCAAGGGCTATGGTACGCCCTGCATATCGATTTGTTTGACGAAAGCCAGATACGCTCACTGCAAAGAGTGGTCGGACTGCCCAGTCTGGATAATATGGCTCATGACGTTGGCAGGCACCTGAAAAGTAATCTTGCCCATGGTGATTGGCTGTATTATATCGGTGGCTGTGAGTACCTGTACCTGGTTAGGAATGATGATACACACATTGACCAAATAGGTAGTAACATCTGGCGGTTAGTTAAGGATGTAGTAGTCAGCGAGTCCTTATCATTGCTGCACACACCGGTGGTTGGCATCGCGCCCTTTGACTTAAGTAATGCTAACGGTGCTGATATTATCCGTACCGTACATAGCGCCAGTCAGGACGCCCGCTTAAAAGGCGAGCCAGTAATACTCTACTCGCAGCAGCTGGACAATGAGCATCGCCGGCGTTTTACCATATTGCACGATTTTCGCAAAGCACTGGAAAAACCCGGAGAGCTCTATCTGCAGTTTCAGCCGCGCCTGAACCTAAGCTCCGGAAAGTGTCAATCTGTTGAAGCGCTGCTGCGCTGGCAACACCCTGAATTGGGTGAAATTTCACCTGCTGAATTTGTGCCATTAATCGAAAATACCTCATTGGTTCGCGAACTTACTGGCTGGGTTCTGCAGCATTGCATTGAACAGATAAAAAGTTGGCAAGAGCAAGGCCATGAATTGCAGGTTGCGATGAATGTTTCCGGCAATAATCTGGACGAAGCCGGCTTTGCTCAGCACATTTTATCCGCTCTACATGAGGCCGACGTTAGAACTCACTGGCTGGAGCTGGAACTAACGGAAAGCGCCATTGTTAGCCATAGTAAACAGGCTATGGCACAGTTAACAACATTGGCCGATGCGGGCGTATCGATTGCTATCGACGATTTTGGCACCGGTTACAACTCGCTGACCTACCTACATGATATACCGGCCCACGTGGTTAAAATTGATCGAGCGTTTGTTTTCGATATAGAAAAAAGTCATCGCAATCAAGCCATCGTCAATGCCATGATCGGTATGGCTCAACGCCTGGGTTACCGGGTCGTCGCCGAAGGTGTAGAAAATAAAGCCAGTTGCGACTATCTGCGCGAACTTGGCTGCGATGAAATTCAGGGCTATTGGTACAGCCGCCCAACCAGCGCTGACAAATGCAGTACCCTGACACAAACCTGATTAAAACAACCAGCTTTACATACACCAATGAATGTATATAATGCTCTGCTTTTAGGTTAAGTGTCAGGAGTACTTAATGAAAAAAGTCGTGTTTTCCACCTTTCTGGTTCTGGGCTCTGTACCAGCAACACTCAGCGCCGCAGAAATTCATTTTGCCGGTGCCTATTCAGCCGATCAGCTTCGTGGTGCCCGCCTTAGCTTGCGCAGCGATAGCTTCGCCCCCGAGTGGCTTAACTGGGCCGCCTCTCCGACTCTCGCGTTTGAAGGCGGCTTAAATCATTGGCAAAACAGCAATGATACCGCAGATAATATTACCGCGTTCAGTGTGTCCCCTATCCTTAGCTGGCAATTAACACAATCCAGTCGCCCGCTTTTTTTTGAAGCCGGAATCGGCGTTACCTACCTGGATAATACCCGAATTGGTGATCGAAACTTATCAACTCACTGGCATTTTGAAGATCGTTTGGGCTTAGCCTGGCAATACAATGCCGAATCAAAAGCACGGGTGTCCCTAGCCTACACTCACCACTCTAACGCAGATATCGAAAAGCCCAACGATGGTCTGGACTTTTTCTCTCTGACATGGGTTTTACCCTTTTAAAAAACGCCGCTAGTGGCGGACTATCAGGCCGCAAGTCGCCTGAATAATCTCACAAACTGTAAAAACCAGCGATCTTTGACTATGTTTATCAGGAGAATATCGCTGGATAATCACCAACAGATACTGTGAGGTAGATCATGAGCCATACCATAAAAATTCAGGACATTTCTGACGTTACCCATGACGTTAAACGGATACGACTGGAAAAGCCCGCCGGATATAGCTTTACCCCAGGTCAGGCTACCGAAGTATCTGTGGACCGTGACGGCTGGCGCGATGAAAAGCGGCCCTTTACGTTCACCTGTCTAAGCAGCGATCCGTATTTAGAATTTATCATCAAGATCTACCCGGATCACGACGGTGTTACAGAGCAAATCGGGCAGCTTTCTGTCGGTGATTCTTTTATTATTGATGAGCCCTGGGGCACCATAGAGTATAAAAACGAAGGCGTTTTCCTGGCCGGTGGCGCTGGTGTCACGCCCTTTATCGCGATTTTACGAGATCTGCATAACAAAGGAAAAATTGGCAACAACAAATTGATTTTTTCCAATAAAACCGAACAGGACATCATTCTAAAAGACGAGTTCCAGCGTATGCTGGGCAGTCAGTTTATAAACGTGATAACACGCGAAAAACCCTCTGGCGATCATATTTTCTTAGACGACGAAATCGACAAAGAGTTTTTGAAATCGCAAATCGAGGATTTCAGCCAGGCATTCTACGTCTGTGGCCCCGATGAATTTAACGACAAGATGATGGAAGCACTGAAACAACTGGGTGCCGACCCGGACGCATTAGTTTTTGAGGAATAAACCTAAATAGTCAGAACAAGGAGGCAATATGATACCGAATTTTGGCATGGGAACCTTTCGTCTTAAAGGCCCAACGCTCACTGAGCTCATTACCGAAGCTGTTGAAACGGGTTATAAACACATTGATACGGCACAAGCCTACGAAAACGAGGCGGATGTCGGCAAAGGCCTGGCACAATCCAACAGCGATGATGTGTTTGTCACTACTAAAGTGTGGTTTGACCGCTTTAAGCATCAACAGGTACTGGATAGCCTTCAGCAAAGCGCCGACAAATTACAGCGCAACTGCATCGATATGGCCCTCATCCACTGGCCCTCGCCTAACAACGAAGTGCCGATGGAAGAAACACTGGATGCCCTTATGCAAGCCCGTGAACAGGGCTTAATTAAACACTTTGGCGTATCCAACTTCACTATTGACCTAATGGAGCGCGCTATCCAGCATGTGGGTGCCGAAAACATTGCGACCAATCAAATTGAAGTCCACCCCTTTATGCAAAACCGTAAAGTCACTGAAGCCTGTGAAGATAAAGGAATTAAGGTAACTGCCTATCTACCCCTTGCCAAAGGTAAGGTAGTAGAAAACAGCACACTCAGGGGTATCGCGCTAGAGCATGATGCGACGCCTGCGCAAATCGCCCTTGCCTGGGAGATGCAAAAAGGCTTTATTACCATCCCGTCCACAACCAACACGGACCATTTACGCAGTAATTTTAAAGCGCAAAAGGTCCAGCTGACAGAACAGGATATGCTGGATATTGCCGCACTTGACCAAAACGAGCGGATCATTGATCCAGATTTTGCGCCCGACTGGGACTAACCGAACCACGATGAATAAAAGGGAGCCGTATAGGCTCCCTTTTTTTTAGCACGGCTACCCCTCAACCGTTGTTGACAGCCTAAGGGTAAGTACTCAGGGATTAATGGTCCAGCTGAGTGATTATCACTATATTTTTTTTAAAATTGAGCGATAATCGTTTACAACGTTAAATGGCCGGGGGCCGTATGTTCAGAAATATAAACATTGGATTAAGATTAGCCATTGGCTTTGGCGCAGTTGTGACCATTATTATTGTTGTTATGTCGGTGTTTTATTTGGTTAATTCCAGCTCGGTCATGCGCGAAGCTGAACAACGAGAGCTTCAAAACTTGTTTGAAGCCGCCCGCTCGCAAATTGATACACGTGCCCGCTTTGCTGAAAGCATGAGCGCTATCGTTGCCTTAAACCCGGAAACCGGTAATCGCTTCGCCCAAGGCGACCGCAAGCGGTTAATTGAGACTTATGGCGAGATGTTCCAGACGCTTAAAAAAAATTACGGTGTTGCTCAATTTCAGTTTCATACTCCGCCGGCAACATCATTTCTTCGACTCCACAATAGGCAGAAATACGGCGATGACTTGACCACTTTAAGACCCACTATTGTAGCCGTCAATAAAACGAAAGAGCCAGTTCGGGGCTTAGATGGTGGCGTTGCAGGTATCGGCATCCGAGGACTATACCCAATAAGTCAAAGAGGCCAGCACCTCGGTTCAGTAGAATTTGGACTAAATCTGGGGGATGCTTTTGCCAACTTATTTACACAAGACTACGGGGCTAAACTTGCTATTCATGGTGTAAACGGAAGTAATACAAGCATTCTTGCGACTACCATAGCTGGCGAAACTATAGTCAGTGATGAGGAGGTATTAGATGCCTGGCAGGGTCAGCCGGGTATCGAGCGCAGCGACCTCAACGGTACTCCCTATGCGATTTATACACGCTCTATTAAAGACTTTAGTGGTACCCCAATTGCTGTTCTGGAAATCGCGATGAACCGCCAATATTACGCCGATAGTATGGCCGCAACACGCAACTTCGTGGTGGTTTTAGCTATTATCGGGATTGCGGTAGCCCTGCTGGTTTCTGCCTGGTTAGCCAAAAGTATCGTCCGCCCCTTACGAACTACGGTTAAAAACCTGAATGACATCGCCGAAGGCGAAGGCGATTTAACACAACGGCTGGATACCAGCGGCTCTGACGAACTAAGCGACCTGGCAGAGAGTTATAACAAGTTTGTCAGTAAAGTCCAACAGATAGTCAAGGAGGTTGCCGACGCTGCTATGCAAATGGCAACTGCGACCGACGAGCTCAATGCTATTTCTGTAGAAACACGCAAAGGCGTCAGAACACAACGTGACGAACTCAATCAGGTTGCAACCGCTGTTAACGAAATGTCGGCCTCCATTCAGGAAATAGCCAACAACACTCATAGCGCTGCCACTAGTGCCGAAGAAACCAGCGACACCGCTAGTGCCGGTAAAGAGACTGTTGGCTCTTGTGTGCAAAAAATAAATCAACTTGCTAAAGAGGTCGAGCAAGCCGCAGCCGGCATGGCAGAGCTTGAGAACAACAGCGGCGCTATTGCCAGTGTGCTTGAAGTTATTCGCAACATCGCCGACCAAACCAATCTACTAGCACTTAATGCCGCTATTGAGTCAGCCCGCGCGGGTGAAGCTGGGCGCGGCTTCGCAGTTGTTGCCGATGAAGTCCGAACGCTGGCACAAAAAACCCAGACCTCAACTGTTGAGATAGAAAAAATTATCGATAGCATTATCAACAGCACCCAGGGCCTGGTAAAAGTAATGCAGGGCAATCAAACGAAATCCTCAGAAGCGGTAAGCGAGGGAGACAATACTATTGTCGCTTTAGAGCAGATCATGACGTCGGTAGCATCGATAAAGGATATGAATACGCAAGTAGCTACCGCCGTGGAAGAACAGTCTTCGGTGGCGGAAGAAATCAATGAAAGCGTGACCCGCATTAATGATATCGCAGAGAGCAGTGACCACTCTGTTGAACAGATAGTGGTAGCCAGTAATCAACTGTCAGAAACTGCAAACACGCTACGTAGCCTGGTAAGTCGTTTTAAAGTTTAGATAATCCAGCTGCCGCCAACACAACTGACATTCGGCAAAGCAAGATAATCTTTATAATTGGATTCGTTAATGCCGCCAGTGGGGCAAAACTTTACCCCCGCGAGCGGCGCATCGATTGACTTTAATAACTTAACTCCACCAATAGCAGCGGCCGGGAACAGCTTAAACTCGTTATAGCCATATTCGATACCCTGCATTACCTCAGATACAGTGGCAACCCCGGGAATCAAAGGGATATCAGCTTCACGGCCCGCTTTTAACAAGTCAGGTGTGGCTCCGGGACTGATCGCAAACTGCGCGCCAACGGTGGTAACCAGCTGCAAGTCTTTTTTATTAAGTACTGTACCGGCGCCAATTAAAGCATTGGGCAACTGACGGCGCAGCTCTTCAATGGCATGAACCGCTGCGCTAGTGCGCAAAGTGACTTCAAGAACCTCATAGCCTTGCTTATAAAGTACCCTTCCTAAGCTTACGGCGCTATCAATATCGGTTACCGTCATTACCGGAATAATTGTGGCCCGTGCAAAAATATCATGTGCTGTCATCATGGTTCCTACGCTGTTTGTTTGGCTTGCACGCGATTTTTTAAACGCTGCTTTAGATATTGCGCTACACCACGCATACCCGCATGCTCAGCGGTAATCACATAACAAGGAATGGATTCTGCCAGATTGCAAAAGCGGCCTTTTTGCTCAAATCGCGAGCGGAACTCGGAGGCTGCCATCATTGGCAAGAGTTTTGGCACTACGCCACCGGCGATATAAACGCCGCCCCGGGTATTTAACGTTAAGGCTAAATTACCGGCAAAACTGCCCAGGCTTGCAAAAAACTGCTCAACTGCCTCAACCGCGATTGCATCGCAACCACTCAGGGCGCGCGCACCAATAGTTTTGGCTCGCAGTGGTGGAACTGCCCGATCGTGGTAAGCGGCAATAGCCTGATACAGATTTTCGAGCCCGGGACCCGACAAAATACGTTCTGCCGAAACCCGCCCTTCAAAGCGATGGGATAAGAACTCGTGAATCGCCCATTCTTTCTCGTTAATAGGCGCCCAGTCAGCATGTCCACCTTCGCCGGGCAACGGCATGACATCGCCGTTAGGCAGCGTAACTAAATGCCCGACTCCCAGCCCTGTACCTGCGCCTAATACGGCTTTAGGACCGTCATTTTGCTGAGCACCGCCGCCTATCTTCTTTTGCTCTTTTTTGTCCAGCGTAACCAAGCTCATTGCCGCCGCTGCAAAATCATTAAGCACGATAAAGCTTTTTAGTCCCAGCGCACGTTTCGTTCCTTCGACCGAAAATTGCCAGTGATGATTGGTCATCTGAATTGCATCAAACTCAGCCGGGCAGGCAATAGCAATTGCCACGTGTTCAAGCGGCACATCTTGCTGCTCACGATAGGCAATCATTGCATCGGTCAAATTCAGGTAATCAGCACAGGGGAATACCTGAATCCTATCCAGTTCAAAGGTATCCAGATTGATACGACCAAACCGGGCGTTGGTGCCACCAATGTCGGCAACAACCGCATAGCCGTCGATAACCGGTGTCTGTTCGCTACTCACCATACTCTTTGTCGTCCTTAAATAGTACACAGGCGCCCTGCTCGGCACCGCTAAAACTGGCGCGTAGATTACCAAATAAATCACGGCCCATGCCGAAATGACTTTCGGTTAAATCAATTGGCTGTGGCTCTCGCTGTTTTAGCTCGTCGCTATCAACCAATAGCTCCAGTTCGCCGGTAACAAAATCCAGTTTTACCCTGTCACCGTCCTTGACCTTAGCAATTAAGCCACCATCAACGGCTTCCGGCGTAACGTGTATCGCCGCCGGCACCTTTCCAGATGCCCCGGACATACGACCATCGGTCACCAGTGCGACCTTAAAGCCACGCTTTTGCAGCACACCCAAAGGCGGTGTTAGTTTGTGAAGTTCTGGCATGCCGATAGCTTTGGGACCCTGATACTTCACCACCACAATGCAGTCCTTATTCAAATCGCCGGCCTGAAAAGCAGCATCCAGTTGATTCTGGTCAGTAAACACAACAGCAGGTGCGACAATCGGTTCAATTTCTTCCGGTAACGATGAGGTTTTAATAACCGCACGGCCTAAATTACCACTTAATACTTTTAAGCCACCGTGATCGCTAAAGGGGTTACTTACCGGACGCAGAACGTCTTCATCTAATGAGTCTGCGTTGATTTCTACCCAGCGAATTTTGCCATCGTCGCCAAGTTCGGGTTTTTTAGTGTAAAACTCCAGGCCATGACCGGCTACTGTTTCAACATCATTATGCAGCAGGCCGGCATCACGCAGTTCCCGCGTTAAGAATGCCATACCGCCAGCGCGCTGAAAGTAATTAATATCAGCCTCACCATTTGGATAAACACGCGTAAGCATGGGGGTAACGGCTGAAAGGTCTTCAAAATCAGTCCAGTTAATTTCGTAACCAGCTGCCCGTGCGATCGCTACCAGATGCATCGTATGATTGGTTGAACCACCGGTTGCCAGTAAGCCAATAATGCCGTTAACCAGACTTTTGGCGGTAACAATTTCGCTAATTGGCCGATAGTCAGTTCCCAAATCGGTGATCCGGGTAATTTGCTGAGCAGCGGCACGGGTTAAGGCCTCACGCAGCTCGGTGCCGGGGTTAACAAAAGACGACCCGGGCAGGTGCAGACCCATGAGTTCGACCACCAGCTGATTTGAGTTAGCAGTGCCATAAAAAGTGCATGTTCCAGCCGTGTGGTACGATGCAGCTTCGGCATCGAGCAGCTCTGATTTGCCTACTTTACCTTCAGCATAGAGCTCGCGAATGCGTGCCTTTTCTTTATTAGGAATACCCGATGGCATCGGTCCTGCCGGAACAAAAATAAAGGGCAAATGACCAAAGCTTAGCGCTGAAATAAGTAAGCCCGGGACGATTTTATCGCAAATTCCCAGCATCAGACCGCCGTCGAACATATTGTGCGAAAGGCTGACGGCACTTGCCATAGCTATGACATCACGGCTTAGCAGGCTTAGATCCATTCCGGGTTGGCCCTGGGTGACGCCGTCACACATGGCAGGTACCCCACCGGCAACCTGAGCAACACTGCCAACCTCATGAATTGCCCGCTTAATTTTATCCGGGTAGTCATGGTAGGGCTGGTGAGCGGATAACATATCATTATAAGCAGTGACGATACCGATATTGGCTTTTGTCAGGCTGCGCAACTGCTGCTTGTCATTCTGACCACAGGCTGCAAAACCATGGGCCAGGTTGCCACATGATAAGGCACCACGATGGGGGCCTTTTTTACGTGCTTTCGCCATGCGGGCCAAATAATCTTTGCGACTCGCGCAACTGCGCTGTTCGATACGTTCAGTAACGGCGGCTACGGTTGGGTTCATAGAAAACTCCTTTCTGCCAATTTATACCTGCACCACAAAGGCGCTAGGCGGCATAGTAAACTTCGGTGGGTACGCACTGCTGCTGCAAAAACGCACCAATAGGCAAAGTCGTTTCGCCTTGTGATTCTACTTCTTTAAACACTTTCAGCTTATTTTCGCCACAAAAGTGGAAGTACAAATTGCGGCTATTCAGAAGTCGTGACTTCGTTAAACTGACACGGGCATAAGGCGCTTTAGCGGGATGTGTGGCTATCACTGCTTCTTTACCTTGCAAGCCCTGCTCCAGCTCAGCGCAGTCGGGAAATAAAGATGCCGTGTGTCCATCGTCGCCCATCCCCAGGACAACCACGTCAAATGTGGGCAACGCGTTAAGTTGTGATGACAACACCAGAGCTGCGTTAGCGGCTTTTTCATGACCGGTAAATAAACTGATATAACTTGCTTTTCCTGCATTATTCTTCAGTAATAACGTCTTAACTAACTTATCGTTGCTATCACTGGAGTCAGGTAACACCCAACGTTCATCGGCCAGCAAAATGGTAACCTTTGCCCAGTCAAGATCTATCCGCGATAGTTTTTCAAACAGGGGTTTGGGTGTATTTCCACCCGACACGACCAAATACGCCCGACCGCGTTGCTGAATAGCCTGGCGAAGCCGGGTCGCGATTTGTTCGCTGAATACCTGCGAGAGTTCCTCATTACTGACAAAGGTTTTCACTGATTTGTGCTCGTAGTTCATTATTTGATCCTGATTATATTTTTACTAACTACTCGTCCCACTCACGACCGTCTTGCGCTAATAAGGTAACGGCTGCCAACGGCCCCCAGCTTCCGGCGGGGTATAACTTTGGTGATTCATCCGTTACTTCCCAGGCAGCAAGAATGCCATCGATCCATTGCCACGCATGTTCAACTTCCAGCCGGTGTACGAATAAATATTGATTGCCGTGCATCACTTCCAGCAGCAGGCGTTCATAAGCATCCGCAATACGCTTTTTCTTAAAGGTTTGGTCGAAACTTAAATCTAGGGTTGTAGCTTTTAGCTGCATACGCTTACCTAAGCCCGGAATTTTATTAATCATTTCCACTTCGACACCCTCGTCTGGTTGCAGCCGGATAACGAGTTTGTTGGGTGATAGATCAGGTAGTGTTTCGTGAAAAATATTGTGCGGTTGTTTTTTAAAGGTAATTACAACTTCAGTTCGTTTTTGCGGCATCCGTTTTCCGGTTCGCAGATAAAAAGGCACGCCGGACCAACGCCAGTTGTCGATATAAGCCTTTAATGCGACAAAGGTTTCGGTCGAGCTGTTTTCTTTAGCACCCTCTTCATCTAGGTACCCCGGCACCTTTTTGTCGGCTGCAAAACCTTTATCGTACTGACCACGCACCGTCATTTGCTGGCTGTTACCGGCGGTAATAGGCCGCAGTGCTTTTAATACCTTAAGTTTTTCATCACGGATGCTCTCGGCATCAAGGCGCGAGGGAGGCTCCATAGCGATTAAGGACAACACCTGCAGCAAGTGATTTTGTACCATATCACGCAACTGTCCGGCATCATCGTAATAACCCCAGCGCCCTTCCACACCGACCTGTTCGGCAGCAGTTATTTGAATGTGATCAATTGCATGATGATCCCAGTTATTCGAGAACAGTGAATTAGCAAAACGCAGGGCCAACAGATTCAGTACCGTTTCTTTGCCTAAATAATGATCGATTCGGTAGATCTGCGTTTCATTAAAGAAACGACCGACGTTTTCATTAATAACCTGTGATGACGTTAAATCATGCCCAATTGGCTTTTCAATAATGACACGGGCCGGTTCGTCGGTTAGGTCAACCCTGCTCAAACCTTCGCAAATTTCGGAGAATAACGACGGCGGCGTTGCCAGGTAATAAATTTTTTGCCGGTTATTATCGCCCAGTTTTTGCTGCAGTAACTGATAATCGCCAGTCTGTGAAAAGTCCATAGCCACGTACTGAAAGCGCTTACAAAACTGCTCCAGAGAAACTGTGTCACGGGCCGCTGCAGGCACAAACTCTTCGATAATAGAATTAACAATAGCACCAATATCAGCATCGCAGAGTTGTTCTCTGGCGGCTCCCAGTAAACGCGTTTCGTCAGCGAGCAAACCCATGCGTTCCAGTTGATATAACGCAGGGATCAGTTTTCTGCGGGACAAGTCCCCTAATGCCCCGAAAAGCACGATGTCACAACAACTTGGGCAATCTTTTCGCATGTTATTTCCCACTGAGTTCACTTTGATTTTGTAATTTTACTACAATTATATTCACACTTTAGCAACTTTCAGGTTAGTATGGCAAACATTAGTGTAATTTAATTACAAAAGCACGGGTGTTATCCAGGAGTTTCTGTAGTGAATATAGTGCAAACGGTAAAGGCGCGTCTTCCTGACCTCAGTAAAAATGAATACAAAGTGGCACAGCAAGTATTGCAGGCCCCCGAAGCCGCGATCCATCACACGACGGCTAGCCTTGCCAAAATCGCTGACGTCAGCGAACCGACTATCAACCGCTTTTGTCGTCGTATTGGTTGCAAAGGATTTCCTGACTTTAAATTGCAGTTAGCACAACAACTGGCTGTAGGATCATCCTATGTAAGTTCACAAATTAATGATGAGGATAGTATAACCCAGGCAGCAGACAAAGTTTTTGCCTCGACGCTGTCGGCCTTATCAAAGGCTCAGGAACAGCTCGATTACGAAGCGATTGAACAGACGATAGCTTACTTGTCTAAAGCACGAAAAATTGCTTTCTTCGGATTTGGAGCGTCCGCCTCAGTTGCCCATGATGCACAAAATAAATTTGCCCGTTTCACTACGCCGGCAATTTTTTCTGATGACTTGTTAGTGCAAAAGGTTACCGCACTCAATAGCTTACCAGCAGACGTCATTATCTTATTCAGCCACACGGGCCGAACTAAAGCCTTGTGTGAAATTGCCCAGCTGGCATTCGAGCACGAAGCCACGGTTATTGGCATTACCGCACAAGACAGCCCGCTCGCCGAGTTTTGTCATGTGGTTGTGAGTACCGAAGTACCGGAGGATACCGATCAATATCTTCCCATGTCATCTCGCATTGCTCAAATGGTACTCATTGACGCCATCGTCGCTGGCTTTGCTCTTGCCCAGGGCGAAGTCGCAAAACAACAGCTCGCAAGGGTTAAAGCGGGGCTAAAAGATTCTCGTTATCCAATCACTAAAAACACGCAGTAATAATACAGGGGGAAGTATGTCTATAAATATCGCTATTAATGGTTTTGGACGGATTGGTAAAAACATTGTCAGAGCGATAGTTGAAAGCCAACGTGACAGCCAATTTAAGATAGTCGCGATTAATGACCTTGGCACACCGGAAACGCTCGCACATTTACTAAAGTTTGACACCGTACATGGTCAGTTCAACGCCCGGGTTCATGCTGATCATAATGCGATTTATATCAATGACAGAAAAATAAAAGTTTATGCCGAGCGGGATCCTAAGAACTTACCCTGGCAGTCACTTGATGTAGACGTGGTGATGGAATGCACCGGCCTATTTACAAATCGTGAGGGTGCTCGGCAACACCTGACTGCCGGCGCTAAAAAAGTTATTATTTCGGCGCCGGCCAACGATGTTGACGGCTTGTTTGTCTTCGGTGTTAATCACCAGGACATGAGCGCTGATATGAACATCATTTCTAATGCCTCATGCACGACTAATTGCCTGGCACCTATTGCGCAGCCGCTTAATGACGCACTGGGTATCGAAAGTGCTTTAATGACTACTGTTCACTCATATACTAACGATCAATGTTTGTTGGACGCTTATCACGACGACTTGCAACGGGCTCGCGCTGCAGCTCAGTCAATGATCCCATCAAAAACGGGCGCTGCTGCCGCCATTGGCAAAGTAATCCCGGAACTGGCCGGTAAATTTGATGGTTTAGCCGTGCGTGTGCCGACGCCCAACGTATCGTTAGTGGATTTAAATTTTATCGCCGGCCGCGAAACTACGGTTGAGAATGTCAACGAAATTATACAAAAAGCGGCGAAAAAGTTACCGTTAAGTCAGGTGCTCGAAGTTAATGAATTGCCGCTAGTGTCGAGTGACTTCAATCACAATCCTGCATCAAGTGTGTTCGATACCCAGCAAACACGCGTCAATGGCCGCTTAGTTAAGGTTATGGCCTGGTACGACAATGAGTGGGGATTCAGCAACCGGATGCTGGATAACGCAGAGTATTTGATATCTTTAACCAAATCTTAATTAGCTGCATTTTTAGTGTAATAATTTGTGTGGATTGATTGATCATGTTAATTTCTTGTTTTATTTTATGAAAGCGCTTACATTAAACCGTGTCATAAAGTACATAACAACAAGAATCTCTAACCAGGAATTCAGTCATGAAGCCAACAAATTTAACACTCACACCACTAGCGCTAGCGTTTGTCGCGCTTGGCCTCGCTGGTTGCGGTGGTGACAGTGTCGAAACCAACACCGATTATACCCAAGTCGATACCACCGAACCGGTAAGCGACTGGGAGCTTGTCTGGAGCGATGATTTTGAAGGCAGTAGCATCGATGACAGTAAATGGACCTTTGAAGTTAACTGCCAGGGTGGCGGTAATAATGAACAACAATGCTATACTGACTCGTCGGACAATGCGTTTGTTTCGGATGGCACCCTAAAAATTGTTGCGCTGCCAGCTGGAGAAGATGCTGAAGGCAACCTGCCCTACACTTCTGCCCGCCTGAACAGCAAAAACAAAGGCGATTTTAAATATGGTCGCATCGAAGTTAGCGCAAAATTGCCCGAAGGCCAAGGCTCCTGGCCAGCTGTCTGGATGATGCCCACCGATGCAGTTTATGGCGGCTGGCCTAAATCAGGCGAAATTGACATTGTAGAAGCCGTTAACCTGAAAACCTTAGACGAAGAAGGCAACGCCGAAAGAAATGTCCACGGTACGCTGCATTACGGTCGCGACTGGCCCAATAATTCCTCCTCGGGAAAAGCTTATCAATTACCTGAGGGCGAAAATCCGGCTGATGGCTTCCATACTTATGCAATCGAATGGCAGGAAGGCGAAATTCGCTGGTATGTTGATGGTTACCTTTACCAAACTCAGCGCGACTCTCAAGTTCGTTACAACAGCAAAGGTGAAGCTATTGGCCTTAATCATCAGGGCTGGTTTACCGAATACTATGACCAATCGACCGGTGAACTGACCGTAGATTATGGCCCCGCGCCTTTTGACCAGCAGTTTCATCTAATTATGAATTTAGCGGTTGGTGGTGACTGGCCGGAAAATGTCAACAATCTGGGTATAGATGAAAGCGCTTTCGCTGAAGGCCAAACGCTCGAAATTGATTACATTAACGTTTACCAGTGTAACCAAAACCCGGATACGGGTAAGGGCTGCGAAACTATTCGGGCCGGTTATGATGACGAAGAAACCCTTGTTAGCGGCGAAGCGCCAATCCCCTCGCTGCCCTCCACTACCGTCGAAAACCTGACAATTTTTGATGGAACACCAAACCCAAACTGGCCAGCCTGGGATTGCTGTGGTGGCTCAACGCCTCAACTCATTGATGATCCTGAAAAAGGTCAGGTCTATCAGTTTGTTGTCAATGATACGCCAACAGTCAACGGTTTTATTTCTCGTGAAGAGTTTATTACCGCTGAAGATGGTCAGCCACAACCTTTTGATGCGACCGGGATGATTGAATCCGGCTCAGTCACTTTTGATCTTAAGTTAACTTCTGCACCGAGTGATTCCGATGCAGGCTGGTTGTTTAAAATAGAGAGCAATCAAGGTGCCACCTTCGCCGAGTTGCCATTGAATGCAAGCGCCGAAGGCGTTTCGCCATCGGTAGGTGAGTGGCAAAGCTACACCTATCCGTTACAGCAATTGGTCGATGCCGGTTTAGAACCTTCAGCAATTGACGCCTTTATGGTGTTTCCTTCCTGGGGTTTAGGTGCCGGTGCTGAATACTCGCTGACCAATGTAGAAATCACTTCGCCGGAAGCTGAAGCACCGCAGCTAGTCTTGTTTGACGACCAGCAAAATCCCGATTGGCCTCTTTGGGACTGTTGCGGCGGTACCACGCCACAAGAGGTTGTCGATGAACAGCGCGGAGTGGTTGGTGAGTTCGAAATTGGTGCAACTCCAACGGTTGTTGGTTTTAAACCAGCAGACGGTTCCGGCATTCAATTTGATGCGTCAGCACTGATGGTAGAAGGCGTCATTCAGTTTGACATGAAAGTTGTCTCAAGCCCTGCTGACCCTGACTCAGTGTGGAAATTTAAAGTCGAAGCTAATGGCGCAGAAACGGCAGTCGAAGTGGATTTAGCGACCGGTAATGGCGGCCAGGCTCCGGTAACGGGCGAGTGGCAAACCTATACCTTCCCGCTACAGCAACTGGCTGACGCGGGTCTGGACTTGTCAGCCATAGACGTGATCATGATGTTCCCTGCCTGGGATACTGGCGAAGGTGCCGTATTCCGTGTTGATGAAGCCCGCATTTATGACCCAAGCGCTGGTTCAGACGAAATCACGATTTTCGAAGAGCAACTCAATGCTGACTGGTCTCTCTGGGACTGTTGTGCAGGCTCAACACCACAAATTGTTGAAGTGGAAGCGCCCTATAATAATGTCGCACAGTTCGAGATCCTGGGCTCACCAGAAACAGTATTAGGTTTCCTGGCTAACGAAGGAGCTACTTTTGATGCTTCATCACTGTTAGCTAACGGCGCTGTCAGCTTTGATATGCGAGTGGTCGATCAGCCCAGTGGCGCCGATGCTCAGTGGCTGATAAAAATTGAGTCGTCCGGTGCCACAACTGCTGTAGAAGTGCCGCTGTCGACTGGCAATTACGGCGAAGAACCAGTTGCCGGCGAGTGGGCAACCTATAACTTTACTCTGCAGTCGTTATTTGATGCAGGTCTCGACATCAGTGACATCAACGTCATTATGGTGTTTCCGACCTGGGGCCAATCATCTGGTGCGGTTTATCAAATTGATAATCTACGTATCGAAAACTTTTAATCAGTACGACAAACAGAAATGGATAAGATAATGAAAAAACCACTTATGTTTAGCAAAAGCCCCGTTGCGGCAGCCGTCTCAGTCGTATTGAGTGCCGGCCTGATATTTCCGACTTTTGCACAACAGCAAGACGCAGAGTCAGCAGAAAACGTGCAGGCCGAGCAACAACTGCAGGAGCGAGAGCAAAACGCAATGGAAGTCATTAACGTGCAGGGTATTCGCGGCAGTTTGTCGCGTTCTACTGCATTCAAGCGCCAATCCTCTGGCGTAGTTGATGGTATCTCCGCCGAAGAAATGGGCAAATTCCCTGATACTAACCTAGCCGAATCACTGCAACGAATTACTGGTGTATCGATTAGCCGAAGCGATGGTGAAGGTAGCCAAATAACGGTACGGGGTTTTGGCCCTGAATTTAACCTAGTGACATTAAACGGGCGGCAAATGCCTTCAACCGGCTTCTCGCGCTCGTATAATATGGAAGCATTATCGTCAGAAAACGTGACCGCGCTGGAAGTTTATAAAACTGCCCGGGCGGCAATGCCCAGTGGTGGCTTAGGCGCTACTGTTAATATCGTTACTACACGGCCTTTTCAAACGTCCGAACGCCAGTTCGTGATTTCCGGTAAAGCCATGCACGACAGTTCGGTTGATACCGGCGACTCAGTAACCCCTGAAATTGCAGCGCTTTACAGTGATACCTTTGCAGATGACATGTTTGGTGTGGCCGTGTCTGTATCTCAGCACCGCCGCGACTTCCAGCAACAATATGCTAATATCCAGGGTTGGCAGGCAAATGTCGGTTTACCTGAGCTGGACGAAGGCGAGTTTACTGACCCCCGAGCGGTAGGTGAAGACGGAGAGCGAATTGGTAATCACTTCTTTCCAAAAGATATGAACTACGGCTTTACCGATGTTCAGAATGAACGCACCAACGGTCAGGTTACCCTGCAGTTTGCACCAACTGATACCATGGTGCTTACCGCAGATTATACCGGCTCACGGCGTACCTCGGGCCGGGTTGGTTATGGCTGGGGTATCTGGAATGAGTTCGGTGGTAACATCAACTCTTACATTCTGGATGAAAATGGCACCGCAGTGTATGCCGACATTGCCGGCAATGATGCCTCATTTACCGCCAACTGGGATACCACTGAAATTGAAGCAGACTCGATTGGCTTGAATTTAAGCTGGGATCTAACCCCTGATCTTAACCTGATGGTTGATGTCCACGATTCCAGTAACAAGATTGATAATGGTGCGGACGAAGGTATTCACTCAACGGGTCAGATTATTTTAGGCTCAGACCAGCTTCGTACCAAAATATACGACTATCGGGACGGTGAAATCCCTCAGGCCAGTGTGCTTTGGAATAATGGTTCCACTGTGCTTGGGCGCAGCGAAATTGACTCTAATTTCAGCCAGTTCCTGCGTAACCCGGGCGAGTCGAATATCGAGCAATATCAAGTTGAAGCCAGCTGGTATAACTCGGTATTTAATCTGCCCCTGACTAAAGTTACCGGTGGCGTAACCCGCACTGAACAAGACATGAATGGCTATAACGCCTGGAGTGGTTTACGCGGCGGCCCGGGGTTCAACCCAAGCTTTACTGAAATATTTCCCGACGGGATGTTTGTGTATAACACCACAGAGGGTTTCTTAGATGAGTTTGCCGGTGGCGGTACAGCTCTGGCACAAAACTATTACTACACCTATGATATCGAAGAAGCGTTGGCACGCCAGGAAGCTTTTTTAACCGAAGAGCTTATGGGAGCAGATGAATTTTATGTCGGTATCCGGCCAGGCGATATTACCGGCCGCAATACCGTGCTGGAAGAAACAGACGCTGCCTTCATTCAGTCAGAATGGGAGTTTGACGTTGCCGGATTCTTCACTCAGGTTAACTTTGGCGTGCGTTATGAACAAACCGACGTCACCAGTGTTGTTCGTCAGCGTGTTGAACAACAAGTTAACTGGGTCAGCGCTTCTGAGTGGATCATGCAATACGAAGGTGGCGGCGAATCCAACTTCTTGACCCAAACCGGTGAGCACGATGTATTCTTGCCGATGTTAGACGTTAAAGTTGATTTAACAGACGACCTGGTCGCCCGTTTCTCGACCGGTAAAACCATTGCACGAGCTCCTCTGGGCGCGTTAGCTGGTGGCCGCAGTTTGAGCGGCAGCCCGAAACCAGGCGCCCGTACAGGCAGCAGCGGTAACCCTAACCTGCTACCGTTTGAGTCTACAAATCTCGATCTGTCACTGGAATATTATTATGGTGAAGGCAGTTACGCGTCCGTGGGTTACTTTAGCAAAGACGTGGATAACTTCATCCAGAACACCATTACCGAAACAACTATTGACGGTATCCGCGATATCTTTCAGGGTCCACGCTATCAACAGGCAATTGCCGATATCGAAGCACGCGATGAGCAGGCGACCTCGACTGCCATCTTCGAACAGATGTTGGCAAACGGCCACGGTAATGGCGATGGTGCTATCGAACCCAGTGCCGATGACCCTTTGATGGTATGGAACATCAGCCAGCCAAGTAATACCGACGAGAAGTCAGTGGATGGCTTTGAGATTGCGGTGCAGCATCTGTTTGGTCAGTCAGGCTTTGGCACAGCAGCGAATGCAACAATTGTCGATGGCGATACCAGCTTTGATGTTGATAGCTTAGATCAACAGTCACCGCTGGTCGGCTTAAGTGATTCGGCTAACCTGCAACTGTTTTATGAGAAGCACGGCTGGTCAGTGCGCGCAACATACGCCTGGCGTGACAGCTATCTGCTGGGAGTGGGTCAGGCGCAGGGTTCTTCTGATGCACCGCCCCAGTTTGCACGCTCATTTGGTCAATGGGACCTCAGCGTTAACTATGATGTAACCGAAAAGCTAACGGTGTTCTTTGAAGGCATCAACCTGAATAACGAAACCGAAGAAGGCTATGGCCGTTACGAAGAGCAATTCCTGTTTGCCCGTCAATACGGACCACGTTACGCCCTCGGTGCGCGTTATACCTTTTAATTAAAGCTTGAATTATCCTTCCCCGGGATAGTAAAAAAGCTCCGATGTCTGGTCATCGGAGCTTTTTTTATACGCGGCAAATGCTAATTAATCCAGACAGAGACTTTGCGTATCTTCCGCTTTTTCAGCAATCAGTCGAATATCACGAATGCTAAACGTCAGTGGCGCCGCATGAGCAAGGCTGAATACTTCACCGACTGCTGAAGTGTTCAAACCGGCTTGCTGCAAACATTGCAATGACAACGATAGAGTTTGCCACTCGCCCACTTCCGCCTGCTGTAATTGCGGCTGAATATCGACCTTTACCTGGCAGTCACCTGATAAGCAGTTCATCTGTAGGTAAAGCGGCTGCTTTGGAATCCGATCAACTTTATAGGACAAGTTCAGTACCCCACTGTCACCGGCAAAAGCCCTCAAATCTCGACTGAACGGGCTAATAAAACTGAACCCTGCGGTGTCACTGTCCGCAAAGATAAATTCACGTGCATCTTCCTGAACCTGGTCATCAAAAGTTGAGCTACGCAGGCCATCGATCGCCTGCACACTGCTGGTTACCTCGATGCGCTGCTGCTCATTAAAAATCTGTAACTGCCAGGGGCTTTGTGGGCCACGATCGAAGATAGGCATATCGGCCAACATCTCTTGATCGGAAAAATGCGTGGGCAGTTGGTCCGCTAGCGTACTTTGTTCACCATAACTTAAGCCAAAGCCTAACTTTAAAAGCGGAGCGTAACTGTCCTGATCGGAATTAAGGCGACCTTGGGCAGGGTTAGCAGGCCAGGAGAAAGGCAATTTCCCGGTCATCGGATAACGGGGTTTACCTGTCTCATCGGCAATAATGACATCAGCTACGCCCTGCCCCTCTGAACCGGGTAACCAGGCCGCCACAAACGCATCGGAAGCATTCAGCTCAGGATTTACATACATTGGTCGGCCACTAATAAAAACAGACACCACCGGTATGCCTTGCGCCTGTAATTTTTCAAGCAACTGCTGATCAACCGGATTATTACGTTGATAATCAACATTATTTATATCGCCGTTGCCCTCAGCATAAGGTGTTTCGCCGTACACGACGACAGCAACATCCGGCTTTTGCTTATAGGCGCCATCGACAGCTAATTCAACATCGCCGCCCAGCTCGGTTACTGCATCGGCTATCCCCTGGAAAATCGAGGTTCCGCCCGGAAAGTCTGCATTGGTGTTGCCAGTACCCTGCCAGCTAATCGTCCAGCCACCTGACTGTTGACCGATATTATCGGCAGCCGCACCGGCCACCAGTATTTGCTGGTTTGGGTTTAACGGCAGCAGGCCATCGTTATTCTTAAGCATAACCAGGGATTCCCGAACCGCCTGGCGAGCCACTTCGCGATGCTCATCAGCTCCAATTAACTCAGTTTTTCCGGACAGGGGACGCTCAGCGGGGCTGGGTTTATCGAATAAATCGGCACGCATTTTAACGCGCAATATACGGCGCACCGCATCGTTTATACGCTCCATGGGGATGATACCATCGCGGGCCTGAGCAATGAGATTTTCGTACAAAGGCTTCCAGGCGTCAGTTGGCACCATGTACATATCCAACCCGGCGTTCGCAGCCTGGGGACAATTGGCGTTGGTACAGCCCTGAATTTGGCCATGGCCATTCCAGTCTCCTACCACAAAACCGTCAAAACCCATTTTCTGCTTCAGTACATCAGTCAGCAGATATTCGTCACCGTGGATCTTTTTACCATTCCAGCTGTTAAAACTGGCCATGACAGTCTGCGCTCCGGCTTGCAGCCCACCCACGTAGCCCTGGGCATGATAATCAAACAGCTGCTGTTCACCGATTTCAGCATTGCCCTGGTCAATGCCCGCAGTTGTTGCGCCATCGCCGATAAAATGTTTGACAGTACTTATCACATGACGCTCATCAAGGAAATTCTTTGCCACGTCCCCTTGCAATCCTTCGACAATAGCTGCTGCATAATCATGCACAATTTGTGGATTTTCCGAATAACTCTCGTAGGTACGGCCCCAGCGCACATCACGGGCAACCGCAACCGTCGGTGCAAAAACCCAGTCAATTCCCGTTACCATGACTTCCGTTGCGGTAACACCGGCGATGTCTTTTATCAGTTGAGGATTATTGGCAGCACCTAAACCGATATTGTGCGGAAAAATTGTCGCGCCCAGTACATTGTTGTGGCCATGCACCGCGTCAGTCCCCCACATTGTCGGTATATTGATGCCGTCAATGCTGTCATCAACAGAGGCCTGATAAAAGGATTCTGCCAGCGCTATCCAGTCCTGCGGAGTTGCGTACTTATCATTATTTGGAAAGGCTCCCCCACCATTAAGGTACGAACCAAAACCGTACTTACGCATATCTTCTACGGTAATATCACGAATCTCCGGCTGGATCATCTGAGCGACTTTTTGCTCCAGCGTCATCTTCGCCAGTAACTCGTCAATGCGTTGCTCCATTGCGGGCTTTTGCTTAACCGGCAGATCAAGCTCAGGCCAAATGTCATTGTTTATCGGCCCTGTATGATTTTCATTGACTGACTGTGAGCAACCAACGGCTGCGGATAGAGCAAGGGCTATAGCAGTTGTTAGATAAGCGCGTTTCATGACTTGGCCTCCTGTGCCTGCGCAACGGAATGAAATGCCCGTGGTTTGTAACCATGAAAACCATAAAAGGCAATATAGACATAACAAAGCAGCGGCAGCACAAAGGCAAACTGCACGCTGGTGGCGTCAGCAAGAGCGCCTTGCAACAAGGGTACAATGGCACCGCCGACAATCGCCAGGCACAAGATACCGGAACCCTGACTGGTGCTCTCCTTCAGATTTTGTAAAGCCAGGCTGAAAATGGTCGGGAACATAATCGAATTACACAGACCAACAAACAACAATGACCACATCGCCAATGCCCCACTGCTATTGATGGTGGTGGCCACTAAAATAACGGCAACTGTAGCGTTAAACAGCAACACTTTATTACCGGCAAACTTCTGCATCACGGCAGCACCGATAAAACGCCCCACCATCGCACCACCGAAGTACCATGAGATATAATGCGAAGCCTGAGCTGTAGACATATTACCGATATCCGACTGAGATAAGTAAATGGCCAGAAAGCTACCAATACCGACTTCCGCCCCGACATAGACAAAAATGCCAACAGCACCTAATACTAAATGACGCTGTCCCCAGGCACCGCCTTTGGTCGGCAGGGGTGCAGCAGCATCAACTCTGCCCATGTCAGGTAGTTTCAGCTTAACAAAGACTAGCGCCATCAGTACCAATGTGGCGGCAAGAATAAAATAAGGCGTAGAGACAGTATCTTTGCTTACGCCACTGACCTCGGGGTCAGCCACACCGCCAAAAATTAGCCAGGCACCAAAAAATGGCGCAACCGTCGTTCCCAGAGAGTTAAAAGCCTGGGTCATGGTTAAACGGCTGGACGAGGTTTGCTCGGGACCTAAACGCGTCACATAAGGATTTGCTGCCACCTGTAAAATCGTTACCCCAGAGGCCAGAATAAATAGCGCCAGCAAGAACAAACCGTAAATCTCGAGCATCGCGGCCGGATAAAACAGCACACAACCAGCACCGGCAATTAACAAGCCAGTGACAATGCCCATTTTATAACCAATCTTGCCGACCATCAGCCCGGCGGGGATAGAGACAATAAAGTAGGCGCCGAAAAAGCAGAACTGTATTAACATTGACTGCGTGTAGTTAAGGTCAAACAGTAAGCGAAGATAGGGGATCAGAATGTCGTTCAGGCAAGTAATAAAGCCCCAGATAAAAAATAGCGAAGTTAGTGCGGTTAATGCAAAACGGTAATTGGTATCACCTCCGCCCACTAGCGCCGAGGATTGCGGCGTTGTCATAATTCCCTCTCGTCTTATTTTATTTTTTTGACGATGGCACAGAGACCATCTAGTATGATGTAAGCGCTTTCATTTATAACATAGTTTATACGTTTAGCAATCAAAAACCACCCTTTTAACGGCGATTTCGTTAGGTAAAAAATGACAAAACTACAATTAAACAAAAACTCCGGATTGCTATCACCTGACTTTATTTTCGGCGTTGCAACCTCCTCGTTTCAAATAGAGGGTGATCGTAACGGACGAGCTACTTGCATATGGGACACATTCTGCCGTCAAAACGATAGAATAAAGGATGCCAGCAACGGTGATAGCGCCTGTGAGCATGTAAAATACTGGCGACAGGATGTCGAAATTATCGCCAGCTTAGGAGTCGATGCATACCGCTTATCGATTGCCTGGGGCCGCGTAATGAATGCTGATGGTTCGGTTAATCAGGCAGGCCTTAACTTTTACAGCCGGTTGATCGATGCGCTGCTCGAGCGTGGCATAAAAACACACGTAACCCTTTATCACTGGGACCTGCCACAGTTTGAAGAGGATCAGGGTGGCTGGCTAAATCGAGACACTGCATATCGATTTGCTGATTATGCAGAAGTTGTTGTTGGTGCACTCGGTAACAAGGTAGAAAGTTATTCCACTATCAACGAGCCATTTTGTAGTGCCTACTTAAGTTATGAGGCAGGTATTCATGCTCCGGGGCCGTATCCGGTTAGTCACGACTCTGGTAACCGACGCAAAAACGGCCGCCAGGCGGCACATCATTTATTATTGGCTCATGCGTTAGCATTACCGCGCATGCGCAAACTGGCACCAGCCTCAGAGCATGGCATTGTTCTGAATTTTAGTCCCTGCCATGCAGCTTCAGATTCTATGGCGGACCGAACCGCTGCTGAAACCGCACATGCTTATCACAACCTTTGGTATCTGCAGCCGTTGTTACAGGGCCGTTATCCAGAGTTGCTCAAACAACTTAGCGACAATGAGCAGCCGGACATTGAAGACGGCGACCTTGAACTGATGCAACAGCCCCTCGACTTTCTGGGGGTAAATTATTATACCCGCACCACCTTTAGGGAAACCCCTGATGGTTGGTTTAAAGATGTACCGGCCCAAGGCGACAATCTGACTACTATGGGCTGGGAGGTTTACCCTCAAGGCTTGACAGAAATTCTGACTCAGCTTAAAAAGACCTATCCGACCTTGCCCCCCGTTTACATTACCGAAAACGGTGTGGCTTATGACGACGTTGTTTGTCACAACAAAATTAATGACGACAATCGGATCGATTTCTTTCAGCAACATCTTAACGCTGTTGAGGACTGTATTAATGCCGGTATTGATATAAAAGGCTATTATATCTGGAGCTTAATGGATAACTTTGAATGGGCTGAAGGCTATACTCAACGTTTTGGTATTGTCCACATTGACTTTGACAGTGGTCAGCGACGATTAAAGGAAAGCGCAAAAGCATGGCAGCAATTTTTACATTCCCGGCCCATGATAAAGGTACCGGCTGAATCATGTTAAGCCGTCGCGAAAAAGTCGCGTACGGACTCGGCGACACCGCCAGTAACATCATTTTCCAGACGGTTATGCTGTTTCTGGCTTTTTTTTATACCGACATTTTTGGTATTCCGGCGGCGGTAGTCGGCACAATGTTCCTGGTCGTTCGCTTAGTCGATGCGATTACGGACCCATTAATGGGACTGATCACCGATAAGACGCGCTCCCGTCACGGCCAGTTCAGGCCTTATCTCATCTGGATGGCTCTGCCCTTCGCTCTTTGTAGCGTACTGGCATTTACAACTCCCGATATCAGCACACAAAGTAAAATCATCTATGCCTATATTACCTACTGCCTACTGATGCTGGCCTATACCGCCATAAACATTCCCTACTCAGCGTTAGGCGGTGTGCTTACGGATGACCCTTTGGAACGGGTCTCAGTTCAATCGTATCGTTTCGTTTTTGGGATGCTTGGCGGGCTTCTGGTGACCACTACCACGCTACCGCTGGTGGAAAAGCTGGGCGGAGGTGACAGCGCTATCGGTTATCAACTAACCATTGCGGTACTCAGTATTCTGGGTGTTTTACTGTTTATGTTGTGCTTTTTGGGTACGCGAGAACGCTTAAAAGCGCAGCAGACCCGCAATATGAGTTTAACAGACGGACTTAAAATGCTGTGGAAAAACCCACAGTGGCGACGGCTGTCGCTGGCCGCCGCGCTCGTTCTAACCGGTATTGCCCTTAAAAACACCCTGGCAATTTATTACGTCAAATATTATTTGCTACGCGCAGATATGGTCACACTGTTTATCAGTATTGGTATGGTCGGCAATATCCTCGGCTGCGCGATAGCACAGTACGTCACACGCTACATTGATAAGGTAACTGCCTATATCAGCGTACAGATAATTGCCGCTATTGTCTGCGCTGCCGCCTTTTGGGTACCTGCCGAAAATTTTATTTTGGCGACGGTATTGTACTTTTTCTGGGGTTTCTTTTTGCAAATGGGTACACCCATGTTGTGGGCTAAAATGGCCGACGTTGTTGACTTCGGCTTTTTTAAATTTGGAGTGCGCGCCACCGGCATGGTGTACTCCTCAATTATCTTCTTTATCAAACTGGGCTTAGCCCTTGGCGGCGCTATAGCAGGCTGGTGGCTGGCGTTTTATGATTATGTACCGGCCCAATTGCAAACAGCAAATACCCAACACGGCATTTTAATTGCCTTTGCACTGCTGCCGGCGCTGGCATCACTGCTTGTAGCCGCAGTCATGCGTGGGTACACTTTAACTCAGCCACGAGTGCAGGAAATCAACCGGGTACTGGAACAGCAATCAGTATCCAGTCAGTAACAGGAGTGTAACGAGCAATGGCAACCATTTACGAGGTATCAGAATTAGCCGGTGTATCACTGGCGACGGTATCTCGCGTGCTGAACAAAAACACGCCTGTCAAAGAGGAAACGCGCCGTAAAGTACTGGACGCTATGGATCAGCTGGGCTACCAACCTAACTCTGTTGCCCAGTCGCTGGCATCTAATCGGTCAAACAGCATTGGTATTGTTGTACCTGAGCTGAACGGCCCGTTTTTTGGAACCTTACTCAGTGATATAGAGAACCAGTTTCGACAGGTGGGTAAACATGTGATCATTGCAGCCGGGCACAGCGATGAAAAACGAGAACAGGAGAGCATCAGCTTCCTGCAAAGCCGCAATTGTGACGCGCTGATCTTACATGTTGAAGCCGTAAGTGACGACTATTTAGTTGCGCTGATGAAAAACAAAGTACGCTTTGTGCTGATTAACCGTTTTGTGGCACCGCTCTACGACCGCTGCATCACATTAAATAACCAACACGGCGGTTATCTCGCCACCCGTCATATTCTGGAGCACGGGCATAAACACATTGGTTATATCGCCGGCCCAATTTGGAAGCATGATGCCGACCAACGCTATAAAGGTCATGTCCAGGCGTTAACTGAATTTGATATCGAAGCATCTGAGCAGCTGTTCTTTGAAGGGGACTATCACGAGTCGAGCGGTGCCGAGGGCGCCCGTGTTTTATTACAAAATAATCCGCACATAACTGCCCTGGTCTGTGCCAATGACGAAATGGCAGCCGGTGCATCGACCGCAGCGCGGGAGTTGGGACGCTCATTGCCAGACCAACTATCCATTATCGGCTTCGATAATGTCAACTTTTCCCATTATACTTTTCCAAAACTAACCACCATCGACTACCCCGTCGGCGGCATGGGAGAAATGGCCGCTCAGCTGATCTTAAAGCAGGTGTATCAGCAAAAGGTTAAAGCCATACAAACCGTGTTCGAACCGCGCCTGATAGAGCGCGATTCGATTTCGGAGTGCCAGTAGCTAGCGCTTAAGAACAGCTACTAACGCCTGTTTCCGCCCCGCCCCTGAGGCTTACGCGGCGGGCGCTGGCCCTTAGTCGGCGCAGGTGTTGTGCCGTTCAGTTCAACATCGGCAAAACCTTCCAGCTTACGACGTTCGATCGGTTGGCCAATCACTTTTTCAATCGCCTTGAGGGTTTTAAACTCTTCGTCCATTACCAGGGAAATGGCATAGCCAACCTGGCCAGCGCGCCCGGTACGGCCAATGCGATGCACGTAGTCCTCAGCAACCTGCGGTAAATCATAATTGATCACGTACGGCAGTTTTTCGATGTCCAGCCCTCGTGCGGCAATATCAGTAGCGACAAGAACCTGCACCTGGCCGGCTTTAAAATCCGCCAACGCTTTAGTTCGCGCGCCCTGGCTTTTATTGCCGTGAATGGCGGCAGCCTGAAATCCATCGGCATTAAGCTGCTTAACTAACCGGTTAGCACCATGTTTGGTTCGCGAAAATACCAGCACCTGCGGTAGCTTAAGATCACGTAATATTTGCATCAGCATACGCGGCTTTTCGCTTTTCTGTGCAGCGTACATTATTTGTTCAATACGCTCTGCTGTGGCATTCGGCGGGGCAACCGAAATTTCCACCGGATCATTGACCAGACTTTTAGCAAGGCTGCGAATGTCGCTGGAAAACGTCGCCGAAAACATCAGTGTTTGCCGCTTAGCCGGTAACAACTTTATGATTTTCTTAATGTCATGAATAAAGCCCATATCAAGCATACGGTCGGCTTCATCGAGCACCAAAGTTTCTAAGTTCGGAAAACGAACAGCATTTTGCTGATAAAGATCAAGCAGGCGGCCCGGCGTGGCGACAAGAATATCGACACCTTTGCGTAGCTTCATCATCTGCGGATTGATTTTTACCCCGCCAAAGACGACCGCATAATTCAACGGCAAGCCGGCACCGTAGGTAGCAACACTTTCGCCAACCTGAGCAGCTAACTCGCGCGTCGGCGTCAAGATAAGTACCCGGGCTGTATTGGCCTTTGCGCGTTCGTTGTCCTTAAGCATTTCTAAAATCGGTAAGGTAAACCCGGCTGTTTTACCTGTGCCTGTTTGTGCTGCAGCCATCACGTCATTACCAGCGAGCACGGCTGGGATCGCTTGCTGTTGAATGGGAGTTGGTTGGGTATAACCCTGGCGTGTCAGGGCGGCAAGAATTTCAGGGCAAAGTCCGAGTTCAGAAAAAGTCATGTATCAATGTGCAACTTAATAGTGATAAGAATGTGCATTCTACCTCAGAGCAGAGCTCGCCGCAGTTAATTTATCTTATCCTTTAAAATGATTTGCCCCGCAGCGACTTGCGTCTTTGCTGAGCCGATCTAATATCAATTCACAGGAGCTATCATTTGGAGGACACATGAAAGTTGCAGTAATTGGTGCAAATGGAAAAATTGGTACACACGTTGTTGAGCAGCTACAACAGGAACAAAAGCATGACGTTGTGGCCATTGTTCGCAAGCAAGAGCAGCTCGACGCCTGGCAGCAAAAAGATGTTCAGGCCCGGCTCGTCGATCTAGAAGATCCCGTGGGCAACATCGCAAAAGCCATGGCAGATATTGATGCCATTATCTTCACCGCCGGCTCAGGAGCAGATACCGGCAGTGATAAAACTTTACTTGTCGATTTAGACGGCGCCGTAAAAGCCATGGCAGCCGCATCAGCCGCTGGTACCCAGCGGTTTGTATTAGTAAGCGCCTTACAGGCCCACCGCCGCGAAAGCTGGAATGAAGACCTTAAAGCCTACTATGTGGCCAAGCACTTTGCCGATAATGAACTGATGCGCTCAGATTTAGACTGGACTATCGTGCGTCCGGGAGGCTTAACCGACGAATCAGGCAGTAACAAGGTGCAACTGGCAAAAGATTTATCCAGCGGCACGATCCCACGCAAGGACGTGGCCAGCATACTGGTTCGTTGCCTGGACACACCAAAGACTATTGGCAAGCACTTTGATGCACTTGAAGGTAACACCGAGGTTGATAAAGCGGTTGCTGAAGTCTAATTGGCCAGTTTGGATAGAGAATTAAAAACGGAGACGCTTTTATGGCACAAATCTCAGGCATGCGCTTTGCCCTGACGGGTGCGATCCTTATCGCCATAAGCTTTGGTCTGGCTCGCTTTGCCTTTGGTTTGTTTATTCCACAAATTCGAGATGAACTCGGTATCAGCGCCAATATTATTGGTGCTATCGCGGCTCTGCCCTTTATTAGTTTCGTCTTTGTCAGCCTGGTTGCTCCCTGGATCACCAAGTATTTTGGTGCTCGTAATACCACCGTGTTGTCTGCTGTGTTTGGAGCTTTCGGTTTGGCTCTGATAAGTCAGGCTGCTGGCCCCATAAGCCTCAGCCTCGGTGTGCTGGCGTGCGGTATCTGTACAGGGTTAATGATGCCGGCTTTAACCTCCGCTATGCAGGCCTTAGTAGACCGGGCTATCCATGGCCGTGTCAGTTCGGTGATGAATGCCGGCACCAGCATTGGTGTCGCGTTTTCTGTACCGGCGGTGTTGTTTTTTGTAGAAGCCTGGCGTTATGCGTATTTATCATTCACATTATTCGCCATTTTTGGCGTTATGCTTGCCTGGTATTTAATCCCGTCGGTTTCCAAACTCACTCCCCTGGATGCAGCACCCGCACCTAAGATTACCGGGCAGCAGTGGTGGCGGCTGTTAAGACTATGCTTGTTTGCATTCGCTATGGGCTTTATTGCCTCAGCTTATTGGACCTTCGGGCCCGACTTAGTGACCACTTTAGGTTCGTTATCTTCAAAACAAAGCGGCTGGTTATGGTTAGCCGTGGGTATTGCAGGTCTCGGGGGCGCCATCATCAGCGATTTAGCCGATCGCAATAACCCTGCCATCACCCACGCGCTGATGTTGATGATGCTGGCTACCAGCCTAACCTTGTTAGCCGCCAGCCCGAATCAAATTTACCTCGCAGTTTTTTCTGCATTGGTCTTTGGCTTAGCCTACATGAGCTTAACCGGACTGTACTTGATGACAGGCATTCGCTTATTGCCAGGCCGCTTATCCATTGGGCCAGTCTTGCCTTTTGTCGCTTGCGCCTTAGGGCAAGCTGCAGGAGCGCCTGTTATCGGCTTATTGGTCAGTGACTTTGGCTATGTGTTAATGGCCAACTAAACTGACCCACTTTCGGCCATTAATTTTGATCCACTTTTCGTGGCTTCGGCCATATTTTTCTGTACCGTTCTCAGCTCAACTAGCAAAGCGGGGACGGCACGTTGAAGGAGTGGACAGTGATACACAAAATAAAAGCGATGCACGACAAAGGCCGGGGGCTATCAATTCGTGCAATTAGCCGTGAGTTGGGTATTTCGCGCAACACCGTGAAAAAATATTTAACGATGGACGTTCAAGGCATCAGCGTCATGATGGAAGATACCTCGCGTGAAAAGTGGCTTGATGCCTATCGTGATTACCTGATTAACCAGCTTAAAGATTACCCCAAGTTGTCCGCAGTAAAGCTTATGCGCCGCTTAACCAGAAAGGTTGGTAAATTACCGATCTCTGAGCGCAGCATGCGCCGTTACGTACAAAATCTAAAAGCAGAGGTTGCTGTCGGTCAGTATCGTTATTATGAACCGATCATCGAAACTGTTCCCGGTGTGCAGTGCCAGGTCGATCCCGGCGAGCTTCGTGGCGTACTCATAAATGGTAAGCCACACACGGTTTACTTTGTTGCATTTGTGCTCTCATACAGCCGCCTTATGTATGTAGGCCTTTCCTTGCAGCCCCTGAATACGCAGCGCTTTATTGAGATGCATGACGAAGCGTTTCGCTACTTCGGCGGTGTCACCGAAGAGTGCGTTTACGACCAAACTAAGTTGGTGGTACTGAGCGAAGAATATCGCGAGCTCAAACTCAATCAACGCTTCGCGCATTATGCCACGGCGGCATCATTCCATATTCATGCTTGTGAGGGCTTTGATCCGGAGAGCAAAGGTAAGGTTGAAGCAGCAGTTAAATACGTCAAACAAGACTGCCTGTATGGTGAGTCGTTCCGCAGTGAAGCAGAGCTTCGGGCTTATACCCTTGATTGGCTGAATGAAGTAGCCAACATCCGAGTGCATGGCACCACCAAAGAGCGGCCGCAGAGCTATTATGACCGCTCGGAGCGGTCATTCATGAACCACTATAACGCAGCGATGGGCAGTTTAGACAACACGCCCATGCAAACACGAAAAGTCGACAAAACGGGGTTGATATCCTGGGTCTCGAACAAGTACTCGGTGCCTATGGAATGGCAACAAAGCCGGGTTGGTGTCAGTGAGGCCAATGGCCAACTGCTCTTGCTCGATCCTGCCACCAGTGAGCTTATTGGCCAGCATACTGTCAGCCTTGATAAAGGTCTTATTATCAAAAACCGTGACCATTACCGCGATAAAACTCAGGCGGCAGAAGCGCTTGAAGCATGTCTCAATGAACGTCTCGGTATCGATGTTGGCTGTGCAATTGCGGCACAGTTCAAAGTAACCATGCCTCGGTTTTATAAAGACCAATTACGCGGTGCTCTGGATGTATTAAAGCACTACGGAGAATTGCCCGAGGCACTTACAGCTCACTTGCTCGAGCGTGAAGACTTAACCGCCAGCAAGATGCGTGACCATATCGATGCATGGCTCAGCGCCGAGCAGCGCGGGCGTATGGCTGATGATGAGGCGGATAGTCCGGTGAGCATCGACTTAAGTATGTACCGAGGCATCAGTCATGTTAACGCGCAGCGGAGCCTATCGTGAACCAGTTAGACAATATCGCTAAGCAGCTTCGTAGCCTACGGCTGGGTGCAGCAGCAGGCCAGTTGGCCACTCTGGTGGCCACGGCTGAAGCCAATGAAGAGTCCTATTTAAGCTTCGCCGAGTCGTTAGTATCGCATGAAATCACTCAGCGCAACGTAAACCGAATAAAACGCCATTACAAACAAGCGCAGTTCCCAAAAGAAAAGCGTCTCGACTTATTTGATTATCGGCACCAGACCACAGTAACCAAGCGTCAAATCAATGGGTTACTTGACTTTAGCTTTATCGATGAACGCAACAACGTCATTTTTATTGGCCCTCCGGGTGTGGGAAAGACCCACCTGGCCATTGGGATCGGTCATGAGGCAATCCAGGCCGGATACAAAGTTCTGTTCAGAAACGCATTAACGCTGGTAGAAGAGCTTGAACTTGCCGAAATGAAAGGCGAACTGAAAAAGCGGCTCACACAGCTAAGCAAATATGACCTCATTATCATTGATGAGCTGGGTTACTTACCTATGTCGAGGCAGTCGCGTTACAACTTGTTCCAGCTAATCAATAGCTTGTACGAGTATCGGTCTATCATCTTGACGACGAACAAAGATTTTACCAGTTGGGGTGAGTTCTTCCATGATGACAATGTTGCAGTACCGATCATCGACCGGGTCATCCATCACTCACACATATTTATGCTTGGAGGAGAAAGCTATCGACTGAAGGAAAAAGTCAGCAAAACCTGATCGCAGGTGGGTCAATTTTATTGGCCAAAAGTGGATCAAAATTAATGGCCATTGACACCGTGTCGATGCGATTATGGATAAAGCAAACTTCACGCGTACCAAATTCGTTGAGTTGATCGATAAACTCGCTGGCAACAATGAGAATAGGAGACCCCATGTCTGAGTTAAAACGGGTTTTACTGGTGGATGACGAACCAGACATCCAGTCAATTGCAAAGCTGTCGCTGGAAAAAGTCGGCGGTTTTAAATCCCTCATCTGCTCATCGGGCTACGAGGCAATTGAGCAAATAGCTGACTTTAAACCCGACTTGGTGTTGTTGGACGTTATGATGCCTGACCTGGATGGGCCTCATACTCTGAAGGAACTTAAAAAGAGAGGTCTATTAGATGATACACCCGTGGTATTTTTCACAGCCAAAGTTTTAAACTCTGAAGTTAAAGAGCTAAAAGAGCTCGGTGCACAGGACGTCATCGCCAAACCTTTCGACCCAATGACGTTACCGAGCCAACTAAAAGACATTTGGAGTCGCGCTCATGAGCAACCATAATGCACCTGAAGAGCTACAGACTGAAATCCAGGCCATCCGGGATCAGTACAAAGAACGCCTGGTGTCAGATAAGTCGAAACTAACTTCTCTAATAGACGGATTGAGCCTTACTAACGCCTATCAAAGAGCTGATGAGATACATCTTATACTGCACTCAATCAGCGGCTCTGCAGGAACTTTCGGTTTTGATAAAATTAGCGAAGAAGCACGTCGTATTGACGAACAATTAAAAGAGTCGGCAAGTCAGTTAGGGCAAGACACGGTCATTAAACTAATTAGTAATGATGTCACGCATCTTTGTCAGCTGTTAGATGGAACCGGTGTTGATAATGCATCCTCTTCTAGTCAGTCTCCGAGCACTGATAAAACGCCTCAGAAAAGTAATCCGTCCCGTTCGGCACATGAAGACAAAGTATGGCTCATTGGAGAAAACGAACAATTTGCCGCCCAATTTTCGAAGCAGCTTGTAAACTTCAACTTTAAAATAAACACCGTAACCCTGAAAGAAGCACTTAAGTTAGCGGATAAAGTAGGCTGGCCGGATGCAACTATTATTGATTTGGACGGCCATCCATTCAATGCCGCAGCAGATTTCAAAACACTTTTCACAACTACAGAAGGAGCCCCTAAAGGGCTTATCATCGTGTCTGAAAACGATGCCTTTGATCAGCGAATAAAAGCCGCTAAAATTCGCGCAACAAGCTTTTTAAAGAAGCCTGTCGACCTATCAGAACTAGTCAGCCATTTAGAGGCGGTAGTCAACGAGAAGAAGTCCGCACAACCTCGTGTCATGCTAATTGATGATGACAAGGAACTCTGCTCACTAATGAAGTTAGAGCTAGAATCGCAAGGGATGCAGGTTAATATACTTCACGAAGTCAAAAATATTGTCTCAGAACTGAATGAGTTTCGGCCTGAATTGCTGCTGCTTGATATGGAAATGCCGGAGTACTCCGGTATAGATATAGCGTTGTTAGTTCGCCAAAATGTGCAATTTGAAAGCCTTCCTATTGTGTACCTTTCAGCCGAGCGAAATCTCGAAAAACAGACCGAAGCACTGCTGTTTGATGCCGATGATTTTTTAGTAAAACCTATCTCGAACGAACGTTTGATTTCCTCGATTCGTTCAAGAGTTCAACGTGCGAGAAATCTGGAGCAGTTAATCTGTAAGGACGGGCTAACAGGTCTATTAAAACACGCCACCATTAAGGAGCACGCAGAACGAGAACTAATGCGGGCTCGTCGCGACGAAAGTCCCATATCTATTGTTATGCTGGATATCGATTACTTCAAACGTGTTAATGATACTTACGGTCACTCGACTGGCGATACGGTTATCGCATCGCTCGCTGCCTTGCTACGTCACCGGTTTCGGCAAACTGACATTGTTGGCCGTTACGGGGGCGAAGAGTTTTTGGTTATTTTGCCAAACACTCATGAACATGAAGCGGTTAAAATAGTTGATGCTATACGAATAGCGTTTAGTGAAATAAAATTTTTGGCAGATAACCAAACGTTCTGCTGCACACTGTCAGCGGGCTGTGTTTGTTCAAATGACTTACCTGCTGAAATTGACGCTTCAGAGCTTGTCGAAGCCGCGGATAAAGCGCTCTACGCGAGTAAAAACAATGGTCGCAACCAAGTCAGTACACGACAACAGACGTTGTCATATTCAACTTTTACTAAAACGCTCAAGGATACGCCTTAACGCCTTGACCCTCCGACTCCCCGGCTTTTCTTATTTTCAATTGATTGACAGAAGCGACCAGAACAAAGCTCAATAACATCAACAAGAGTGAGAATAAGCTGGGTTTTCTTTTTTGGCCCAAGGTGTACACCAAAGTCACCACACAAAATAACGGCGCCTAGCTCTGCAACCAGCTATTCAAAAGCATAATCGAGTTCTTTACCGCTAAAATAGACACCGCAGGCCAGCTCTCTCTAGAGAGGAACATGACGCGTTAGCGGCCTTTTGGAATGATCCTGGAATTCTGGGTTTTGATTATGGCATGGTTTTCTTGCGTCAGGACGCAAGCTACAACAAGATATAAATCGGAATTGGTGCCCGGGGCCGGACTTGAACCGGCACGATCTTACGATCGAGGGATTTTAAATCCCTTGTGTCTACCAATTCCACCACCCGGGCACTTTATAGAAGTGTTCTCGAACAATGGAGGCGGGTCCCGGAGTCGAACCGAGATCCACGGATTTGCAATCCGCTGCATAGCCATTCTGCCAACCCGCCGATGTTTGGAGCGGGAAACGAGATTCGAACTCGCGACCCCAACCTTGGCAAGGTTGTGCTCTACCACTGAGCTATTCCCGCACCGTCATCTGCCGTGGCATTCTACTGTCTATTCGTTTTCAGTCAATGACTTTTTTTCGATTTTATGACTGTTTGGCTATTTTTGCGGCAAAGCAGTTAATTTTCAGTCAATTGCTTGCCTGCAGCGCGCAAATATTCCCACATTGACCACAATGTCAGAATAAAAGCAGCGATAAATGACAGCAAGCCCAGCCAGAAAATAATGGCGTTGGCGTTCCACAGTAAGCCAATCAGCGCCACCATTTGCGCAATGGTTTTAAATTTTCCCAGATTGGATACTGCCACCACGGAGCGGCTGCCCCGCTGTGCCATCCATTCACGCAGTGCGCTGACGATCAGTTCACGACAAATCATGGCCAGCGCCGGGATGGTAATATACCAGGCATTATAATCTTCGACGACCACCACCAGCGCGGCCACTACCATGGCTTTATCGGCTACCGGGTCGAGAAACTCGCCAAACTCGGTAAACTGGTCGAATTTACGGGCTACGTAACCGTCCAGTGCGTCGGTAAGAGCGGCGACTAGAAAGATAAACGCCGCCCAAAATCGAGCTTCGGCAAAGGGCAGATAAAAAACAATCAGAAAAACCGGAATCAGGGCAATCCGAAAGCTGGTCAACGTATTCGGGATGTTCCACTTCATTATCCACTATGTCCTTGTAAGCTTTTACTCATCTCTAAATGAATAATAAATTTTTTCCGCTAACGCCCGGCTTATGCCCGGCACCTTCGCCAACTGCTCAATACTAGCGTTTTTTACCTCATGTAATCCACCCAGATTTTTTAATATTTTTTGCCGGCGTTTCGCCCCTATCCCTTCAATCTGTTCCAAGCTGGATGTTCTTTTCGCTTTGCCGCGCTTAAGCCGATGGCCGGTAATGGCAAAACGGTGCGATTCATCGCGAATGTGCTGTATCAAGTGTAACGCGCTGGCGTCTTTATTCAGCGGGATGGTTTCGTGACTGCCGGCCATAATCAAAGTTTCAAGGCCGGGTTTACGCGACTCTCCTTTTGCAACACCAATCAGCAGCGGCGCTTCTTTACCCCAGTCGGCAAAGTACTTTTCGGCCTGAGCCAGCTGCCCTTTACCGCCGTCAATAAACAAAATATCCGGTATATTGCCAGCTTCTTTAGCATTCTCATAGCGCTTAGCCAGAGCTTTTGCCATGGCCGCGTAATCATCGCCCGGGGTAATACCTTCGATATTGTAGCGCCGATAATCGGCTTTTTTGGGGCCATTCTGATCAAAAACCACACAAGAGGCGACTGTCTGCTGGCCCATGGTATGGCTGATATCAAAACATTCCATGCGCTGTATCGGCACTCCCAGCTCAAGGACTTGCTCGAGTGCGTGAGTGCGGCGGTTCATGGTGCTTTGCTGGTTCAGTTTACTTTCCAGTGCATTAACCGCATTTTTTTGCGCCAGTAGCTGGTATTGTTTACGCTCACCCCGGACGTTTTGCAATAAGCGTACTTTTTTGTTCAGCGCCTGCCCCATCACCTGGCCCAAGACTTCATCGTTCGCCACATCATTAGGTAAAACGATTTCCGAGGGAACTTTACGCCCGGCCGTGTCCGATAGATAAAACTGCAGCAAGAATGCGCGCAACAGCTCATCATCGGGCGTATCCGCCGGTACTTTAGGAAAGTAACTGCGGCTGCCTTGCAGATGGTTATCACGAACAAACAGCATTTGGATGGTGACCATACCGTTACCCCGCGCCAGACCAATGACGTCCAGTTCCTGCTGCGAACCGGTGACTGAATTTCGCTCCTGAGCACGACGCAACATCACAATCTGGTCACGGTAGCGGGCCGCACGCTCAAAATCCAGTGACTCGCTGGCCTGTTCCATTTTGGTAACCAGTTCATCAATAACCTGCTGGTTTTTGCCGTTTAAAAACTGTTTCGCAAAGCGCACCTGCTCGTCGTATTCTTCATCACTGCAGATATTTACACAGGGCGCCAGGCAACGTTGCAGCTGATGCTGCAGGCAGGGCCGGCTGCGGGCCCGGTAGTACGAATCATCACATTGGCGCACCGGAAAGATTTTTTGCATAAGGCGCAGGCTTTCACGTACCGCAGCACCGTTAGGAAACGGCCCGAAATAATCACCTTTGGCACGGCGTGCGCCGCGGTGAAAGCCCAGTCGCGGATGCTGATGATCGGTCAGAATAATATAAGGGTAAGATTTATCATCGCGCAGCAGTACGTTATACCGGGGACGGTATTTTTTAATGAACGTATTTTCTAAAATCAGCGCTTCGGCTTCGGTATTGGTTACTGTGACGTCCATATCCGCTATTTGTTTAACCAGTACCTGAGTCTTAACCCGGTCTACCTTGTCACGAAAATAGCTGGCTACGCGCTTTTTTAAGTCTTTTGCTTTTCCGACATAAATTACCTCACCTGCCTCATCGTACATGCGGTAAACACCGGGTTGATGAGTCAGGTGACGTAAAAAGTTTTCTGCATCAAAAGTCGCTGTCATAATTCCTGAGTTGATTTACTTCGACTAGACCACTGTTAATGGCGAGATGTGCCAATTGTACATCACCCTGCACCCCAAGTTTTGAAAAAATTCGATAACGGAAGGTGTTGATGGTTTTGCTGCTGATGTTTAGGTAGTTTGCGATCTCGGACACTTTAAGTCCGCGGCTGATCATTTGCGCGACCTGCAGCTCCCGCTCACTGAGTTTATTGATTATTGGGGTGTTGTGATTCAGGTGAGGGTTTTGGACAAAATAACGTGCCACCGGAGCGGCGACATAAACGCCACCGTTTTTTAGCGCCATTACAGCGTCTTTAAGCTCGTGGCCGCTGCTGGACTCGAGCAGATAGCCGTCAACCTGCGGTACACTGCACTGAAAGTCCAGAATATCCTGATAACCTTTGCCCCATAGGATCAAGCGCAGTTCTTTATACCGCCGGGCCAGCCGCCGCCAGGCTTCGACGGTGCCATCGGCACCCAGCCGGCTGCACAGCACCACAATGGCATCATCGTGCTTGTTACAGGCTGTCCGTAGCTGTAGCAAAGAGGTGACTGTTTCAATACTGTGGCTTAGGCCGTTATGCAGGATAGACGCCATGCCGGCACTGATCACAGGATTAGAGATAGCTAAAATAATGTGGTTCATTAAACTCTTCCTTGTTAAATAATCCATCAACGAAAACATCCGTTCCGATGTCAGTACCACCGACACTCTGCGACATCACCAATAAACATTTAACGAAATCCTATAATCTGCAAGCAGGATTTTTACTTTTTCAGTCGCTTAGCTTCAGCTTAAAAGTTACCGGGATTCTGGCTGAACCCCGCACTGCAGAGCGTCAGGCAAACACCGTAAAGGTCTGTCGGCTAATGGCAATCAGCTGCCCCTGGTCGCTCCACAAACCGGCGCGACTGTGACCATAACCATCGCCGGCATGTTCAATAAAGGCCTCGTACTGAAACCAGTCATGGGTTGAAAAGTCCTGCAAAGGCAGGTCCGGAAACTCGATCGTCCAGGTTAATGATGAGGCAGGCGCCGGTTTATCCAGATGCGGCAGTACCGCCGGCGGCCAGGCGTCTACAAGGGCTAAAATTGCCGCCGTCGATAACGGCTGTTGTTCATCGCGAAAGCGCACCCAGCCACCAAATGTTCTGCCGGGCTGGCCGCTAAAGGGCATGCCGCCGGAGGTGATACGGTAATCAAAGTTTTTCGCAAATTCCGGAACAATATCGGCTTCTGGCAAGCCCGGACCGTCGTTAACGGTTTTTAGATCCGGAGGTGTTTCGCCGGCTACTTGAACCTGCGACTGACGCGCTTTACCTAAACTTGCCAGCCCGGCCAGCATAACGTCGCCCTGTTGCTGCAGCTCAACGGCAACCTGTATCACCGACTTCCCCTGCCGTAATACTCGATAGCTCAGTTGCGCCTCGCCAGGCTCTGCCGGAGCCACGAAGGATAGACTCAGGCTGCGTAAATGGTAATCGTCTGAAAACTGTTGACGTAAAAATTGTGCGGCCAGCGCGGCACTGAAGCCACCAAAAAAAGCTCTGCCCTGGGCCCAGCCGGTCGGCAGTTCTATTACCTGATCATTCTTGTCGCTGCTAATTTGAGCCAGGGTGCTGCTAAAACTCATAAAAGTCCTTATTTAAACACGGGTTTGATTCATGAGTTAAGAATACCAACAACAATCATTAAGGCAAAAAATATGGCTAACAAAATGATGTAACCGATGGCGCAAAACAAAAACTTAATCAGCGTCAAGGGCCAACCTTGCTGATAGACGTTTTTTTGAGTTAACAATAAATAGACAATGATCCAGGCAAAAATTACTGTCTGTACAAGATGACTACTAATGTCTGCCCAGCCACCGGCACCCAGGCCGGCAATCACGTCTGCCAGGCTTCCGATGATGGTCACCAGCATCAGTGACAACAGGATAAAAGCGTGAGTGTGCAAAGCTACCGTTAAGTGCTCGAGGTAGTAATGGCGGCTGAATACATAGCATAACTTCAAGAAAAGCGCCCAGAACGGCAACATGACCAGCATCATCTGGGGCGTCATGGACATAAGCTTTTTGCCGAACTGCTGAGGATTTTCTAGTAGGCTTTGCACCTTCTGCTCTAATTCAGCCTCGGTTTGCTCGCTGATGCCGAGCACTTCAAGTCCTTGTAACTGGACTTTCGGCGGCTTCAGCTGGCCGTTTTCGTCCAGCAGCGGCGTTAGCGGGTTTACCAGTTGCTCATCCAGCTGTTTCTGTGCTTCCGCTAATTGTTGCTGTTCGCTTTGCTGTAATTCTCTAAACTGTACATCTATTAACGAGGTTAAAACTAAAAACGCGATTAAAGAGATAAAAAAGTACAGCCGCAGCGGCGGAACATAGGAGGCATGGCGGCCTTTAAAAAACTGCAGCGATAAAAAACCCGGCTTAAACATTAAACCGGTTAAGGTGCGGTAAAAACGCGAATCCCAGTGACCGAGTTCGCCGAACAAATCACCCAGCACCGCAAAAATACTACGCAGGTACCGTTTATCCTGCTGTCCGCAGTGATGACAGAATTCGCCCTGAAGCTGGGCATCACAGTTTTTACATGTGGCTGGCGGTAACGTATTCATAACAAATTCCGTTTTTGCTTAATATATCAGCAACCGGCAATTTGTCGATATTTTCACTGTGCTAAAAAACAAAAAGGCCTACTCGTTGAGTAGGCCTTTTTGCTCTGAATTTGGCGGAGAGGGAGGGATTCGAACCCCCGGTGGGTATGAACCCACGCCTGATTTCAAGTCAGGTGCATTCAACCGGACTCTGCCACCTCTCCGTTTTGTCTTGCGGGTGTTCCCCGTTAAGACGAAGCGAATATTAAAGGGCTGCGATTCGCTTGTAAAGTAAAAATTTAAACAAAAGAGCAGTTTTCAGCTTGTTTGGTGACTAAATAGACAAACTGACGCTATTTCATCCATAACCTGCCATTTATCGACAAAATTGAGTTCAGAATGACTACCCATAAGACCTGATTGTACGGTAGTATCGGTGGTAATGAATTCATCGGCTCGAACAGAAACTTTTTAGCTAAGAAAGAGTCTTATAAATAGTCGTAAACCACGGAGATAACTATGAACGATCGCAGTCAGACTTATGTCGGTCAGCAAGAATCGACACTGGCCGTCCACAAAGTACTTAGAAATACCTATTCACTGCTCGCGATGACACTGGCGTTCAGTGCCATTACGGCAACCATCAGCACCATGATGAACCTGCCCTACCCTGGCTTCATCTTAACGCTGGTTGCTTATTTTGGCTTACTGTTTGCGGTTCATAAAACCAAAGACAGCGCTTTAGGTATTGTCTTTACCTTCGCCCTAACCGGCTTCTTAGGTTATACCTTAGGCCCGCTACTGAATATGGCGTTATCGATGCCAGGTGGCGGTGAGATGGTAGCAACTGCATTAGGCGGCACTGCCCTGACCTTCTTTGCCACCTCGGCTTACGTGTTAACCACGAAAAAAGATATGTCAAAACTGGGCGGCGTGGTAATGGCCGGTATCATCATGGTCTTTGTTGCCATGATCGCTAACTTCTTCTTCCAGATGCCTGCGCTGCAGTTGGCCATATCCGCTATCATGATCCCGTTAATGGCGATGTTGATTATGTGGCAGACCAGCGCAATCATTCATGGTGGCGAGCGTAATTATATTATGGCTACTGTTACCCTGTATGTTTCGCTTTATAACCTGTTCGTTCACTTGCTATCATTACTGATGGCGTTTGGTGGCAACGAATAAAGCACGGCAGCTAAACCGAGTTTACAAACGCCCCGCACTGCGGGGCGTTTTTGTTTGTTCATTCAGAAACTTGAGATAACCGATGAGTAAATTGTGTTTGGTTTTGCAACGCAGTATCAATGAGCCGTCGTTTAGCGAGCGTGCCTTGCGCTTTGCCGGGCAAGCAGTACGCGCAGGCCATGAACTGAACTGTGTGTTCTTTTACCGACAGTCGGTTGATCATGCGCGCAATAACCTGAACGCCAACGGCAAAGCACTGCAACAACAATGGCAAAGCTTTTCGCAACAACATCAGGTGCCATTAATTGTCTGTCATACGGTCGCTGAGCGGCTCGATATTAATGACTTTGCCGAAGGCTTTGAAGATTCGGGTTTAACCGCTCTGGTTGCGGCGATGGCCGAGGCCGATCGTACTTTACAATTTTAGCCCGGAGCCTGCGTACATGACAAAACGCACTGCAATTCTACAAACCGCCGCTAATAGCGATGCAGCAATCGAGGCATTGGATGTGGCTTTAGCCATGGCCAGCATGGATCAGTCGGTGCAGCTGATATTAGCAAACGATGCGGTAGACTGTATCAGCGATAATCCCAGTAAACGCTATGCAATGCTGGAACTGCTGGATGCAGAGCCTATTCTGGTTTTTACTGATGAACCGCTGAGCAATCCCCATCAGCTGGATATCGAGATGTTATCAAGCCAACAACTTGCGGAACATCTAAGCCGCTACAATGAGGTTTTACAGTTTTCATGACACTGCACTGGATAAGACATCAAACACTGACAAGCTGGCTTCAGCAACACGGACAATTGCTAGCAGCGAATGATAAAATACTGCTAACCGATACCGCTTTAACGGGGTTACCGGCGGAACGCGTCTGCAACAACGCTATTTACAGCCTGAGCGAAGAGTCATCCCTAGCCCCGCTGCCGGATTACGTCGAACCACTGGACGATAAACAATGGCTGACGTTGGTGTTAGACTGTCCGCAGCAACTGACCTGGTAGTAACAATGATTGAATTTAACGGCAAGCACTACGAAACCGATAAACACCAATACCTTGCGCACCTGGATGACTGGAGCGAACCGCTGGCTTTGCATATTGCGCAATTAGAAAATATTGAAATGTCCGCTGCGCACTGGGAAGTGGTTTACTTTGTGCAGAATTTTTACAAAGAATTTGATACCAGCCCCGCCATGCGGGTGTTGGTTAAAGCCATGAAGAAACAACTGGGCGAGGATAAAGGCAACAGCCGTTACCTTTATAAGCTGTTCCCAAAAGGACCGGCTAAGCAGGCAACCCGTATTGCCGGGCTGCCTAAACCGGCTAAGTGTATTTAACCGCTGATACGCTCCAGCCCGCCCATGTAAGGACGTAATACGTCCGGCACGATAACCGAGCCGTCGGCTTGCTGGTAGTTTTCCAGCACTGCTACTAAAGCGCGGCCTACTGCTAACCCTGAACCATTAAGGGTGTGCAGTAATTCCGGTTTCTTCTGACCTTTACGACGGAAACGGGCTTGCATGCGGCGCGCCTGAAAATCCCCCATGTTAGAGCAGGAGCTGATTTCACGGTAAGCGTTCTGAGCCGGTAACCAGACTTCCAGATCATAAGTTTTGGTGGCTCCAAAGCCCATGTCACCGGTACACAACAGCATCTTCCGGTACGGCAATTCCAGTTTCTGCAGCACCGCTTCAGCGTGCGAAGTTAGTTGCTCCAGCGCATCCATTGAATCTTCTGGTTTAACCATCCACACCAGTTCCACTTTATCAAACTGATGCTGACGGATAAGACCACGGGTATCCCGACCATGAGAGCCGGCTTCGCTGCGGAAGCAAGGTGTATGTGCGGTTAATTTAAAAGGCAGTGACTCTTCGTCAGCAATTTCGTCACGCATCATATTGGTCAGCGGTACTTCTGCCGTGGGTATCAGTGACATTGGGATCTGATCTTGTGATTCGCCTTCGATATGAAACAGATCTTTACCGAACTTAGGTAACTGACCGGTGCCGTACAGGGAATCATGGTTGACCATGTAAGGCACATAAGTTTCGCTGTAACCGTGCTGGTCGGTGTGCAAGTCGAGCATAAATTGCGTTAGCGCACGATGTAACCGGGCAATGCTGCCGCGCATCACCACAAACCGGGCGCCGGTTAGCTTGGCTGCGGTTTCAAAGTCCAGCCCCTGAGCCAAGTTTTCGCCGACATCAACGTGGTCTTTAACCTCGAAATCAAACTGACGCGGCTCGCCCCAGCTTGCGATTTCTTCGTTTTGCTCTTCGTCGGTGCCAACCGGGACACCTTCAGCAGGAAGGTTTGGGACCCCCATAATGATGTCCTGCAGCTGCTGCTGTACCAATTTTAATTCTTCTTTGGCAACATCCAGCTGATCACCCAGATCACTCACCGCATCCAGTAAGGGTTGAATATCTTCACCGGCGGCTTTTGCTTTACCAATGGCTTTCGAGCGGCTGTTACGCTCTGCCTGCAGTTGCTCTGTGCGCACCTGTATTTGCTTACGCTGTTGCTCCAGCTTCTGCACGGTATCGACATCCAGCTCGAAACCCCGTGTTTTTAGCTGTTCAGTCGTCTGTTCTAATTCTTCGCGGAAATATTTCGCGTCTAGCATGAGTGTCCTACTTAACTGAGATATTCAACAAACTGTTCATCAACATCATCGCGACAACGACCGCCGCGACACAAAGTATTACATTAAGACCAACGTGCAGCATGGCTTTTGCCAGCTCGCCCTGCGCCATCATGGATACCACTTCGACGGAAAAAGTCGAAAACGTGGTAAAGGCGCCAAGCAAGCCGACACCAATAAACAGCCGCCAACTATCTGCTACCGACTGTTGCTGGGTATAAGCAAGCAACAAGCCCAACAAAAAAGAGCCTATTATGTTAACGGTCAACGTCGCAAAAGGGAACCGCGGGGCGTGACTGATTAGCGCTAAACTGACCGCGTAGCGTGCTCCTGCACCCAGAGCACCACCCAGAGCCACCCAAAAAAAAGCGCTAAGATGAGTCATTGTCCCGCCCTCTTGCCCACGGACTGCGCTCATCCAGCTGCTGCAAGCGAATGAGCTTTTCTTTAATTTTTATTTCCAGGCCGCGTTCATTAGGCTGATAAAAACGCGTACCGGCCAGGGCATCGGGTAAATACTGCTCACCGGCCACATAAGCGTTGGGGTAATTATGCGCGTAGCGATAATCCGCCCCATAGCCCTGGTCTTTATGAACCTGGGTGGGTGCGTTACGCAAGTGTTCCGGTACCGGCGCATCGCCGTATTCTTTGGCAGCCTTCAGGGCCTGCTTAAAGGCGTTATAAACAGCATTACTTTTCGCTGCCGAGGCGCAGTAAATAACAGCCTGGGCAATGGCCCGCTCGCCCTCAGCCGGACCAACCCGGTGAAAGGTATCCCAGGCGTTTAATGCCAATTGCATGGCGCGGGGATCGGCATTACCAATATCTTCTGAGGCAATCGCCAGCAGCCGCCGGGCAATTACCAGCGGATCGCCGCCACCAACTAATAAACGGGCGTACCAAAACAATGCTCCGTCGGGCGATGACCCGCGCACCGATTTATGAAACGCGGACAGAATATCGTAAAAATGATCACCCTGATGATCAAAGTCAGTGGCTTTTTCGCCAATCGCATCAGTGACCATCTCAACCGTTACCTGTTGTTCATCTAACGGCAGATAATCGGCTACTACTTCCAGGTAGTTAAGCAGGCGACGGGCATCACCGCCGGCTAAATCCAGCAACTTTGCTCTGGCTTGTTCGTCTAACTGCAGCTGCCGGCTGCCCAAGCCTCTTTCTGTATCAGTCAGCGCGCGCTGTAGCAGCTGCTCTAAATCGTCCTTTGTTAACGCCTGTAAGCGGTATACACGAGCTCTGGACAACAGTGCGTTATTCAGTTCAAAGCCGGGGTTTTCAGTCGTTGCGCCGATAAATACGACGGTACCGTCTTCAATGTGCGGTAAAAATGCATCCTGCTGGCTTTTATTAAAACGATGTACTTCGTCCACAAACAGCAACGTTCGTGTACCCTGCTGCTGCGCCCGTGTTTTCGCCTCATCAATTGCCTGGCGAATGTCTTTAACACCTGAGGTAACCGCGCTTAGGCGGGTAACCGTTGCATTAGCGTGGACCGCAATCAGCTCTGCTAACGTGGTTTTACCGGTGCCTGGCGGCCCCCACAGGATCATTGAATGCAAGTGTCCCTGCTCAATCGCACTACGCAACGGCTTATCGCTTGCCAGCAGGTGTTGCTGGCCAACGTACTGATCCAGGTTTTTTGCCCGTAACCTGGCCGCCAGCGGCTGAAAGTCGGGGCTGAAATTAAGGCTCTGGTTAGCGCTGGTCATCAACCTCGACCCCATCGGGTACTGTAAACTCAAACTTATCCGGACTCAGCTGCGGGTTTAGCTGTACTTCAGCCAGGTTAATTTCAATAATGTCCCCCTGCTGCTGGCGCAGCCAAATGCTGGATAACTGTTGTTGGTCAAACCTTAAGCGTAATTCGCTGTCGGCTTCGTTGTCCCGAACCGTATAATAATCGGCTTCGGGCTCACTAACCTGGTAATCCTGCCATTGCTCCTGAGTACCGGTAAGTAAAAGCAACATTGGGCTGTTAGCCGCTATGTCGGACTGATGGTACAGGGTCACTTGCTCGACAAAGGGGTTGTAGTACCAGACTGTCTCCCCGGAGGCAATCATCAAGGTGTCATCGGGTGGATCGGTTTGCCACAGCAGCTGAGCAGGGCGCTTAATTGCCAGCTCGCCGGTTAACTGCTGCAGTGTTTCACCGTTGGCAGCCGTTACCGTCTGGGTAAAGTCAGCCGACAGGCTTTGCATTTGCTGCAGACGATTTTGCAGTTCCTGGCGCGCGCTTAATTCGGTATCTGCAGTCGCTGCATCCACCGCGGCTGATACAGGCAGCAGGCTGGACACAAGGGCGGCGGTTAGCAGAGTTTTAACCATGTTGATTCCTTATCATGAAACTAACGTACCGGTGGTGGTGCCAGCACTTCACGTTGACCGTTATTACCGGCACTGGTTACGACACCTGATAGCTCCATTTGTTCGACAATGCGTGCCGCCCGGTTGTAACCAATCCGGAATTTTCGCTGTACACTGGACACCGAGACCCGCTGCGATTCGGTAATAAAGGCCACTGCCTCATCATAAAGCGGATCCGACTCGCCATCTTCATCCTCACTTTGCTCTCCGGGCAACAGTGCTTCCTCGCCCTGGTCTCCGGATAAAATTTCGTCCAGATAGTTGGGTGAACCGCGTTTTTTCCAGTCGGCAACCACCGCATGTACCTCATGGTCATCAACAAAAGCACCGTGCACACGTACCGGCGAACCACTGCCCGGCGGTAAATACAGCATATCACCCTGCCCCAGCAACTGGTCAGCGCCGGGCTGGTCCAGAATGGTCCGCGAATCCACCTTCGAAGATACCTGAAAGGCAATACGGGTTGGAATATTCGCTTTAATTAAGCCAGTAATTACATCCACTGACGGCCGTTGCGTGGCCAGCACCAGGTGAATACCGGCGGCACGGGCTTTTTGGGCGATGCGGGCAATTAATTCCTCAACTTTTTTACCGACAATCATCATCATGTCGGCGAATTCGTCAATTACCACCACGATATTGGGCAGCTTTTCCAGCTCGGGTGGCATTTCATCCATGGAATCACCGGGCTTCCAGATCGGGTCTTTAAGGGGCTCGCCGGCTTCCCGGGCGGCAACCACTTTGGCGTTATAGCCTTTTAAATTGCGCACACCCAGCGCCGACATCAGTTTATAGCGGCGTTCCATTTCGCCCACACACCAACGCAGCGCATTAGCTGCGTCTTTCATATCGGTTACCACTTCGGTCAGCAGGTGCGGGATGCCTTCATACACCGACAATTCCAGCATTTTCGGGTCAATCATAATCAGCCGCACATCTTCCGGTGTGCTTTTATATAACAGGCTCAGGATCATGACGTTAACACCGACCGACTTACCTGAACCCGTGGTCCCTGCCACCAGTAAGTGCGGCATTTTCGCCAAATCAACGATAACCGGGCCTCCGGCAATGTTCTTGCCCAGGATCATGGTTAACGGTGAAGTACTGTTTTGGAAAGCATCGCAATTAATGACTTCACTTAACTGCACTATTTCGCGGTGCTTATTGGGTAATTCAAGGCCGACGTAGGATTTACCGGGAATAACTTCCACCACCCGCACGGCAATGGCAGAGAGGGTGCGCGCAATGTCTTTTGCCAAATTCGATATTTTTGAAACCTTAACCCCGGGCGCCAGATCCAACTCAAACCGTGTAATTACCGGGCCAGGCTGCACGTGGGCTACGCGCACATCAACACCGAAATCTTTTAATACAGCTTCCACGGTGCGGGAAACCTGGTCCAGCTCTTCCTGGCTAATGGGATGTTCAGTTTTGTTGGGCCGGTCAAGTAACTCAATCGAAGGCAGTGGGGGCAGATCGTTCGCCCGCGGTTCGGCCGGGGTAATGGATTGTCGTTTCGCGACTACGGCACCATCGGACTGCTGCTTTTTGCTGGCCGCTTGTTTAGAAAAACGTGGCGGTTCGTCTTGTGGACTCTGTTCGGAGGGCTCATCGCTCTGTTCAACTGCCTGCTTTGCCACTACCGCACTGATGGCCTCATCGGTGGCTTCATGCTCGGTATCTATCGCACTTAAGGAAGGCAGATTCAGCGTCGGTTCAGCTTTGCTTGCTGTGACCTCTTCATCTGACAGCCCCTCGCCGGCGCTAGTCTGTTCGGTCACCGCGGTGGTGGCCGTAGAGTGATCGCTCTCACGTTGCACAATGTTCCGTAGCCATTGCACCAGCCATAGCACACCGTTTATGGTCCATTCGCCGAGTTTATCGGCAATTTGCAGCCAGCTGACACCCGTTACCAGGGTAATACCGGTTGCTAAAAAGGTCAGTAATAATAACGTTGAACCGACGAAGTTCAGATAGGGCATTACCGAAGCGGCAATAACATCGCCCAGCACGCCGCCGGCTGAAAAATAATAAATATCGTTAAAATTGATTGAAGCTAAGGCCGAAGCGCCAATCAGGGTCAATAAGGCCCCCACCAGGCGCAGGCTTACGGCCAGGTAATCTAACTCTAATAACTTGTGGGTCTGGCGGAATAACAGGTAGCCCAGCCCGGCAAAGGCAAAGGGTATCAGGTAAGCAACAAAACCAAAGGTGAATAACAGCACATCAGCAGTCCACGCGCCGACGGCGCCGCCAGCGTTATGAATGCTGCCTTCAAAGCCGGTTTGAGACCAGCTGGGATCAGCCGGATTAAAACTGACCAGCGCGAGAAAAATAAAAATGGCTAGCGCGCCGCTGATCAATAAACCCGCTTCGAGTAATCGTTGTACACCTGTCATTGTGTGCTTAAAAAGTCCTGTTATTGTCGTTATATCCTGCGGTTGCAGTGATTGTAGCGAAACTGACGCTGAATGTTAGCCCTTTACTAAGACTTTATTTTCTTGTTTGACCTCTTCCATGACTACATAGGTACGCGATTCATCAACACCCGGCATAGTCAGCAGTGTTTCCCCGAGTAATTTACGGTAAGCACGCATGTCAGGCACCCGGGCTTTTATCAGAAAGTCAAAATCGCCGGCAACCAGGTGGCATTCCAGTATTTCATCGGTTTCACGGGCGGCGGTACTGAACTGGGCAAAAGCATCAGCCGAAGTTCGGGTCAGGGTGATTTCGACAAATACCATTAGGTTTGCGCCTAGCTTTGCCGGGTTAATTTTCGCATGATAGCTTTCGATTACCCCCTCGCGCTCGAGCTTACGCACCCGTTCCAGACAGGCCGTGGCGCTAAGCCCTATCTGGCGGGCCAAAGAGACGTTCGATATACGCCCGTCTTGCTGAAGTAGCCGCAATATTTTACGGTCAATTCGGTCAATAGTAATTTCTGCAGGTTCTTCGGCAACAAACATAATTTTTATCTATAAAAAACACTGTTGGTAAAATATAACACTAATTAGTACTATAAAAAAAGTGCGTCATACAGCCCATTTTCCGTCTATAATCTGCCGCAGAAATTCACTCTTGTTATTACTGAAAATTAGAGGCTGTCACATGCTGATTGGTGTACCTAAAGAAATTAAAAACCACGAATACCGCATCGGTTTAACTCCTTCAACCGTGCGCGAATACGTCGAGAACGGTCACGATGTTATTATCGAAAATAACGGTGGCGCCGCCATTGGTTTTACCAACGAGCAGTACCTAGAAGCTGGTGCCAGCATTGTTGACACCGCCGAAGAGATCTTTGCCCGCGCCGACATGATTGTTAAGGTAAAAGAACCGCAGCCTGACGAGTGCAAGATGTTGCGCGAAGGCCAAATCTTATACACCTTTTTGCATTTGGCGCCGGATCCGACTCAGACCGAGCTTTTGGCCCGCTCTAAGTGTACCGCTATTGCTTACGAAACCGTAACCGATAATCGCAACGGTCTGCCACTGCTGGCACCAATGAGCGAAGTGGCCGGTCGTATGTCCGTTCAGGCCGGCGCTCATTATCTGGAAAAAGCCCATGGCGGTAGCGGTACCTTGCTGGGCGGCGTTCCCGGGGTAGCACCGGGTACCGTTTTGATCATCGGCGGCGGTGTTGTCGGTACCAATGCCGCTAAGATGGCGATTGGTATGGGCGCAGATGTCACTATTCTGGACCGCTCACTGCCGCGCCTGCGCGAACTGGACGATATTTTCAGCGGCCGTGTTAAAACCGTTTACTCAACTGTTGACGCCATTGACAAATACTCTCGTGAAGCCGACCTGGTTGTGGGTGCGGTATTAATTCCCGGAGCGGCAGCACCTAAGTTGCTGACCCGCGAGAACATCAGTAATATGAAACCCGGATCTGTGCTGGTTGATGTAGCTATCGACCAGGGTGGCTGTTTTGAGACTTCAAAAGCAACGACTCACCAGGATCCTGTTTACATTATCGATGATGTGGTGCACTACTGTGTAGCGAATATGCCCGGTGGCGTTGCCCGCACCTCGACCATTGCTCTTAACAATGCAACCCTGCCTTATGGTATTGCTCTGGCGAACCAAGGCGTTAAAGCAATGCTGCAAAATGAACACCTATTGCGTGGACTTAACATGCACAAAGGCAAAATCACCTATAAAGCGGTGCATGATGACCTGGGTGAACAACTGGGACTGTCTTATCAGGACCCGCGTGAAGCATTACAAGGTTAAGCGTGTTAATCAGCAGAATAAACATCTAGGAGTTACCGATGGCAGAAGCTAAACATTGTAAGTTGTTAATTTTAGGCTCAGGCCCGGCCGGTTACACTGCCGCTGTGTATGCAGCTCGCGCTAATTTGGATCCGGTACTGGTTACCGGTATGCAACAAGGTGGTCAGTTGACCACCACCACCGATGTCGAAAACTGGCCAGGCGACCCAGAGGGTCTGACCGGTCCCGACTTAATGGTTCGTATGCAACAACATGCGGAACGTTTTAACACCGAAATGGTTTTTGACCATATTAGTGGCGTTGATTTTTCTCAGCGGCCGTTCCGGTTAACCGGTGATACCGGTGAGTACACCGCCGATGCGGTCATCATCAGCACCGGCGCTTCGGCAAAATATCTGGGCCTTGATTCCGAGCAGGAGTTTATGGGTAAAGGCGTTTCTGCCTGTGCGACCTGTGACGGTTTCTTTTATAAAAAACAGAAAGTCTGCGTTGTCGGTGGCGGAAATACCGCTGTTGAAGAAGCGCTTTATCTGTCTAATATTGCCAGCGAAGTTCACGTTATTCATCGCCGTGATACTTTCCGCGCTGAAAAGATCCTGGTCGACCGGCTGCGTGATAAAGAGCGTGACGGCAACGTAACCTTTCACCTGAACAAAACGCTGGATGAAGTTTTAGGTGACGAAACGGGCGTTACCGGGGTACGCATTAAAGATACTGAAAACGGCGATTTCAGCGAGCTGGACGTTGCCGGCTGCTTTATTGCCATTGGTCACCAACCCAATACCGGTATTTTTGATGGTCAGCTGGATATGCTCAATGGCTATATTAAGGTACAAAGTGGTACAGAAGGTAATGCTACTGCCACCAGCGTACCCGGCGTATTTGCCGCCGGTGACGTAATGGACCACATCTATCGCCAGGCAATTACCTCAGCTGGCAGTGGCTGCATGGCTGCGTTGGATGCCGAACGTTACCTTGATGCGTTAACTCAATGAAGGCCCTGATTGAGCACTTATGATTGAGCGCCTATGATAGTTCAGTTAAACAGTCGCTCAATCAGCTTTCCCCCTCCGGCAACCGCCCTGCATGAACCCAATGGTCTGCTGGCGGTTGGCGGAGATTTATCCCCCGCACGCTTAATGCATGCCTACCGGCAAGGTATTTTCCCATGGTTCGGTGCCGATGACCCGATCCTTTGGTGGTCACCCGATCCCCGTGCTGTTTTTTTACCCGACAGCATCCACTGTTCAAAAAGTTTGCGCAAAGCACTGCGTAAAGAAAACTGGCGCGTTACCATTAACCGTAACTTCGCGTTGGTTGTCCAGGCCTGCGCTGAGATTCGTTCTGATCAGGAAGGCACCTGGATTACCGATACTATGAAAGATGCATACCAACAGCTGCATCAGCTGGGCAATGCACATTCCGTCGAAGTATGGCTAGACGGGCAATTGGTTGGCGGACTTTATGGTATTGCGGTGGGCCGCGCTTTTTGTGGTGAGAGTATGTTTCACCGTTACACCAACGCCTCAAAAGTTGCCTTAAAAGTCTTTGCTGAACACTTTGCTGCAGCCGGCGGCTTATTGATCGACTGCCAGGTCAGCAACCCACATTTAACCTCGTTGGGGGCCTGTGAAATCGACCGGGACAGTTTTTTAAACCGCCTGCAGCTGGCAGCGCAGCAGCAAATGCCCCAGGATTTTTGGATAACACGACAATTGCCCCAGGTCGCCTTATGACGATGCAGTTTGGCATTACCCGCGAAACAGCCTGTGGATATTTACAGGATCAGAACGAGCGTCTGATCGTCGCCGTACCCGACCAGCAATGTGCAATGAATACCGAACGCTATCAATATCTGCTGCAGCACGGTTTTCGGCGCTCGCACAATGATGTCTACCGCCCCTATTGTCGTTTATGTCAGGCCTGCCAGTCGATAAGGGTGTTGGCGAATGAATTCAGTTACAGTAAAAATCAGCGTCGGGTGATCAACAACAACAAGGATCTGGTAAGGCGCACCGTGCAGCAACCGGCTGCTGATTACAGCGCGCTGTTTTGCCAGTTTATCGAACAGCGCCACCGCGATGGCGGAATGTATCCCCCCGATGCCGAGGGCTTCTGGTACTGGTGCGACTGCGACTGGATGACACCGGAATACATCGAATGGCGCGATGCCGATCAGAATCTGGTGATGGTTTCAGTCATTGATGCCGTACCCGATGCTCTGTCGGCGATGTACACCTTTTTTCATCCGCAGCTAGCGGCGCGTTCTTTAGGCACTTATGCAATATTGCAACTTATTGACTTGTGTCAGCAACGCAACAAAGATTATTTGTACTTAGGCTACCAAATCGACGAGTGTCAAAAGATGAATTATAAAGCCCGGTTTACCCCAAATGAACGACTCATTGGCAATCACTGGCAAAAAGCGGTAAAATCAACCAAACGTTAAGACAGTCGTGCGAAAACGCACAATAACCAGAAAATCAGAGGATATTAATGGCGAAAGAAGACAGCATTGAAATGCAGGGCACCGTACTAGATACCTTGCCGAATACAATGTTCCGTGTTGAGCTGGAAAACGGGCATGTCGTTACTGCACACATCTCAGGTAAAATGCGTAAGCACTATATTCGTATTTTAACCGGCGACACAGTAACGGTTCAATTAACTCCTTACGATCTCAGTAAAGGACGCATCGTCTTCCGCGCCCGTTAAGCTAATAAGTCATAAAAAAAAAGCTGCTTTTCAAGCAGCTTTTTTGTTTTCCTTGTCCGGTTTGTACTGCAGCGACTCCGGCAACTAACTTTCGACCGCCTCGTTACTGCTGTCGTAATCAAAGGTTAATTCATCACCGGCGCCTTTAGAAACAACCACCCGGCCACCGCGAGTTAACTGACCAAATAAAATTTCATTGGCTAGTGTTTTCTTCACGTTCTCCTGGATAACACGCCCCATTGGCCGCGCTCCCATTTGTTTGTCGTAACCTTTAGCGGCAAGCCAGTCCATTGCCGCCTGATCAACCTCCAGCGATACGCCTTTACGATCCAGCTGCGCCTGCAGTTCGGTAATAAACTTATCAACCACCTGCTTGATAACTTCTTCATCCAGATGATTAAACCAGACAATGCTATCCAGCCGGTTACGGAATTCCGGAGTAAAGGTACGGTTAATTTCGGCCATCGCATCGTGACTGTGGTCCTGCTGTTTAAAGCCAATAGACTTGCGAACAGTTTCACGGACACCAGCGTTAGTCGTCATAACGATAATGACATTACGGAAATCAGCTTTACGGCCATTATTGTCCGTTAAGGTTCCGTTATCCATTACCTGTAGCAGAATGTTAAACACATCCGGGTGTGCCTTTTCGATCTCATCCAGCAACAACACACAATGCGGTTGCTTGATTACCGAGTCTGTTAACAGGCCGCCCTGATCAAAACCAACGTAGCCCGGAGGGGCGCCAATCAAACGGCTGACAGCATGACGTTCCATGTATTCGGACATGTCAAAACGCACCAATTCGATACCCATCGCCTTGGCAAGCTGCTGGGTCACCTCAGTTTTACCTACCCCAGTCGGGCCGGCAAACAAAAATGAACCGATCGGTTGTTGCTCATTACCAAGGCCCGAGCGCGACAGGCGAATCGCTGATGTCAGTTTATCAATGGCTTCATCCTGACCAAAGACCACCATTTTCAGGTTACGATCCAGCTGTTGCAGAACATCCTGATCGGTCCGCGAAACCGATTGCTCGGGAATACGGGCGATTTTGGCGATAATAGTTTCAATGTCCTGCACACCCACGGTTTTACGGCGTTTGGACGGCGGCAGTAAGCGCTGTGAGGCGCCTGCTTCATCCATCACATCAATGGCTTTATCCGGCAAATGGCGTTCGTTAATGTATTTAGCCGAAAGCTCAGCAGCGGCTTTAATCGCCGGTTGCGTATAGCGAATACCGTGATGACTTTCGTACCGATCCTTCAGCCCCATCAGGATTTTTGTCGTATCCTCGACTGAAGGTTCGATAACATCAACTTTCTGGAATCGACGCACCAGGGCGCGATCTTTTTCGAAAACGTTTTTAAACTCAGTATAAGTGGTCGAGCCAATGCATTTAAGCTGGCCACTGGAAAGTAACGGCTTTAACAAATTGGAAGCGTCAAGAACACCACCACTGGCCGCACCGGCACCGATAATAGTGTGTATTTCGTCAATAAACAAAATGGCGTTTTCGCGCTCACTAAGTTCTTTAAGCAACTGTTTGAAGCGTTTTTCGAAGTCTCCGCGATATTTTGTACCAGCCAGCAGGCCGCCCATATCAAGGGAATAAATCACCGCGTCCTGAAGAATTTCGGGTACGTTATTGTTAACAATGCGATACGCAAGACCCTCAGCTATTGCCGTTTTACCGACACCCGCCTCACCAACCAATAGCGGGTTATTTTTACGTCGCCGGCAAAGTATCTGCGCACAGCGCTCTACCTCGAAGTCACGGCCAATGAGGGGATCGATGCGGCCTTCTTTTGCCTGCATATTAAGATTGCTGCAAAAGCGCTTTAAATGGCTTTTTTGATCTTCCTGCATCTCGGCAGCTTCTTCCTCGTCAACCGGCTCATCATCATCGCCAGCTTCATCTTCCATGCGCGAACTGCCGTGCGAAATGTAATTAACAATATCCAACCGGGTGATTTCGTATTTGTTCAGTAAGTAAACAGCCTGTGATTCTTGTTCACTAAAAATTGCCACCAACACGTTAGCACCGGTTACTTCCGCATTACCCGATGACTGCACATGAAAAACGGCTCGTTGCAATACCCGTTGAAAGCCCAGTGTAGGTTGCGTATCCGTTGTTTCGTCAGCGCTTTCAAAGGCCGGGGTACTGCGATCGATATAGCTGAGCAACTCTTCTTTCAGCTGCTCAAAATTAGCACCACAAGCTCGCAAAACATCTGCGGCATCAGGGTTTTCCAGCAATGCGACTAACAGGTGCTCCACGGTCATCAGTTCATGGTGACGTTCGCGCGCTAAACGAAAGGCATCGTTTAACGTTAATTCAAGGGCTTTATTTAACATTTACCACTCCTTACCGCCATGCTGGCTTATTCCTGCTCCATTGTACATAACAAAGGATGCTGATTTTCGCGCGCATATTGGTTGACCTGTACGACTTTTGTCTCTGCAATTTCTGCGGAATAAACCCCGCAGACGGCTTTCCCTTTATAGTGCACCTGCAACATTGTGTCGGTAGCACGTTCCGAATCCATCTTAAAAAATTTCATCAACACTTCAATGACAAAATCCATCGGTGTGTAGTCATCGTTGTTCAGGATAACTTTATACATCGAAGGAGGCTTAGGCTCCTGTTTTTCTTTCTCTTCTAAATCAAAGAGATGCTGATGGTCAGACTGACTCATGTATCAATAACCTATTATCACTATAGTGTATTTGTTACGGGTCTTTGGTATTTTATTCGAAAAGCATTAACAAAAATGTTGGTTTTTTCACCACAAATGCTTGACTATTACCCTGCATTTCCTAGAGTAGACATGGTGCTGACATCGATCAATTTCAAGTTGGCACTGCGAGTACTCTAATAATAAAAAAAATTCTCTGTTGCAAAAGAAGGAAGTAGAAGTATGGCTACCGGAAAAGTGAAATGGTTCAATAACTCAAAAGGCTTTGGCTTTATTGAGAGTCAGGACCGTGAAGGTGACATCTTCGCACACTACTCCACCATCGATATGGAGGGGTATCGCACTCTTAAAGCCGGTCAAACCGTCGAGTTTGAATTGGAAGAAGGGCCTAAAGGCCTGCATGCCTCCAATATTGTTCCGGGCACCACCGACAAGTAGTGGTTTTACTTACTAAAACATACTTAACAAACGCCGGCTTAAAGCCGGCGTTTTCTTTTCACCTTCAAATAACCGCACCGATTAACTATCAATACCGAAATAACGTCTTAATTGATCACGAAGGTTAGGTGGCGTGCCATGAATTGTCAGCGTATCCGTAGCGGCATCATAATCAATACGCTCGCCCAGCTGAGTATGATCAAAGCCGACACTGACACCACCGCCCTGGCCCTGAAACTTAACCAGCTTGCGTAGTGTCGACTTATCCGCCGGAAATTCTTCAGGCAGCTCAGCCTGTTGCTGCTCGGCATAGTCGCGACTAAAATCGGCAAAGCTTTTGTCGGCGGGCTGAGCCTGAGCAAAGTGCTCAGACAAATCCTTAACCCGGACATCCTCACCCTGCTTCCACTGTTGATCACAATATTCATAAGCTACAGCATTCAGCGACTGACGTTGTTGAGGCTCAAGCTCGGCCTGTTGACCGTATTCGTTAACCGCTTCAATTAGCGTCTGCGTCTGCGATTTTGAGTTCAGACGCTCAGTACAACCTAAGAAGTCGAGAAAGAAATCCGAGACTTTGCGCCCTGCGCGGCCTTTAATAAACGAAATATAGCGCTCGCTATCACGATTAGTAGCCCATTCCGTTAAATCAATACGCGCAGCCAGCTGTACTTTGCTGATATCCAGCTGTGATGACTTGTTAACGGCCAAATCCGGGTTAATTGACACCCCTTCTTTGACCGGCAAAAATGCCACCAGCAGATAATCCGTGCTGAGGTGCTGATAGCGGGTAATCAGCAGAAAACCGGCTTCCAGCATTTTGTAATTTTGCAGCTGCTGCAATAACAATCGACTCGCCTGCTGACTGAACTCAACAAATTGCAATTCATCTTGCTGCCACTGTTTTAAAATATCCGGAAACTGACTGCGCTCGCCATCGTCGGCTTCAGTCAGGAAACTGGCGTAGCCTTTAGCCGGTTTATTAACATAAACCTGAGTTAATTCTTCCAGTAATTCATGCAGTTGCTCGTCTTCGGGCAAGGCTTCCGGTGCAAGCCGCAGGCCCATTTGTTCGTCATGGCGGTAAAACTCGTGAATAATGCTGTTTTCAATGCGTAGTTGCATATGCGGGACTATCCTTGCAAAATCGCTGTGTTAGACTTATCACCTATAGTGTATCACGGGAATAATTAAGAATGGGAAAACACCAACGCCGCGATAAGATCGCCCGGCTGATCAGTTGGGGTCATTGGTTTACCTTTATCAACATTATTCTCTGTCTGATACTGGGTGCGCTTTATATCGAAGCCACCCCACCGTCCGACTCGGCCATTGGCACCCTGTATACCCTGGTCAACTGGATTGGCCATTTTGCGTTCTTGCCCTTTGTCTTTTTTATTGTCCTGATTTTTCCCTTTTGTCTGCTACTGCCTTACTCGCGAATACTGCGCGGCTGGTCGGCATTAGTTGGCTCGCTGGGCATTATTGCGTTAACTGCCGATTTATTATTTTTCCGTCAGTACGGTTATCATCTCAACGCTTATTCTCTGGCACAAATGGCAAAGGATGCAGAAAGTGTGTTCACCGGTGCCAGCTTTTTGATTATCTTAGCTACCTTGCTGGGTTTCCTGGTTATTCTGGGCGTACAACTGCTGATTGCTAACTACACCTGGAAGCATTTGCAGGAATTACAGCAACGGCGACTTGGGGCTCCGGCTGTGGCTATCTTTGTGTTGTGCTTTTTCAGTAGTCATTTAACTCATGTCTGGGCTGATGCGGAATTATACGAGCCGATCACCCAGCAGGACGATATGTTCCCGCTGTCTTATCCGACAACCGCAAAAACGTTGATGGCCAAACATGGTTTTATTGACGCACAAAGTTATCAGGCTCAGCAGCAAATGTTGATGGCAGCGGATAATGTCAGCTTACGCTACCCGCAAAATCAACTGCTTTGCAGTAAATTTGAAAACAGCCGGGCAACCACTTTGATTGTTTTTGACCGTTTAGATGCCGATGCGCAACGTCAGGTCAAACAACAAAGTCAGGCTTTTAATGTTGATCCTGCTCCGGTCCAGTTATTAGGACATCCGAACCGCCAGGGCGGTCTGTTTCAATTACTTTATGGGCTACCCGATTTTTATCTTGATACTCTGGCAGCGCAGCAAATGCTGCCGGCTTATTTAAAGCCACTACAGGACTTTGGAGTGCAGGTTAACTGGCATAGCTCTGACAACTGGCCAGACGAACTAAAGCTTTCTCAATTTCATTCCGACTGGCAGTCCGACTCTTTAGCAGATCTACGTACCCGGACCGGAAATCAAATTAATGTCGTATTTTTGCAGCAACAGGACATCGGTTCTCTGCGCCAGCTGTTACAGCAAACTGAGGGACAGAAGCTGCTGATTGCCGCGTTAGCCCCGTCGACTTCCGAATCATTGCTTGGACAGCGCCAGTTTATGCCCGAGAATATGGCGGTACCGCTGTTCGAGCGCGGCTTCAATATTCCCGCGCGACCTATCGCCGGATTAATGGATCTGATGCCGACCGTACTCACCCAAACCATGTCCTGTGCCGGTGGCACGAAAAATTACAGCAATGGTAAAAGCTTACAAAAAGTCAATGAACGCTGGCCACTGGTTGAAACCTACAGCCCCTATATTGTTATCTACACCAGCGACGATATTACCATTCTGGATAATACCGGCCAATTCAGTGTCTATGACTTTTCCAGTTTTGAACTTAAAAAAGGTGCAGATCCTACAGTACCTGTGCTGATTGATGCCTTGAAAGACCTCAAGCGTTTTAGCTACGATAGCAAAAACAGCGGTAACTGATTAATTTTAAAGCAGTTAGTTTTAAGAGCCCGGAAAATACTTGCTTATTGCGGCTAAATCCGTAATATACGCTCCGCGGTCGGCGTGTGGCGCAGCTTGGTAGCGCACTGTCATGGGGTGTCAGGGGTCGGAGGTTCAAATCCTCTCACGCCGACCAATTCTAAAGGCTTTCAGCCATTTTCCTCTATTTATTTATAATTAACTCGCAAAATCCGGGGCCATTTTGGTGCCTGCAATTAGATTGAAACCACCACTACTGAAAACTTGTCTAATAAATTTCATACGTTAATAACCACATAAATCGTATGGTTTAAACGCGCCTTGCGTATTAATATCCCCCCTACTAGGCTAATTGTATAACTTAAGATTTTTGATTCAGAGCCAGTTAACCAGAGAGATCTTTTCGAATGAGAAATAACCAGCCTGTCACACAGAACGAGTATCGTTTCCCAAGTGATCGGCGCCTGATTTCGTCAACTGACAAACACGGCAATATTCAGTACTTCAACCAGGCATTTCAAGAAGTCAGCGGCTTCACCCGCGACGAACTTCAGGGGGCCCCTCATAACTTGGTCCGCCACCCTGATATGCCGCCCGCAGTCTACGCCAATATGTGGAACACCATTAGTCAGGGCAAGCCCTGGATGGGGCTGGTTAAAAACCGGCGCAAAAACGGCGATCATTATTGGGTCAGCGCTTATGTGACGCCGATATTTGATGGCGATGACATTATTGGTTTTGAGTCCGTGCGGGTAATACCGGGCGAGCAACAAAAAAGGCGCGCTGAACGGGTTTATGCGCGGATGCGGGCTGGCAAGAAACCCTTTTCTGCCGCTCAGTACCTGGGCTTTTATGGCCGGCAACTGGCTCATATTTGGCTACCCAGTCTGCTGGTCGCCGCGTTCACAGCCATTATTCTGAGTCCGACAGCAGCCCTGCCTGTTATCGTGACAGGCATTCTGTTATGCCTTACCAATAACCGGCATATCGAGAAAGAATATCAGGAACTGCTGCAGCTTAAGCCCGATGCCTTTACTGAGAAGGTCGTCGCTGCCACCTATTCAAAGGATATCGGCAGTAAAGCTCAGCTCGAAATGATGTTGCTCAGCGAGGCTGCGCGGGCCCGCACTGCCATGACCCGCGTTGAGGACTCAGTTGCAACGCTAAATTCCATCGTGCATGCGACGCGGGAGCAGGCTGATGCCAGCAACGCCCTAATCGAAGAGCAAAATCAAAAGACTCAGGACATTGCCTCGGCGATTAATGAGATGTCGACTTCTATTCAGGAAGTTAGCCGCAGCGTACAAAGTAGTGCAGAGAAGTCTGATTATGCAGCCACTCGCGTTAATACCGGAACCGATGTTGCTGCTCAGGCCCTGCAGGCTATTCATCAGTTAAGCTCGTCGGTTTCGGCGATCGCCAGCACCGTACATGAGCTTTCAGAATCCACCGATGAAATTGGCAAAGCCGCGGATCTAATTACCGCCATTGCTGATCAAACCAACTTACTGGCGCTTAACGCTGCCATTGAAGCCGCGCGCGCCGGTGAGCACGGTCGCGGCTTTAGCGTTGTTGCCGATGAGGTCCGCACTCTGGCTACCCGTACCCGGGACTCTACCGATGGTATTCACAGTATCATTGAAAACCTTATCCAAAAGGCCGGAAATGCTGTTCAAGTTTCCAAGGAAGGCGAAGATGCGGCCGGTCAGGGGGTCGAAATGGTTGGCAAAACAGAGAAATCCCTGGAGGAAATTTTACAGGCTGTACAGTCCATCAACGATATGGCATTGCAGATGTCTTCTGCCGTAGAAGAGCAAAGTGGTGTTGTCGAGCACATTAACCAACAAGTGACTGAAATTGCGGATAGCTCGCGCACCGCCAGCGAAAATGCGAAAGAAACATCACTGTCCAGTAGTCGTCTGCAGAAAACCACCGATGACCTGTACAAGCTAATTCGACGCTTCAGCAACTCACATTAATTCATGGTGCCAGCCTCAATGCAACTATCAAAACACCCTGAAGATGAGGTAAAGCGCCTGACGGCGTTATTAAAGACCGGACTGTTGGACAGTCCGGCAGAAGAACGTTTTGACCGTTTTACACGCTTGGCTCAACAAACCTTTGATGTGCCAATTGCGTTAATTTCGTTAGTTGATTCACAGCGGCAATGGTTTAAGTCACGACAGGGGCTCAGCGTTACCGAAGCAAGCCTCGATAACTCGTTTTGCGCTTATGCGATAACGCGGGGCGATATTGTCGAAGTGCCTGATGCACTGGCTGAACCACGTTTTGCTAATCAGCCTTTGGATAGCACCGCGCCGCAGATACGTTACTACGCTGGAGCGGTGTTACGCTCCCTAGACGGCTATCCCATTGGTACACTGTGCATTCTCGATTACAAACCGGGGCAGTTGAGCGGCCCCCGGAAACAGGCCTTGCGCGACTTAGCAGACGCCGTCGAAAGTGAGATTCATCACATCGATCGTAGCCAGTTAAGCGAAGAATATCAGTCCCTGCAGCACCTGTCAGAGGTAATTGTCCGCGCCCAGTCTAACTTTATCCGGCTGGAAGACCGCACCCAGGCTTTTCGCATGTTGCTGGAGGACGTGCTGGAAATTACCAACAGTGAGTATGGCTTTATTGGCGATGTTCTCTTTGACGCCAGCGGCCAGCCTTACCTGAAAGCCCATGCGATTACGGATATTGCCTGGAATGACGAAAGTCAGGCCCTGTACGCTGAGCATGCCAGCAAAGGACTGGAGTTTCATAATCTTAAGTCGCTTATCGGCGCTACCCTGACCAGCAACGAGCCGGTTATTGCTAATGATGCCTCCACTGACAGTCGCAGCGGGGGTTTACCTAAAGGCCATCCAAAGCTAAAAGCGTTTTTAGGTATTCCGATTTTCAGTGCTGACAAGCTGGTGGCTATGGTCGGCCTGGCTAACCGACGCGAGGGTTACGATCAGCACCTGTTAAGCTTTCTTAATCCGTTATTGCTGGCCATTGGGCAAATTGTTGAAGCCTCTGTCCGGCATCAACAGCAGCTGGAGCATCAACAGGAGCTTAGCTATCTTTCCGCGGTAGCCAGTCAGACGACCAACGCGGTCATCATTACGGATATAAAAGGCAAAACGGAATGGGTTAACCATGGCTTTACCCGTCTAACCGGTTACCAGTCCAGCGAAATCTACGGCCAAAAGCCAGGGGATTTATTGCAAGGGATAAATACCGACCCGGCAACGGTGGCAACCATGGGCGACGCTTTAGCTAACCAGCAGGGCTTTGAAACCGAAGTCATTAATTATACGCGTGATGGTGAACCCTACTGGGTACGCATTTACTGCAATCCGTTAAACGATGAAAACGGCGCAGTGCAGGGATATATTGCAATAGAAAGTAATATTGACGCACAAAAAAATAACGAACTGGCGCTACAAGAGTCTGCTCAGTTGCAGGCCACAATTCTGAACACCATGGTTGATGGTCTGATAACCACGGATCAGTTTGGTATTATCCAGATGTGCAATCCCTCGGTTGAAAACATCTTTGGCTACTCCAAAGAGTGGTTAATTGGAAAAAACATCAAAACGCTGATGCCGGAAAACTATGCCGCTGTCCATGATGCCTACATGAAACAATACCGTGTAGCTGAGGCCGGACACGATATCATGGGCCGGGCTCGGGCATTAACAGCTAAACGTAAGAATGGCGACATATTCCCGGTCGAAATCGCCGTAAAAGAAACCGCTCATAACGGCGAGGCCCTCTATGTTGCCTCAATCAGGGATATTTCGGCGCTTCATCAACAACAGGAAGAAATAGAAAAGCTGGCCTATTTTGATCCGCTGACTCAACTGGCGAATCGTCGTCTGCTGAAAGCGCGCACGCAAAGTCTGTTTTTGGCAAGTACGCAGAGCAATCAGCAGCATTCCCTGCTATTTATTGACTTGGATAATTTTAAAAACGTTAATGATTCTTTAGGCCACACCATTGGTGACAAATTACTGATCGAAATGGGTGCTCGTATTCAGGCCAGTGTATTGTCCTGCAGCGATACCGTTGCGCGGTTAGGCGGGGATGAATTTTGCGTGTTATTGTCCTCACTTGGTGACTGCACAGAGCAAGCCAAACAGCGGGCGATACAAATAGCTGAGCGTATTATCAGCGAAGTCGAAAAACCGGTAATGATCGACGATTTCAAGCTAAAAACCTCCGCAAGTATTGGTATCAGTTTTTTCTGCGGCGAACAGGTTGAACTTGATGGCTTGATGAAACAGGCCGATATTGCCTTATATGAGGCTAAAGAGCGTGGTAAACGTCAGGTTTGCTGTTTTGATGCAAGCTCTGAAAAGCGCTTACTTCAGCGCCTTACCTTAGAATCGGATCTGCGCACCGCGCTTACAGAAAATACTCTGGAGGTACATTATCAACCGGTGGTTGACTGCGACTCACGAATCGTTAAGGTTGAAGCACTGGTGCGCTGGAACCATCCCACCGAAGGATGGATCCCGCCTGATCTTTTTATCCCGATTGCCGAAGCGTATCAGCTGATTAGCCCGTTAGGGCATTATGTTTTAACCACCGCTATCAAGGATATGGAAAATTGGCTGACCATTGCGCCCGAGCTTAACTGGCAAGTGGCCATCAACATCAGTCAGTTTCAGCTATCGGATGATCACTTTAAGCGCCAGACCTCAGCACTACTCAAACAGTCGTCATTAAAACCGGGACACTTAATTTTCGAGGTAACAGAAAGTGCCGTCGCCGAGGATATCGATGACAACATCAACCGAATGAGTGCGTTGAAGTCCATGGGGCTGTCGTTTTCTCTTGATGATTTTGGTACCGGTTACTCGTCGCTGGCCTACTTGAAGCAACTGCCCATCGGTGAACTGAAAATCGACCGCAGCTTTATCCGGGATGTGCCGCAGCAGCTGGATGATGTGGCTATTGTTAACTCGGTACTGTCGCTGGCAAAAGCCATGGGATTGAGCGTTGTTGCCGAAGGCGTAGAAACTGATGAGCAATGGCAATATCTTAAATCACTGAATTGTGAAAAGTTTCAGGGCTATTATTTTTCACGCCCACTACCCGCTGAACACATTGAACAACTGATTAAAGAGCAGCGATATCATGCATTAATAGTCGGCAACTGAGTCGCTTAGCTCTGCCTAATGTGAACTATTTCGTCACATTTGCTATATATCCTGCAGCGACACGGTTGCGCGACTGGGTGGCGACGAATTTTGTGTTTTATTATCATCTCTGAGCGACACCCATAAAGAAGCTAAAGCCCGTGCCATACATATAGCTGAACGCATTATTACCGAAATTGAAAAGTCGGTAATAATTGATGACATCAAGCTGAAAACATCCGCCAGTATCGGTATTACCTTTTTCTCCGGGGAACAAGTCGAACTGGACCCGCTGATGAAGCAAGCTGATATCGCCATGTATGAAGCTAAGGAAAGCGGAAAAAGCAGGATTTGCTGTTTTGATGCGGATTCAGAGCGAAGGCTGCAGGAACGTGTCACCATGGAAGCGGATCTCCGCACAGCGGTGGCCGAAGACGGGCTGTCGGTACACTATCAGCCGGTCGTTGATAACAGTTCGCGCATCGTTAAAGTCGAAGCGCTTGTACGTTGGCATCACCCCACCCGAGGTTGGATCCCGCCGGATGTTTTCATACCGATTGCCGAATCTTATAAATTGATTATTTCACTGGGTAATTTTGTTTTAAAAACCGCCATAAAAGATATGGAAAGCTGGATGACAAAAGATCCCGGCCTTGACTGGCAGGTAGCAATTAATATCAGTCAATTTCAGCTTTCATACGAACACTTTGAACGTCAGACCAAGGCGGCGTTTAAAGGTTCGAAGGTGAAGCCTTCTCATCTGATTTTCGAGATTACTGAGAGCGCACTTGCTCACGACATTGACAAAAACATCGAGCGAACTAAAAATTGACCGCAGTTTTATCACCGATGTGCCAAACCAGCTGGATGACGTGGCTATTGTAAACTCTATACTGTCGCTGGCTAAAGCGATGGGACTCAGCGTTCTGGCCGAGGGGGTGGAAAACAATACGCAGTGGCAGTATCTCAACTCATTAAATTGCGAATTGTTTCAGGGCTACTATTTTTCCAAACCCATACCTGCCAGTAAAATTGAAGATCTGATAGAACAGCAACGTCATCATCAATTGATAGAAAAAGATGACGATGACCAGTAACCTTTAATGCACAGCTAAATGGGATTATCTCGGCGATAAGTAACCCAAATTGTCACATTGCGATAAGCCGTTGGCTGTGCCAAATTAAGCCGATTGAAATCACTGAGGCTTATTTATGCAGATTCATCACCATGGCGGTTTTGATCAGGTCACCGGCTCCTGTCATGAATTAGAGCTGAGCGCCTCTGAGTCCTACCTTATTGACTGCGGTTTAGCTCAGGGCGAAAAGCAAAGCGACGATCAAGACCTGACCGCAGTAAATTTTTACCATCCGGCAATCAAAGCCTTATTCGTCACTCACAGCCATCTGGACCATGTCGGTCGAATTCCTTACTTGCTAGCCGCTGGTTTTACTGGCCCGATTTACTGCACGCGCGCAACCGCCCGGCTGTTACCGCTGGTGATTGCTGATGCGATAAAAGTGGGTGTTACCCGCAATGCCGCGCTTATTGAGGGCATTCTGCAGCAGCTTGAAGAACAACTTTATGCTGTTGACTATCAACAGTGGGTAAAGGTGTCTCCTGCTTTAACCATACGTTTTAATAATGCCGGACACATTATGGGTTCGGCCTTTATCGAATGTCTTCTGGAGGATCAGCAGGTCGTGGTATTCTCCGGCGATATCGGCTGCCGTAATACACCTTTGTTGCCAGACCCCAGTCGCTTAGAAACCGCTGATCTGCTGTTGCTGGAAAGTACTTACGGTGACCGCCTGCACGAGCCACGCGATCAGCGCCAACAACAGTTAAAACAGGTTATTGAGCGCTGCGTTAAAGATGGAGGTGCCGTGTTAATCCCGGCGTTTAGTATCGGCCGGACACAAGAGTTGCTGTACGAACTGGAAGATATCTGGCATCAACTGGAGCTGTCCGGACACTACAGTTTTCCCGAGGTGGTGGTTGACTCGCCACTGGCGAGTGATTTTACTGAACTGTATGGCGAATTGCAGGCGTTGTGGGACCAACAGGCCAAGGCTAAGGTAAGACAAGGTCGTCACCCTCTGGAATTTCGTCATTGCCATACAATTGATGACCACGCAACACACCTGAGCCTGGTTAACCGGCTAAAAAGCACCGCTGAACCGGTGATTATAATTGCCGCCAGCGGCATGTGTGCCGGCGGCCGGGTTGTTAATTACCTAAAGGCTTTACTGCCCGATGAGCGCACCGATGTGCTGTTTGTCGGCTATCAGGCTGCAGGCACTCCGGGCCGTGACATTCAGACCTATGGCCCGCGCGGCGGCTACGTCATCTTTGACGACGAACGGATAACCATAAAGGCACAAATTCATACTCTTGGGGGTTACTCGGCCCACGCCGATCAGGCTGAATTACTCGACTTTATCGCCTCTGCCGCCCAACCGGTAAAAAAAGTCCGGCTTATTCATGGCGAGCCAAAAGCCCAGGCCGCACTTGCCGAAAAAATTCAGCAGCAATTTAATATACCGGTAGAAACCGCTACAAACTTAATTGTTTGAAGATGTCCCGCAACCGTAACACTTCTGTTTCGCTTAACGCCTGCCTCGGTGCAGCTGCTGACCACACCGGAGCCGGCCAGGCCACATCGTCTTTAAAACGGGCAATATGGTGCATGTGCAGTTGTGGCACCTCATTACCAAGGGCTGCAACGTTTAATTTGTTGGGCCGGTATTCCGCCTGCAGCCAGTAGCTTAAAAAGGCACTTTCGTGCCACAGTTGTTGCTGGTCCTGCTCGCTTAAGTCAATAATCTCACTGATGCCATTATAACGGGGAACCAGAATAAACCATGGGTACTGATTGTCATCAACTACCCGCACCTGGCTTAATGGCCAATCTGTTAAGTAAAGACTGTCCTGTGCTAATTGCGGGTGCAGTTCAAATGTTGTCTCTTGTTCGCTCATAACGTACCTCATTAACCTGATAGATTAGTAATAACACGGGTCAGCGACTGTTTAAATAATTCAGTAGTTTGTGGAAGAGTATCCACCAGCCGATGGTCATCGTTCAGTACATGCAAATTGGCCCGATAGCCCAGCGCGAAGCGCCAGCTATTCGCTACGGGTACAATATCGTCCTGCCAGCCATGCACGATATCCACCGGACACTTTAATGGTAACTCGTCGATATCGGCATACCCGCCGAGATAAAATGCCGGCGCCATCAAAAACAGTCCGGCACAATCTGTACTGCCCGCTGCTACGGTAGCCACATAGCCGCCCATGCTGGAGCCCACTAAATAAATTGGTTGGCCAGATTGCTGCTGCAATACATTTTTTAAACGGCTCACGCGCTGTTCAACGTCTAAGTCAGTGCGATAGTCAACGCTGTCCACCTGACAGCCCAAGTCTTTAGCCACTTCGGCTAAGGCCATAATTTTGGTTCCCCAGGGACCACTTTCCTTGCCATGACTAAAGATAACCTGCATCGACATTTTGTTAACCTCTCCCAATCAATTCTCAGATAAACTTGTTGTTTTTTTGTACTTTGTTTGTTATCTATTATGTTATGATTTTGTTATCAGCAGGGACAACCAGGAATCATTGATGCGCTTAACCTTCGCTTTGTGTCATTACTCGGTTTTATTAGGATTACTGGTAGCGCCGGTAAAAATTGCCGACGCTGCTGATATCACCTGGGGAGTTAACCCCTCGCCGCCTTTTCACATTAACACCGGCAGCTACCAAAACCAGGGCTTTTGCGATGTTTTAGTCAGTCGCTTGCGCGATAAATTGCCCAATATTAAGCAGAATATCCGCTATCTTCCGGCAAAACGCATTACCTACTTAATGAAAAAAAAGGATAACTTATGCTTCCCCTGTATGATAAAAAAAAGCGCCTATAACCCGGGTTTTCTTTTTACCGACACTACCCATTTATATCCGGCTCATGGCATTTTAACCCACCGCGAGGCAGCCGAACGAATTGTCCGTCGCTACGGCAACCCGGTCACCTTTGCAAAGTTAGCACAAGATCCCGAATTTCGCTTTGCTCAGTCTATTGACCGGCGGTACGGCAAATTACAAGCGCTTATCAATCGACATCTGGTTGACCAAAACCATTACATTACCGTGGCAGGCGAAAACGCCCATGTGAATCTTATGAACCTGCTGTTAAAAAACCGGGTCGATTACACGATAGATTATGAGGCCATTAAACGATTTTACGAAAAGACTCACCCCTTAGCGAACAACGAACAGCTGGTCTTCCTGCCGATTCAGGAACGCGTCGGCGATAGCGTGGAGGGTGCGGTTGGCTGTACAAGCAATGCCTGGGGACAACAGGCCACAGCGCAAATTAATAAAGTCATCAGTGAGCTAACCACTGATGACTCGTTTCAGGCGGCACTTGATTTCTGGCTGGGCCAGCAGCGACCGCGACAAATAAACCCTTAGACTTTAAGGCCCCAGTTCTGATAAGCCTGTTCAGCCAGGCTCTCGCGAAACTGTGGCGCAGCGATAAGAATCAGCGACCGAGCCCGCTCGGTCATGCTCTTGGCGCGCAAATTAGCAATACCGTGCTCAGTTACAATATAGTGTACGTGCGCACGGGTCGTCACCACCCCGGCGCCCGGAGCAAGTAGCGACGAAATGCGGGAAACTTTGCCGCCACAGGCGGTAGAAGGCAACGCGATAACAGAACGACCCCCCTCTGATAAACTGGCGCCACGGACAAAGTCCATTTGACCGCCTACTCCCGAATAAATTTTTGTGCCAATGGAATCAGCACAAACCTGGCCACTTAAATCTACCTGCAAGGCACTGTTGATGGACATAACCTGACGATTACGCCGGATTACCGCAGTATCGTTGGTATACTCAACGTCCAGAAAAAACACTTCCTGATTATCGTCCACAAAATCATAAAGTTTTTGCGATCCCATAGCGAAGGTGGTAACAATTCGCCCACGGTGCTTGACCTTATTGGAATTGTTAATAACACCATTTTCTACCAGAGGTAATACGCCATCGGAAAACATCTCGGTATGGATACCCAGGTTTTGATGATTACCCAGACAGCCCAGGGTCGCGTCCGGTATCGCCCCGATGCCCATTTGCAGGCAGTCGCCGTCATCAATCAGGCTGGCTACTTGTTCGCCAATACGCTGGGTGGTCGGGTTTTGTTCCGGCTGTTGATGCTGAGGCAGTTCCGCAGCTTGTTCAAAGTAGCGGTGAAAACGCGCCAGCGGCACCAATGCGTCGCCGTGGGTGCGCGGCATATTCGGATTAATCCAGGCAATAATTTTTTTCGCAACCTGCAGTGCCGCCCGGGTCGCTTCTACCGATATCCCGAGGCTGCAATTACCGTGCTTATCCGGTGGAGACACCTGCAACAGTACCGCATCAAGCGGTTGTTCACCCGAGCGAAACAACTTTGGAATTTCCGATAAGAAAATCGGGACGTAATCCGCTAATCCCTCGCTTACAGCTTGCCGTGTGGAAGCTCCGACAAAAAAAGCGCGCTGGCGTAAATGACCGCTTAACTCGGGATCATTCAGCGCCTCGCTGTATTCTGTATGCAGTTGCAGCAAGGTCAGGTTACGTCGATGATAAGCGACATTCTTTAGGCCCTCGAGCAGTTTATAGGGTGTCGCCGCCATCGACTGACACCAGATAACGTCGTTATCTTCCAGAATCGACAGGGCCTGCTCGGCGGTATTAACTTGCATAGTGTGTTCCTATCCCAGGGTAAAAAAACGTATCTGAATTTTAGCATAGAGCCTTAATTAAAATGCCTGCAAATTCAGGTATATTCCATTTTGGTCTAGCGCTTTTTCCCGATCCCGGCAGCGGCCAACATTTTTTTAACTATAGTTGTGATAAGCCAATTAACATTTTATTGGGTGCAGCGTGGAGGTCATTATGGAAAAGTTAACAAAAGGACGTTCAAACTGGGCAGTTGTACTGGTTACTACGGCTTTGATGTATCTTGCACTGGGCTTGCTGGCTCTTTCGCCGATTGTGATTATTTGGCTGGCCGCCGGGTGGTTACATGACCTGTTCAGCCAATCAACCACCTTTTTTTCGTCCAATCCGAGGCTCTATACGGTATTAACGATTATTGGCCTGGCCAGTGCTGTTACCCTGGTAGCCGATAAGCTCTATCAGCGCATTAAGGCACACCACAAACACGAACTTGAGCATTTCTAGTCGCGTTTAGCCAAACGTACGGGTCAGGTACTGGTTAATGTCGTTTGATTCATACAACCAGTCGGTGCTGCCATCGCCATTGTCAATCCGCAGGCAGGGAACCTTAACCCGGCCACCACCCTGCTCGAGCTGCTTACGCGCTTCCGGATCATGTTGCGCATCACGGGTTTCTATCGGTAGGGACAACAGTGCCATGTGCTTACGCACCTTAATGCAAAACGGGCAGGTTTTGAATTGATATAATGCCAGGTTTTGACATTTCTTTTCAACTTCAGCCTGCTGTTCACTCGAGCGTTCAATACCTGCGGGAGTGGTAAACTTCTCCGCTAAAATCATGAATGGCGTAAGAATTAAACGCACCAGCCGAAAGAAATACCGCACCAAAATACGCATCGAACTCTCCTGTTGAAAAATCTGTGCTAGGTTAACATATATTGATCTGTGTTCTAAAACCTTTAAACGCCGGGGAGCGACTATGGATGTATTTTTACAACGCTGGGCCGAAGCCGCTTACACCAGCCTGGGGTTTTTCTGGATGGCATTGTGGGCTTTTATCCTGGGTTATCTTATCAGCAGTTTAATCCAGGTATTGGTAACCCGGCGCCGGATGCGCAAATCCATGGGCGAAAGTAACCTAAAATCAATTTCTCTGGGTACCTTTTTTGGGTTTATTTCCAGCTCCTGCAGTTTTTCAGCGCTGGCCACGACACGGGCTCTGTTTAATAAAGGCGCCGCTTTCAGTGCTTCAATGGCGTTTTTGCTGGCTTCTACCAATCTGGTGATCGAGCTGGGCTTTGTTATTGCCATTTTCCTGGGCTGGCAATTTGTCGTCGGCGAATATGTCGGTGGCCTGTTGTTGATATTGTTTGCCTGGCTGTTTATCAAGGTTACCAAGCCGACCCAGCTAATTAAAGATGCGCGCGCGAAGGGTCAGGCTGATGAAGAGGAAGAGCAAAGCCATCAGTTAAGTGAATTACTGCAGCTGCACACCTGGCATAAAGTGGCCATGAAGTTTGTCATGGAGTGGCAAATGGTCTGGAAAGATGTCCTGATTGGTTTTACTGTCGCTGGTGTTATCTCAGCCTTTGTCCCCAGCGCCTTTTTCCAGTGGTTATTTTTAGGGGCAGGCTCTGGCACGCAGCTCGATTTTCTGTCGGTTTTACAACAAACGGTTGTCGGCCCAATAGCGGCATTTTTCACTTTTATTGGCTCAATGGGTAACATTCCCCTGGCCGCCGTGCTGTTTGGTGAGGGTGTTGCCTTCGCCGGCGTTATTGCCTTCATCTTTTCTGATCTGGTGGTGTTACCTGTGCTGCGCATCAACGCCCGCTATTATGGTTGGAAAATGTCTTTATATATTGCTCTGATGCTGTTTGTTTGTCTGATAGCCACTTCATTAGTGCTGCACTACGGACTGCTGGGTCTGGACTTGCTGCCGACACTGGATAACTGGAGTTCACCAAAAGAGCAGCAGCATTTTCAATTTAATTACAGTTTTGTATTAAACATTATCTTTTTGCTCATTAGCGCTGCGTTGATCAAGTTGTTTATCGACCATAAACACCAGGACCATGGTGGAGGACATGAACATCACCATCACGATCACGGTAGTCGTAGCCTAAAAGATACCATTTTGCTGACGTTAAGTGGCGTCAGTGTTATCTGGCTGATTGGCGGCATGGCGATTTATCTGCTTGGCTAACTGGCTTTCAGAGCCTGCCCCAGCAGCTGAAAATAAGAAAACCAGCAGGTCGCGATACGTTCCTGCAATGGCAAAGGCGGATATAGCCCCGCCTTTGCCACATCAGTTTTTTGTGTGCCGGCTACTAAGAAGTGATTTTTAAGGGGCTGACGTTGCACAATTGCTTCGAAGGTACGCGCTGCCATCTCTTCCGGCAGAGCGAAATATTGAGTCCCCTGACGTTTATCAAAATTAATACAGTGGCGCATGAACTCGCCGCACTGACCGCCGTCTTCAGATACAAATATGTGTCTGAAAGCACGACTTAGATGACTATTAAGCGGATGTGGATTAATTTGCTGACTGTGCAGCCAGTGGCGTGAGGCAAAGCGCAAAGGCGGCGGCTGGTCGTCAAACATTTTGCTACAGATATAGTGATCGAAGGCGTGAAACCACTCGTGGGCAAGACTGCCGCCTCCGGCATTTTTGGCCAGCGCCAGTACCCGGCCCTGGGGCAAATAATGAGCGCTGGCCCCGGGGCGCCCGCCAATACCGTAATGTAAAGCCAGTGTACCCCGCAACGAGAGCACCTGATTAGGTACCTGTAACAGCTGTTGCAGATCGCACAGCGCATCAAAAAATAAATTGGCTGCCCGTTGTTGCTCGGCAGCGGTCACCCAACGGCCAATGCGAATTGAGTAAAAGCCGAACAGGCGGACTATATCGGCAAAGCAGACATCGGCTCCGGCACGGTGCTCAGGGCCATTTCGATAATAACTACGCATGATCTGAGATTACCACAAAAGGGCGACGGAAAACCCGCCCCAGTCTATCGCAAGAATGACACCAAACACCGAAAACCTGGCCGTGCTAATGCAACTTCTGTTATGTTGGCAGTATAACTAAAACCAAAGGGAACTGACTATGTTGAAAAAACTCCTGCGTGGTATCAGCACGGTGGCTCTTGTCAGCGTTGCCCTGCCCTCGATGGCAGCAACCACAGATCTATCGTACTATTTACCCACTGACGTAACCTACGACCCCAGCATTACCAAACCTTCGGAAATACTCGGCCATGAAGTCGGCGAATGGCATGCACGCCACGATCTGATTGTTCGTTATATGGAAGTACTGGCCGAAGAATCTGACCGTATTACCTTTGAGGTGACTGGTCGCACTCACGAGCAACGTCCTTTAGTGCTGTTAACGGTAACGGCTCCGGAAAATCACAGCAACATCGAAGATGTGCGTCAACGCCACCTGGCGGCTGCCGATCCTAAGCGTGACGCTGATCCGGACAATACCCCCCTGGTCATGTACATGGGGTACAGCATTCATGGTGATGAATCCAGTGGCAGTAACGCCGCGTTAGTGTTTGCCTATTATCTTGCTGCAGCTCAGGGCGACGCCATCGAGCAGGTATTGCAGGATTCTGTGGTTCTGCTGGATCCGTCCTTCAACCCCGATGGTCTGGCACGCTTTGCTCAATGGGCTAACCAACACCGCGGCCAAAACCTGGTAGCTGATTCAAACCACCGCGAACATGTGCAGCCTTTCGTTCGTGGCCGGGTTAACCACTACTGGTTTGATATGAACCGTGACTGGCTGTTACTGCAACACCCTGAGTCGCGCGCCCGTGTCGCTAACTTCCAAAAGTGGAAACCCAATGTCTTAACCGATTTTCATGAAATGGGTACTGACAGCACCTTTTTCTTCCAGCCCGGGATCCCTTCACGGAAAAACCCCATTACGCCGGATGAAAACGTGCGTCTGACTGAGATTTTAGCTGCCGAGCACGCTGATTCTCTGGATGAGCTGGGTAACCTGTACTACACCGAAGAATCCTTTGATGATTTCTATTATGGTAAGGGTTCTACCTACCCTGATGTTCAAGGCGCGGTGGGTATTCTGTTCGAGCAGGCCTCGAGCCGCGGCCACTTGCAGGAATCCATTAATGGCGAAGTTGAGTTTCCCTTTACCATCCGCAACCAGTTCATCACTTCCTTAAGCACTATCTATGGCGCGCACAAAAATAAAGCCCGCTTTATTCAGTTCCAGGAAGATACTTATGATCGCTGGATGGAAATGGGCGACGACGCCCGCTTTGACGGCTATCTGATCGGCGAAGAAACTGACGCGAACCGCCTGGAAGGCCTGTTAGATATTCTGAAACAACACCAGGTAGAAGCTTACCGGGTAGAAAAAACCGTTGAAACCGATGGTAAACGCTACGTTGCCGGTAAAAGCTACTTTATCCCGGCTGAGCAACCTCAGTTTGGCTTAATCCAGGGCATGTTCAGTACCCGTAAAAACTTCCCGGATAACACCTTTTATGATGTTTCGGGCTGGACACTGCCGATGGCCTTCAATCTTCAGTTCAGTCAGTACCGTGGCCGTATCAGCGTAGCTGACCAGGCATGGGAAGAGCCAATGCGCGAAGCTTATGAGCTAACCGATGATGCTTATGCGTATGCCTTTGACTGGAATGATTACCTGGCCCCCGGTTTGTTACAAGAGCTGCTGGAGCAGGACATCCACGCCCGTCAGAGCTACAAACCACTGACGCTGGAAACACCCGATGGTATTAAAGAACTGAGCCCGGGTTCAATCGTTGTAACGCAGGCCTATCAGCAACACGACTGGGCTAAAGTGCGCGAAGTACTGGCAGCTGCTGCCAGAGAGCGGGATATCCCGGTAGTTTCGGTCGAAAGCGGCTTAACTCCGGAAGGTATTGATTTGGGTAGCCGTAACATTAACCCGGTAAATGAACCTAAAGTAATGATGCTGACAGGCGACGGCGTTAACCTGTACGAAGCGGGTGAAGCCTGGTATTACTTCGATCGCCATGTCGGTCTGCCGTTGTCGATGGTCGATACCGACCGTTTAGGCCGGGTAGATCTGCAAAAGTACAGCCATATTCTGATGGTTGACGGCAGCTACTATACCCTCGGGGACAGCGATAAAGAAAAGCTGAATCAGTGGGTTAACAATGGCGGTGTCATTATTGGCCAACAAGGTGGAGCCGAATGGTTAACTGAAAATGGCTTGCTGCGCGCCAAATGGGTGGCCGACGACGTCTATGAAAGTGCTTTTGACAGCACCGGTATGAGTTATGGTGAACGCGACGATTTTTATGCCAAACGTCGGGTGGCCGGCGCCATCTTTAATATGGATGTCGACACGACTCACCCCTTAATGTTTGGTATGCCACGTGGGCAAATGCCGGTATTTAAGGACGAACTGAATGCCATGGAAGTACCCGTTAGTCCCTTTGTCAGTGTCGCCAGTTATAACCAGGAGCAGCCGTTGCTGAGTGGTTATGCCGACCAGCGCAATCAGGACGTACTGAAAGGTAAAGCAAATATTGTTGCCCACCGTCTGGGTGGCGGACACGCTATCGGCTTTGCCGACAATATAAACTTCCGGGGCTTTTTCTGGGGTACCGCCAAGTTACTGAGTAATGCAGTTTACCTGGCGCCGGCTATTGCTGCCTATGCAGAGCCAATTGAAGATAAAAAAGCGGCCGATGAGGAAGCTGCAGAAGCAGCACACTAAGTCGCCGTAATTGAAAAAACCCGCCAGCAGCAATGTTGGCGGGTTTTTTGTTTCTATTGATTTTATTGCGCTTCCTGCAGTAAGGTTGACGCACTATCGGTTAACAGGACACAGGCCATGAACGCAATTTTTGTCATGCTGCTCGGGCTCGGGGCAATGTTCCTCGGCTACGTTTTTTATTCCAAATACATCGCCGAAAAAATCTATCGGCTGGATCCCGACTTTAAAACCCCGGCACATGAACTGGAAGATGGCGTCGACTTTGTCCCGACTAATAAATTTGTCCTGTGGGGTCACCACTTTACGTCAGTAGCCGGAGCAGCGCCGATCATTGGTCCGGCAATAGCCGTTATCTGGGGCTGGGTTCCTGCCTTTCTATGGGTAGTGTTTGGCACTATTTTCTTTGCCGGTGTGCATGATGCCGGTGCTATCTGGGCATCCACGCGCAACCGCGCTCGTTCGATGGGTAGCTTAACCGGCGATGTGGTCAGTAAACGCGCGCAAACGCTGTTTATGATCGTGATATTTCTGGTGCTGTTGATGGTGAATGCTGTTTTCGCCACTGCAATTGCCGGACTGTTAATCAGTTTTCCCAGCGCAGTAGTCCCTGTCTGGGGCGCTATCTTTGTGGCTTTAATTATTGGCCAGATTATTTTCCGCCGATGGATGGGGCTGGGTGCTATTTCCGTACTGGGTGTGGTTGCTCTTTATGTCTTAATCTGGGTTGGCCCGTCGTTACCGCTGGCATTGCCGGATACCCTGATGGGCTTATCAGATAATGCCCAATGGATTTTGATTTTATTTTTCTATGCGGCGATTGCCTCACTGTTACCGGTCTGGGTACTGCTGCAGCCTCGCGATTACATTAACGGTCTGCAACTGTTTATTGGCTTAATTCTACTTTACGGCGCAGTACTGATGCTGGGTCCTGATATGACCGCCCCGGCATTTAACTCGAATACTCCCGAAGGCACTCCGTCAATGCTGCCACTGCTGTTTGTGACCATTGCCTGCGGTGCGATTTCCGGTTTCCACGGTCTGGTGGCCTCGGGGACTACCTCAAAACAGCTGGATAAAGAAACTGATCTGCGCTTTGTCGGTTATTTTGGCGCAATTGGTGAAGGATCATTATCGCTGGCGACCATCATCGCAGCCAGTGCCGGTTTTGCCACTCTGGCTGACTGGCAGGCTGTCTACAGCTCGTTTGGTCAGGGTGGTGTCTCGGCTTTTGTCGCCGGTGGCGCAAACATTATCAGCAACGGTATTGGTCTGGAAGTTGGTGTTGCCGAAACTCTGCTTACGGTCATGGCTGTGCTTTTTGCCGGCACTACCATGGATACCGGTATTCGTCTGCAACGCTATATTTTCCAGGAATGGGGTAATATCTATAATATATCGGTTATTCAAAAACCGACTGTCGCGACGTTATTGGCGGTCGCGAGCTGTTTGTTACTGGCCTTTGGTGCTGGTGGCGCCGACGGTACCGGTGGCTTGAAAATCTGGCCGCTGTTCGGCACCACCAATCAGCTGTTAGCCGGTCTGACTCTGATGGTTGTCACGGTGATGCTGGTGCGCTTAAAACGGCCAATGTACGTAACCCTGTTACCGCTGATATTTTTACTGATCATGACCGTATTTGCGCTAATTATCCAGCTGCAGACATTTTATCTGCAACAGAACTACTTTTTGTTCTTCCTGGATATTGTCGTTTTGATAGCGGCTATCTGGATTATTCTGGAAGCCAGCGCGACGCTGTCAAAAGTGCGTAAAGAACACAGCAAACTGCCCTGATAAGGAACAACAACCGCCATGAATATAACGTCGATCAGTCAGTGGCTTAACCGCGCAGGACAGCTTGCTAATGAATTTTATAACGCGCCCTACCGGGCAGCTATTGCGCGGGCTAAACGGGACGAAGATGATTTATTCATGCTGCTGGTATTCTCTGAAATGATGGGTGTGCCCAACCCGGCCACCTACTATACCCTCGAGCTGCAACCGTTGATGCTTGAGCGTTTTCACGACTGGCATCAGCGCATGGGTATGGAACATTCCCCCTTAGATAACTTCCGCTGCTGCTAACAGCTTCGGGCCACTGGCTGGGTATATGACAGGTTTATTGGATCGCAAAGTAATATTGGTCGGCGGTAAAGGTGGTGTCGGCAAAACGACCGTATCCTCTGCACTGGCATTGTTGGCAGCGCGATCCGGTAAGCGGGTGCTGGTAGTTTCGACCGACCCCGCCCACAGTCTGGCGGATGCTTTTGGGCAACCTATCGGGGCTAAAACGGTACCTTTAGCCAAGCGCCTTGATGGTCTTGAAATTGACCCCGATGAGCAGGTTAAAGCGCACATTCAGTCAGTTACACAACAGCTAAAACGCTTTACCAAACCTGAACTTTATCCCGAAGTTGAACGCCAGATGCGCTTATCGCAGCAGTCTCCCGGGGCGCAGGAAGCTGCGTTATTGGAGCGTATTTGTCAAATCATCGACGGCGCTGAACAACACTATGATTTAGTGATTTTTGATACCGCTCCGACAGGTCACACGCTGCGCCTGCTGACTCTGCCCGAAGCAATGGCAGCCTGGACACAGGGCATGCTTAAGTCACAAAGCCGCTCGGAAGAGCTTGCCGGAGTATTAAAACACCTGGCGCCAAAAGCCGGAAAAGACCTTAGCAATCCGATGGCAAACCCCGAACAACACGCCAGTGATGGCATGACGGACCGCACCAGAGCCATTTCTGAGCAGCTGTTAAACCGACAGCGACTGTTCCAGCGGACCCGGCGCTTATTAAAGGACCCCGGCCACAGTGGTATTTTATTTGTTTTAACCCCGGAACGGTTACCAATTCAGGAAACAGACCGCGCCCTGACCGCCCTGGCGGCCGAAAAACTGCCAATCGCCGGCGTAATTATTAACCGGGTATTACCGGCAGAAGCCGACGGCGACTTTCTTGCCCGCCGTCGCCAACAGGAACAAAGTTACCTTGCTGATATTGACCAGCGCTTTAATACCTGGCCAAACTATCGGCTGCCCTTGCTGGCCGTTGATCCGCAGGGCCTGCCAGCTTTGCAACAATTTGCCGATCAGTTGGCTGCAGCCGGCCTCTCTAACACCTGATAATCGTAGTACTCGCGCAACGTCTGCTCGCTGAAGTCGATAAAATACAGATATTCACCGGTCATTTCCTCCGTTGTACGTTGTGGCACCGTATAACGCTGTTGCCCGTGGCTAATGGTTTGCAGCTGGATTTCCATATGGTAGCGGCTTAATGACACCGACATAGCCGGCGAAAAAGACTCTTTCAGTGTTATCTCCAGCCCTACCAGTCGATCGTCGTTGCTATCCAGGTAAAGATAGCCCTGTAACTTATCGTTATGATCGCTGAACTTATCCAGATCCGGATCAAAGCCGAAGGTTCTGACAGATTGCCCCTGCCACTGCTGCTTTTGTAAAGGTTGCAGCGTTTCGCTTTGCACTAGTGTCTGTAACGACACCTTAATACTTTGTTGCTCGTTCTCTTTGCGTTCACCCTGATTAGCACCGGCAATTTCACCGCCGTATAGCTCATCCTGCTTCATTCTTGAATATTCTTCGCGCCGCTGGGCCGACGGCTGTTGTTTATTTTCCTTAAGCAAAATCCACGGTGGTTGCTGACGGGGGTCAAACTGTTCAACAACGGTGCGCTCACCAAAGTCTGAACGTCGCTTGTAACCAAACTCTACTGTTTGCTGCTGCTGTAACTTTTGTAACGCGCGTTGTGCCGCACTGGTATCCGTTTGTGCACACGTAACACCCGGTACACCGCCAATAAAAAGCAGGACTGCAATGCCCAGACTGTATTTCATTAATCACCCATCATACAAAAATAGAAAGTAAAGCCGATCGAATTTTCTTAACTTACGTATGATAAGCCGTAAATGCTTTGATGTCCTTAGCCTGATGAGTTTTTTATTTTACAAACATACAGGTATGTATGTATAATTAGCGTCGTTTAAAATGAGCGAAAATTTACTTGAGGTAACGGATGAACAACCGGTTAAGATGGCTTCCCATGGCAGGGATAATGGTGCTTAGCTCGGCAGCCCTGGTGGCCTGCAGTGATCAGCAACAACAACAGGGTCAACAACAAAAGTCGGCGCCGGCTGTCGATGTGGTTGAAGTTGCACCGCAAAAAGTTGAACTTTCGACAGCCCTGCCCGGGCGAACGGCCGCCTACCATGTCGCTCAGGTACGCCCACAGGTCAGCGGTGTGTTGCTGGAACGCAAATTTGAAGAAGGTGCGCGGGTCGAACAGGGCCAACAACTGTATCAGATTGACCCTGCCATCTATGAGGCCGATGTAGCCAGTGCCGAAGCCGAAATTGAACGCGCTAAAGCAGTATTGAAGAGCTCTGAGTTACGCTATCAGCGTTTTAAAGAACTGCTCAGCGAAAATGCCATCAGCCAGGATGAGTTTGATACAGCCGAAGCGACTTATTTTGAAAACAAGGCAGCGCTGGCGTTAGCTGAAACGCAACTAAAAAGAGCCCGGATTAATCTTCAGTATACCCGGGTTAACGCACCTATTGACGGCATTGTAGGCCGTTCTAATTTTACCGTTGGTGCCCTGCTGACTGCCTCGCAGCCCGAGCCTCTGGTAACTATTAATCAACTGGACCCTATTTATGTCGATATCAGTCAGTCCAGTAAAGCCTTTTTACAGCTGAAGGCCGATATCGAATCGGGACGGATCCAGGCCAACCCACAGGGAAATGCCCCGGTATCTTTGAGCTTAAATGGTCTCAGCTACCAGCAACAGGGTGAGTTATTATTCTCTGAAGTAACCGTCGACGAAAATACCGGCAGCATTTTACTCAGAGCTAAGTTTCCAAACCCCGATAACGACCTGTATCCGGGTATGTTCGTGCGGGCAGTAGTTAGTGAAGGCAGCCTTGCTAAGGCTCTGTTATTGCCACAACAGGCGGTAACCCGCGATCCCCGCGGTCGCCCGTATGTCATGGTGGTAACCAAAGACAACAAAGTAGAACAACGAATGATTGAAACCGAACGGGCTCTGGGTAGTGATTGGCTTGTCAGCAGCGGTATTGAGAGCGGTGAGCGGGTCGTAACCTCAGGCTTACAGAATGTTCGGCCGGGTGACAGTGTGCGCGTCGACAATACCACTCAACAACAGCAGTAGAGGACCCGGACATGGCGAAATTCTTTATTTACCGGCCGATATTTGCCTGGGTCATTGCGATATTAACCATGCTGGCGGGAGCCATAGCGGCAATCCAGCTGCCGGTTGCTCAGTATCCTGCTATTGCTCCGCCAGCGGTTGAAATTCAGTTTAGCTACCCCGGCGCAAACTCGGAAACCGTTGCTAACACGGTCACTAAGGTGATCGAGCAAAATATGACGGGTATCGATAACCTAATCTATTTTTCTTCGCAAAGTAACTACGGTAACGGCACTATTAGCCTGACCTTTGCCTCGGGAACTGATCCTGATATTGCTCAGGTACAGGTGCAGAATAAGTTATCACAGGCTACTCCGCAGCTGCCTCAGGAAGTGCAGGCCCAGGGCATTACCGTCAGTAAGTCGAGCAGTTCATTTTTGATGGTACTGGCTCTGGTGGCTACTGACGATCGCTATAATCAAACCGATTTAAGTGACTACATTGCCTCTAATATTCAGGATCCCATTTCGCGTACCTTGGGGGTCGGTAATGTGCAGTTGTTTGGTGCGCCCTACGCTATGCGGCTTTGGGTAGACCCGGCAGCTCTGGTCAATTATGGCCTGACCATGGCCGATCTGAAAACCGCTATCAGAGCCCAGAATGCACAGGTTGCGGCCGGCGAATTAGGTGGTTTACCGGCGGTGGACGGTCAACGGCTGAACGCCACCATCATTGCGCAAACCCGACTGTCCGAGCCTGAGCAGTTTGAGCAGATTATCCTTAAAGTATTGCCCGACGGCTCACAAATCCGCATGAAGGATGTTGCGGAAGTCGAGCTGGGTGCAGAAAACTATGCCACCCGTGCCAAATACAACGGCAAACCGGCGACAGGTCTGGCGATCAACCTGCAGACCGGTGCTAACGCACTGGAAACAGCCAACGCTGTGAAAGCCCGTATCGACGAACTTGAACAGTTTTTCCCGGCCGGAATGGAAATGGTAACCGCTTACGACACCACCCCATTTATCAGAATTTCGATTTCGGAGGTGGCACAGGTTCTGGTCGAAGCGGTCATTCTGGTATTTTTATTGATGTTTCTGTTTTTACAGAACTTCCGCGCTACGTTAATACCAACTCTGGCAATACCGGTAGTTATTCTTGGCACCATGGGCGTGCTGGCATTAGCGGGCTTTTCGATTAACACTCTGACTATGTTTGGCATGGTGCTGTCGATTGGCCTGTTGGTTGACGATGCCATCGTGGTGGTCGAAAACGTTGAGCGGTTAATGGCAGAAGAAGGCTTGTCGCCAACGGAAGCCACGGTTAAATCCATGGGTCAGATTACCGGCGCACTGGTGGCTATTGGTGTTGTCATGGCAGCGGTATTCGCACCAATGGCTTTTTTCCCGGGTGCTACCGGAGCCGTCTACCGGCAGTTTTCGCTGACGATAATCACCTCGATGGGCTTATCGGTCTTAGTCGCGATTATTTTCTCTCCTGCCTTATGTGCAACCCTGCTAAAACCGGTTAAACGCAATAAGAACGAAGGTTGGGGCCCGCTTGGCTGGTTTAACCGCGGTCTTGAAAAAGCCACGGCGAAATACACCGATTCAGTGGCCGGTATTTTACGTCGCTCTATTCGTTTTGGCCTGCTGTATCTGGGCATTATTGCCGTCTTAGCCTTTTTGTTTATGCGTTTACCGGCGGCTTTTTTACCCGAGGAAGACCGCGGCGTCTTTTTAACACAGATGAATCTGCCGGTCGGCTCTACCATGGAGCAGTCGACCGCGGTTATGGATAAGGTCGAAAACTATTATCTGGAGCAGGAGGAAGCGGTCCGCTCCGTATTTTCGGTTGTTGGCTTTAGCTTTTCCGGACGCAGCCAGGCCAATGGTATCGCCTTTGTGCGCTTAAAAAACTGGCAGGAACGTGACGAAAGCCAGTCTGTACAGGCGGTTATTGGCCGTGCCTTTGGCTTTTTTAACGGCATTAAAGAAGCGATGATTTTTGCCTTTAACCTGCCACCGATTCCTGAGCTGGGGAATGCCACTGGCTTTAATCTTTATCTGCAGGATCGTGGTAATGTCGGCCACTCGGCGCTGGTCGAGGCGCGCAATCAACTGCTGGGCATGGCCAGTCAAAACGATAAGATGGTTCAGGTTCGTCCCAACGGTCTTGAAGATGCCCCGCAATTGAAAATTGATATCGATTTTGAGAAGGCGCAGGCGCTGGGACTCAGTATTACCAGCATCAATGACACCCTCAGTACCGCCTGGGGTTCAGCCTACGTCAATGACTTTATTGACCGCGGCCGGGTGAAACGGGTGTATGTCCAGGGCGAGGCCGACGATCGTATGTTGCCGCAGGACATAAACGAATGGTACGTGCGCAATAATGCCGGCGAAATGGTACCTTTCAGTGCTTTTTCCAGCTGGCAGTGGACCTATGGACCGCAACGTCTGGAAAGTTACAATGGTGTGCCGGCACTGGAAATTCAGGGGCAGGCAGCGCCCGGCATCAGCACTGGTGAAACCATGATGGCAATGGAGCAAATGATTGCGCAATTGCCACCGGGTATTGGTTTTGAATGGACCGGTATATCGTTACAGGAAAAACAATCAGGAGACTTTGCGCCGATACTGTATACCTTGTCGCTAATTGTGGTGTTCCTGTTTCTTGCCGCTCTGTACGAAAGCTGGTCAATCCCCTTTTCGGTTATGCTGGTTGTGCCGCTGGGTATTCTTGGTGCTGTTATCGCAGTCAGCTTACGCGGCATTTCTAATGACGTGTATTTTCAGGTGGGACTGCTCACCACAGTCGGGGTATCGGCACGTAACGCCATTCTGATTGTTGAATTTGCCAAAGACTTGCAGGAACAGGGTAAAGAGCTACTGGATGCCACTCTGGAAGCGGTGCGCTTGCGTCTGCGGCCTATCTTAATGACCTCGCTGGCCTTTGTTTTTGGTGTCATGCCGCTGGCTCTCAGCGATGGTGCCGGGGCTGCCAGCCGCAACGCCATTGGTACGGCGGTTATAGGTGGTATGATAGGCGGAACCGTATTGGCGATATTCTTTGTCCCGCTATTCTTTTATGCGGTGCGACGAATTTTTCCGGCTAAATGACTCCGGCTAAATAATACTGGCTTAGCAACAAAAAATCCCGAACGTTCTGTTCGGGATTTTTTATTGCGAAAAAATAACTGTTTGTCATTTTCTCTCGTCTTCATCAACCTTTTCGTACTCGCCTTCGATAATAGTCGAGTCGCTATTTTCCTGCTGCCGTTGTTGCTGCTGTTGATAGGACTTTTTACTCTGTTCGTACTGTGCTTTCGCCTGCTTACGCATCTTCCAGATCTGGCGGATGGCATGCCGCTGCTTCCATAGTACCGGTATCATCAGGACCATACCGATAATTAATATAAAGAACCCGAAGGTTACCGCTAAGCCCAGCAATATTAATAAGAAAAAAATGCCGACTATTCGGGTGAACCAATTACCACCAGGCCCACCCGGACCACCAGAGCCCGTGCCTCCCCCCTGGTTAAGGCGAATGTAGATGGGTTTACCCCGTTGATTCATGCTATCTCCTGTTATTGACGCTGCTCATCTGTGGCCTTGCGCGTCGCTTCAAACTCATTACCCGGCGCCCATTGTGGCCATTCGCGAGAATTAGCCAGGTCATAACCTAGTTCAAAAAACGCCTGTAAGTCCTGCTGGGTACCCCGAAGATCCCAGTCCGGATCGTATTCGTCAGCGGGCTTATGGTAGGCTTCCGCGACAAATTTTGCACGTTGCTCTTCAGCCCACTCTTTGCCTTTGATAATGTGCTCATTACCACCTTTTGCATAAAGCATAGGCACACCTTTTTGCGCCAAGCTAAAATGGTCTGAGCGATAAAAGAAGCCGGCTTCCGGCGTCGGGTCCGGAACTAAAAAGCGATCTTGCTTCTCGATGTAAGGCTTAAGGTAACGATCAATTTCAGAGTTACCATAGCCAATTACGACCATATCTCTGACCGGACCATAGACGTTCATCACATCCATATTGATTCCGGCAACTGCCTGACTTAAAGGCAGTAACGGGTTTTCGGCGTAATATTTTGAGCCCAGTAAACCACTTTCTTCTGCACCTACGACAGCAAATAAGACCGAACGTTCCGGCTGTTTTTCAGCAGCCATTTTTTCTGCAATAGCTAACAGACCGGCGGTACCTGAGGCATTGTCCTGAGCTCCGTTGTAGATCGGGTCATCGTCGCGCACCGGATCGGTACCGAGGTGATCATGGTGAGCCATATAGATAACGTGTTCTTCAGGATGTTGGCTACCTTCAAGATAACCCACCACATTGTAGGCACTTAAATAGTCAAATTTATTGCTGATTGAAGCACTAGCCTGAATATTCAGCGGCAATGCCTGAAAGTCATCACTCAGCGCCAGCTCGCGTGCTTCTTCTACTGACATTCCCTGCTGCTCAAACAACTGTTCTGCACTGTCGAGGGTTAACCAGCCTTCCAGTTTTGCCCGGTGCATATTATTGTTATCTTTTTTTAAGTCGTAGCGCACCGGTGAGCCCGAAGCCACAACTCCCCAACCGTAACCGGCGGCACCGGTTTCATGAATGATCAGTGCGCCCGCTGCACCCTGCCGTGCTGCTTCTTCATATTTGTAAGTCCAGCGCCCGTAATAGGTCATCGCATTGCCATTAAATAATTCCGCATCCTGAGTAGCAAACCCCGGGTCATTAACAAACATCACCACGGTTTTGCCCTCGACATCCAGACCTTCATAATCATTCCAGTCGTATTCCGGCGCCACAATCCCGTAGCCGACAAAGACCATGTCACTGCTGCTCAAATCGATTTGCTCATCAACGCGCATCGACCAGGCCATCATATCGGTTCGATAATCCATAGTTTGCGGTGCTTTATCGCCGCTAAAGGTTAAGTCACTGACTTTATAGGGCATAATTTTAACCAGCGGGACCGACTGCCGGTAGCTGCCTGTTTCTTCGTTATACGGTTTTAAGCCCCATTCGGAAAATAACCCTTCGATATAAGAAACGACTTTTTCTTCTCCTGCCGTCGATGGCTCCCGCCCTTCAAACTCATCGCTGGAGATGGTCTTTAAATAGTCCTGGTAATTGGCGTTAAAATTAGCCCCGGGCAGCTCAGCCGAGGCTGTTTCACCTGCCTGCTGTTCTTCCCCGGCCGGGCTACAACCCGCCAGTAAAACGGCGGCTACAAAGGTTAATACTATCGATGATTTCATCACAACTTCCTTTTATCAATTCTGTTTTTTATTAGTGAATATCGTCGCAATCTTGCCCGGTATCAAGGTCTGCCGCCATCACCACCCGGTCACCTATGCGGATATCGTGCTCGGCAAAAAAGCCAGCATTTACTTCCAGTGCATACTGGTAGGTTTTCCCCGGGGCATAACTACGGCATCGCCGCGGATCCTGACTGCTGCAGGGCATCATGGTAAAGGTTTTAACGATTTCCATGTCCGCGTTTAAATAGGCGATATCCAGCGGGATTAATGTCTGGTACATCCAGAAGCCTGAATCACCCGGCCTTGGCTGCTGGTAGCGGAACAGCATACCCGCATCGTCATCCAGGGACTGGCGCTGCATTAACCCGCGGGCGTGCTGGGCAGAGCTATCCGCTAACTCTACCTGCAGGGGTTGCTGCATCTCCCCAAGACAAATTTTGGTACGGGCAAACTCTTGTGCCGCAGGTACCCGCCACTGCTGGGCAAGCACACTAGTACTTATTCCCAGAGCCGAGGTTAACGCTAAGACCGTTAGCCAACGGCCGGGCATCGACATTTGTTTTTGCTTCATCACAGACCTTTTAATTATCTGTCCGCGCAGTGGCGGACTGGTGTTTTGATTCTGTCGTATCCACTGGTAAAGCGCAACAACTTGCGATTAACTGGAGCATGACAGTTGACTTACCTGCTGCTCTGGGCGCGGTGGCGCCGCCCATTCACTGTCCAGCCACTGTCGTTTAAAAGGACTGGTCAGAACCTGCAGATAGTCCTGCAGTGGCTCGTCATCACCGCTTTCAGCGGCGTTAATAACGCGCTGCAGATGGTGAGTTCGCAGGGTGACGACCGGATTAACCTGCTGCATGGTGGCCAAATCCGGTTTGTTATGAGTGGCTTTTTTATAATCCTGCAGCCAGTTGCCGGCAGCCTGCACCAGGGCATTGTCTTCGCCTTCATTAAGGTGTCTTTCTAAATGAATAAAGCTTTGATTGTAGTCCAGCTGGTGCTGCTGCAGTAACTGCAGCCACTCACCAATTAAGCGCTGAGAATCACCGGACTCTACCGCGCTCAGGCCCAGGCGCTGTTGCATCTGGGCCAGATAAACACGCTGGATATAAGGTTCGTAGTCATCCAGCACGGCGGTAAACTGGCTGACGTCCATCGACAAGCTCAGTGCTGTCTGTAATCGCTGTAAATTCCATAAGCCGATGCCCGGCTGTTGCAAAAAGCCGTAACGCCCGGTCTGATCCGTGTGATTAAAAATTTTCTCCGGCTGATAAGTGTCCAGTATGGCATAAGGGCCATAGTCAAAAGTTTCGCCAACCAGGCTCATGTTGTCGGTATTCATAACCCCGTGGATAAAGCCATAAGCCTGCCACAATGCAATCATCAGGGCGGTACGCTCCATTACCCCACGAAACTGTTTTTTTTCATCAGCGCCGGCTAAATCAGGCCACTGCCGCTCAATAACGTAATGCCAGAGCGCGCGCTGTGTGTCCTTTAAGTGCCGATAATAACAATGCTCGAAATGCCCAAAACGTACATGGGTTGCTGCCGTTCGCAATAACATCGCACCAGGTTCAGGCTGTTCACGCTGAACCTGCCCTGCACTGCTAACCAGCACCAAAGCGCGGGTAGTCGGTACACCCAGCGCCGCCATCGACTCACTGGCAAGATATTCTCTCACCGACGAGCGTAAGACCGCACGGCCATCGCCACCGCGGCCGTAGGGGGTGGGTCCTGCACCTTTTAAATGCAGATCCCGGTAATCTCCTGCCGGCGTTTTTACCTCACCCAGCAGTAAACCGCGTCCATCACCCAGGTAAGGATTAAACTGGCCAAACTGATGGCCGGCGTATTTTTGCGCTAACGGCCGCCACCCGGCTGGTGTCTCCCTGGCATCGATTTGTTCGCATAACTGCTGCGCTCCGCCACTACCACCCAGTTGCTGCCAGAGCTCGCTATTAAACAAGCGAACCTGTGAGGGACCATTAATACTGACCGGCTGCTCAGTAATAATATCAGCGAAGTGTTCTGCATAATGGTTAACAAAGTGTAAACTCATAGACTCTTATCCCACAGAGCGCTAAACTATTGAGCGCTCATTTTTAACAAGTAATGCCGATTAAATAAAGGCAAAAGGACGATTGCATGCAAATTGCAGCACTGCGCCGGGTTACCGCAATTGGCGGGGGCCATGGCCTTGGCCGGGTTCTCTCGACACTTGCGTTCCTTAATAACAGGCTGGTGGGTGTCGTGGCCACAACAGACAATGGCGGTGCCACCGGTTTGTTACGACAAACTCACCACACCATTGCCTGGGGTGATATAAGAAACTGCCTGTCGCAGCTGGTTGAGCAGCCGCTGGCTGCTGATGTCCTGAATTATCGTTTTCGTGGTGAAACGCCGTTGTGCGGACATAATCTCGGTAATCTGTTGCTGTACACGCTGGACCAGGTCAGTGCCCGCCCACTGGACGGTATCCAGTTACTCAGCCGCTTACTGAATGTTAACACGCGGCTGCTGCCAATGTCTGAGTGCCCGACCGATTTGATTGCGACTACAAAAGATGGCATCCAGTGCCATGGTGAGTTACTGATCGATAAGCTGGAGCACATGCCCCAGGCACTGCAGTTGTCGGCAACCCCTCAGGCAACGCCTGAAGCAGTGCGTCACCTGTACAATAGTGACTTAATTATACTTGGCCCCGGCAGCTTTTTGACTTCGGTACTGCCGCCTTTGCTGGTTAAAGATATAGCTCAGGCGGTGCGCCAGTCAGCCGGAAAAGTGATTTTTATCGACAACTTGGTGCATGAAAATGGACCCTCGGGGCAGCTATCCTTGCGCCAGAAACTGGATTTCCTGGCGCAGCATATAGGCACCGATGTGGTTGATCTGGTCCTTTCAAATCACGCTGACAAGCGGCTGGGAATCCCCTGCATTGGCGATTTACGTGCTGATAGTGAAATCAGCTATCGGCACCAGACCGAATCGCTGCTCAAACAGCTTAACTTTGCCGTTAGCGCGCTGTTTAAAAAGCCCGCTTAACCACCATCGGCAGAAATCCGTGAAGCTACCGCACCCTGTTGATCGCGATATTTGGCATCTTCGCGTTTATTGTAAGGACGTTCACAAGGTCCGCTTAAGCGCTCAAAACTGATGGCACCGATTTTCATACCAGGCCGCAGAGCCAGCGGCAACTTACCGCTGTTGTAAAATTCCAGCACAATTTGTCCCGACCAGCCTGGATCAATACGATGTGCAGTTACATGAACCATCAGACCCAGCCTGGCCAGCGATGAGCGGCCATCCAGCCAACCGACCATATCGGCGGGTAAACGGATGGACTCGTGGGTGACCGCCAGAGCAAATTCGCCGGGATGAATAAAAAAGGCCTGGTCCGGGCGTAATTTTATCTCGTCACTCATTACTTCTTTGATGGCGTCTTCTATGGCTGCCCGTGAGCCACTGATGTCAATGTAAGCGGCTGCGTGATCCTGCAGCACTCTGAATTCATCCCCTAAATGAATATCCAGCGTTACACCTGATATGTTCTGCGCAGCTGGCAAGGGTTCAACGCCGATAGCGCCATTGGCCAGCGCTTGTTCAATTTCTTTGTCGTTTAACCGCATAGCTCGTTTACCTCAGCAATAATTGCCCTTCAGTTTACACGTTTTTAACGCCTTGATGATAGAGTTTAGCGGCTACCTGCGCTGCAGTTTGCCGTATCAGCTGACTGAGCTGGTGATTAGGCTGTTGGTGCAACAACGGCTGTTCGTTATCCAGGCTTTCGCGCAAGTCTTTAGTCAGCGGCCATTGCCCCAGCAAGCTGACATTATGCTTATCAGCCATATGCCTACCTCCCTGTTGGCCAAAAATAGCCTCTTTTTCACCACAGTTGCTGCACTGGTAAAAGCTCATGTTCTCCAGCACGCCCAATAATGGGATATCCAGTTTATTGAACATCGCGATACCTTTTTCAGCGTCGCGCAGCGCCACCGTTTGCGGCGTGGTCACCACCAGGGCTCCGGTTATTGGCAACTTCTGCGCCATAGTCAGCTGAATATCACCGGTGCCGGGCGGCATATCGACGATTAAATAATCCAGCACCGGCCAGGCTGTATCACGGTACAGCTGTTGTAAAGCACCGCTGGCAACCGGGCCACGCCAAATGGTCGCGTCATCATCACTGACTAAATAACCCAGCGAGTTTACATGCAGGCCGAAGCGCTGCAAAGGCAGCATTTTATTGCGCTCATTAACCTCGGGCTGATACTCGCCACGGCCCAGCATGGTCGGTATCGACGGGCCATAAATGTCGGCATCCAACAGCCCGACTTTGGCACCCAGTTGTTGCAACGCTAATGCCAGTGAAACACTAACTGATGATTTACCCACGCCGCCTTTACCAGAGGAAACAACAATAACGTTACCTGTGGTCAGCGGAAGTTCGGGCTGCGAATTGGGCAGCTTTTTAACCTGGTAGTCCACCTGCCAGTCGCACAGCCCCAATTGCGGATCTTCGCTAAGCAGTTGCTTAACCGCTTCGCAGTCCGTGGCAAAGGGTAGGGTCAGCTGACATTCTCCGCCCTCAGTACAGCGCACCCAGTCGCTTTTAATACCCTCAGGGAGATAGGGCAGCCGGGGTTGGATCAGGGCCTGCTGCCAGGCATTATTTTTTTCTGAAAACTGCGACATCAGCCACCTCTTGGCTCTGTGTATCATAACGTTCCTATGCTAAGATTTAGCCTTAATTAGATACTAACATTGATGGAAGCAGATTCTCGCATGAGCCACTCCGAACGTAAAATTTTGGTGACCAACGCCCTGCCCTACGCTAACGGGCCAATTCATATTGGACATTTACTGGGTTATATCCAGGCCGACATTTGGGTTCGCTTTCAGAAACTGCGCGGCAATCACTGCCATTACATGTGCGCTGACGATGCCCACGGCACACCGATCATGCTAAAAGCGCAGCAGCTGGGCATTTCGCCTGAGCAAATGATTGACGATATGCAGCAATCCCACGAGCGCGATTTTGCCGGCTTTCATATCGGCTTTGATCATTACTATTCGACTCACAGCACCGAAAACCGTGAGCTGGCAGAAACCATATACCAGCGGTTAGACAAGGCCGGTCATATAAAGACCGAGGTGATCGAACAACTTTATGATCCGCAAAAAGAGATGTTTTTACCCGATCGTTTTGTGAAAGGCGAGTGTCCCGATTGTGGTGCCGAAGATCAGTACGGCGATAACTGCGATGTGTGCGGTGCAACCTATGCTCCGACCGATCTAAAAAACCCTAGTTCAGTGGTGTCCGGGGCAACCCCGGAACTGCGTCAGTCAGAGCATTACTTTTTTGACTTACCTGCCTTTGGTGACATGCTGAAAAGCTGGACGCATTCCGGCTCACTGCAAAGCGAAATGGCCAATAAATTAAATGAGTGGTTTGATCAGGGTCTGCAGCGCTGGGACATCTCTCGCGATGCACCGTATTTTGGCTTTAAGATCCCGGGCACTGAAAATAAATACTTTTACGTCTGGCTTGATGCTCCCATTGGTTACATGAGCAGTTTTAAAAACTATTGTGACACCACCGGTAATGCTGACTGGGACGAGTACTGGCGGCCTCACAGCGATGCTGAGGTCTATCATTTTATTGGCAAGGATATTATTTACTTTCACAGTCTGTTCTGGCCGGCGATGTTAAAAGGCGCTGACTTCCGTCAACCCACCAATGTCTGGGCGCACGGGTTTATCACTGTAAACGGCACTAAAATGTCCAAATCAAAGGGGACCTTTATAAAAGCCGCCACCTATCTGGAGCATTTAAACCCGGAATATTTACGCTATTACTTTGCCGCCAAATTAACCAGCCGCATAGACGACTTAGATCTTAATTTAACGGACTTTGCGCAGCGCGTTAATTCCGACCTGATTGGTAAAGTGATCAACATTGCCAGTCGCTGTGCTGGCTTTATCAGTAAAAAGTTTGATGGCCGCCTGTCCGGTGATATTGATGACTCATCCTTGCTTGAGTATTTTCAAAATGCCGGCCGCCAGATTGGCGAGTATTATGAACAGCGCGAATACTCAAAAGCCATGCGCGATATCATGACCCTGGCAGATCGCGCTAATCAGTACATTGCTGATAAAGAACCCTGGCAAATGATTAAGCAACCAGGCCACGAGAATGAAGTCCATGATGTCTGTTCACTGGGCATTAATCTGTTCCGCCAGTTAATGATTTACCTGACGCCAGTCGTACCTGAATTATCAAACGCCGTGCAGCACTTTTTGAATGATTCCTTTACCTGGGATAGTCATAAAACAGCGCTGACTAACCACCCGATAGATAAATTTAAAGCGCTGATGCAGCGTGTTGAAATGGACGACATTGACGCCATGCTGGCATCGTCAAAAAATGAACAACCTGCTGCTGCCGGAGAACCTGAAGCCATGGCGGAATCACTGCAAAATGATGAATTAGCAAAAGAACCCATTGCAGAACAAATCAGTTTTGATGAATTTGCCAAAGTTGATTTGCGAGTGGTTAAAATCACTCACGCTGAAGCAGTTGAAGGAGCGGATAAGCTGCTTAAGCTGACCCTGGATCTTGGCGGTGAACAACGCCAGGTATTTGCCGGTATAAAATCCGCCTACCAACCCGAACAGCTGATTGGTCAGCTGACCGTCATGGTGGCTAACCTCGCACCGCGTAAGATGCGATTTGGTGTTTCTGAAGGCATGGTTTTAGCCGCGGGGCCGGGCAAAGATGAAATCTACATCCTTAATCCTCATGAAGGGGCTAAGCCCGGCATGCGTATTATGTAACTTAAAGCATTTGGGTTATCCGGCAACCCACCTGATAATCCCCTTCATCCAGGCGCTGGCTGCGGACAACTTCGGCCAGCGCTTTTAATGCCGGTACCTGGCCGCCGGATTTAACATAGATAACCACCTCCTCACCTTCTGCTAACGGCTGCTGAATTTGCAGTGAGGTTCCGGTGGCACTTAAATCCAGACAAACGGCATCGATCACCTGTTCGTGCTCACCACTGCCAACAACGATCTTGGCGTCAGCGTTAACCGACATGCGCATAAAGTTTCGATTTTCTTCATCACCCAGCATAACCGATTCCTTTTTTTAGTCTGAACTTAAGTTTTAGCACGCAGTGGCCGATAAGAAAACAGCATAAATGTTAAGGATGAGCTCATGCCAGCCGATTATTATCAAAACAAACGCACAATAATGGCGAAATTTGCCATTGGCCAGTTGGTTACCCATGCTCTGTACGGTTACCGGGGTGTTATTATTGATGCTGACCCGAACTTTAACCTATCTGATGACTGGTACCAGCGCATGGCGACATCGCGGCCCGCTAAAGACCAGCCCTGGTATCATGTGCTGGTCAACAATTCATCAATTCAGACATACGTCTGCGAAACCAGCCTGGAGCCCGACTTTTCCGAGCAGGAAATTCAACATCCGATGGTTAACCTGCTGTTTAAAGGCAAAGATCATGGTCATTATGTGTTAGCCGACAAGACAAACTGAACCATTGCCGCTAAGCTTATCATTCAGTAACATTGAACGAGATTCACTGCTGAGGGAGAGGCTATGTCAGAAGAAACCGTATTTACTAAGATTATTAATCGGGAAATATCCGCAGACATTCTTTATGAGGATGACGACGCACTAGCGTTTAAAGACATTAACCCGCAGGCGCCGGTGCATTTTCTTGTTATTCCCAAAAAACCGATCGCAACCATTAATGATATTACTGAAGAAAATGCCGCGATTGTCGGTCACTTGTATGTCGTGGCAGCTAAGGTGGCTGCAGAACAGGGGTTTGCTGAGGACGGCTATCGCTGTGTGATGAACTGCAATGAGCATGGCGGCCAGACCGTTTATCACATCCATCTGCACGTGCTGGCAGGCCAACCAATGGGCTGGCCTCCCTATACAGATAAAGCAAAAGAAGATTAAGGCCGAAAGCGTGGATCCAGAATGCGATCCACGCGCCAACTATCACCTTGCCGGACAACAACAACATCGCGGCTGTCTTTTATTTCATCGTCACCATATGACCCCTCAAAGATAACCGTGGCTCTCAACTCGTCCGCCTGATTTAAATAAGGCACCAGAGAGTCTGATTCAACCTGCACCTGCACGTCATCATAGCGGCGATTGAGCACATATTTTTGCACCCCCTGGGAGGTACCGTAATGTTCCATCAGTCCACCCATGCGTTCTGATGCATATTGCTTGGCTCGATCCAAATCATCAGCTTCGTAAATCGATTGGTAAAAGTCCAGAATAACCTGGATTTCCGGCCGGTCTTCAGCCTGACCGTCACCAAAACCACGGTCCGGCTCTTCACAAGCGGTCAGCATTAATAACAACAGGCCAAGGGCCAGGAAACGAATTAACAACAAAATCTTAGTCTCCCTTGGCCTGGCCTTCGCGACGAGGATCAGCACCCCCGGTCAGACTGCCATCGGCATTAATGGTGATACCGTGCAGGCCGCTGTTAAGGTCCAGTACCTTAATCTCATGGCCGCGCGCCCGCAAGGCTTCAGCGTGTTGCGCCATCGGAGTGCCGCTTTCAAGAGCCGTATAGTCGTTACGGTTGGTCACATGACCTAAATTAATGGCCTGCTGCATGTTCAGTTGCCAGTCGATTAAGCCAATTACCGTTTGAGTGACGTAATTAATAATACGGCTACCACCGGGAGAACCAAGAGCATGCAGCACGCTGTCACCCTGTTCGTTTAGAATCATGGTCGGAGCCATAGAACTGCGGGGCCGCTTACCCGGCTCGACACGGTTGGCAATTTTAACGGAGCCGTCCATCGGTACCATGGAGAAGTCGGTTAACTGGTTATTCAGTAAAAAGCCGCCGGCCATCACCGAAGAGCCAAAGCCCATTTCAATGCTGGTGGTCATCGACACAACATTGCCCTCGCCGTCGACTACGGTAATGTGCGAGGTATTGGGCCGTTCATAGGCAATATCCTGCCTGGCGTTGGGCATTAAATACAAGCCGGGCTCTGCTTTACCCATATCGTCATCGCTGATCAGCTTAGATCGCTGCGCAAGATAGTGTTCATCGAGCATTGCGGTTACAGGTACATCAGTAAAGTCCGGATCGGCGATCCATTGATTGCGATCGGCATAAGCCAGTCGCGAAGCCTGACTGAATAAATGAGCAGACTGCTCGCCATTAACCGCCAGTGAACTTAACTCATAGTTTTCTAAAATACCCAAGGTTTGCAGGGTAGTCAGACCTCCGGAGCTGGGCGGACCCATCCCGCACACCTGGAACTGACGATAGCTGTTACAAACCGGCTGGCGCAGCTTGGCGCGGTAATTCGCCAGATCTTCAAGACTCAGCACGCCAGGCGCAATTTCACTTTGGTTAACCGCGTTGACAATTTTTTCAGCAATGGGTCCCTGATAAAATGCATCAGCGCCTTGCTCTGCAATAAGCCGTAAACTGTCGGCATAAGCCGGATTTTTTAAGGTTTCTCCAGCCACCAGAGGTTTACCGTCCGGAAAAAAATAGCTGCCGCTAACCGGCAGTTTTTTCACACCCGGATTAATTTCCATTTCAATCAGCCTGGCCAGACGCGGCGATACTGAGAAGCCTTGTTCGGCAAGCTCTGTCGCCGGCTCAAACAAGCGGCTCCAGTCACTTTTGCCCCACTTTTGGTGCGCTAACTCCAGTCCACGCAACAAGCCCGGTGTGCCGACAGAGCGTCCGCCGACGACGGCATCGATCCAGGCTGGTGGATTGCCTTCCGAATCGAGAAACAGGGCTTCAGTTGCAGCGGCAGGCGCCGTTTCACGGGCATCAATGGTATACAGCTTCTGTTCTTGCTGGTGCCAATACAGCATAAATGCGCCCCCTCCGATACCCGAGGACTGAGGCTCTGTCAGGCCCAGCATCATTTGTACGGCAATGGCAGCATCAACCGCACTACCGCCTTCTTTAAGCACCTGGTAACCGGCTTCTACCGCATGGGGATTGGCTGCGGCAACCATGAATTGATCTGCTGAGACAGCTGTTTTTTTATCGTAGCCGGTGGCGGCCTCCGGCTCACGGACTTCGCCGCTTTGCGGATCTCCGGAGCTGTACTGACCTCCACAACCACTAATTATGGCAACCAAAGAAAAAGCCAGTAGATTCCTGCTAACAGGAAACTGCGTTGCGTGCCGGTATTTACTTAAAAATTTCATTAGACCTCTTTTGCTTTCGGCAGTTTTCGACCTATCATACGAAGCCAACATATCCGGTGCAAATAAAAACACGCTATGCAAAAACTTCAACATTATAGTGTCGGCTTGATTTTAACGCTGACTTTCATGACCCTGTTACAGTTTATGCCTGACTGGCATCTTTCGCTGACATATCGTAGCAGCGATGCCCTTACCCAGGGCTGGCCACTGCTGAGCGCACACTTTGTTCACCTTAACTGGCCTCACGCACTGTTTAATTTTGCCGGATTGACGCTAATTGTGCTGATTTGGCGCCACCTGTTTACCAGCCGCTGGTTAATTAATGCTGTTTTAATCAGTGCCGTATCCACCAGCCTGCTACTGTTGCTGTTGCCACAGGATATCCAGTTTGTTGGATTATCGGGCGTACTCCATGGTTTGCTCATGTATTGTCTGATTAAAGACAGCCGCCAGCAACGCTGGCTGCTGATCGTTGCTGCGGCATTAGTGATAAAGGTGATCGCTGAACTGTCAGGCTGGCGCCCGGCGCATTTTGTCGGCGACGATGTCGCTTACATTCACGCTGCCGGACTGCTCAGTAGTTTATTACTGTTAAAGCTGGAACAACGCCGCATTAGCGACGCCGTCCCAGAAACCCTTAAACAGGATAAACAGGATCCTTAAGCTGGTTTATTTTAAGTTCTCTTCAAACAGACTGAAGATCCGGCGATACTCGTTTAACCAGCTTTCCGGCTGCCGGAAACCATGGGGTTCGACCGGATAAATCGCCGTTTCCCAGTCCGTTTTTTCCAGTTCAATTAAGCGCTGCACAATACGGACACTGTCCTGGAAAAACACATTGTCATCAATCATAGGCGCATTGATTAGCAGCGCGTCTTCCAGCCCTTCGGCAAAGTAAATGGGTGAGCTTTGCCGATAAGCAATGGTATCGTCCTGCGGCAGGTTAAGAATATTAGATGTGTAACCGACATTGTAGTGTGCCCAGTCAGTTACCGGCCTCAGTGCAGAACCCGCTTCAAATAAACCCGGCTCCTTAAATAAAGCCATGAACGTCAGGAAGCCACCGTAAGAGCCACCATAGGTACCCAGGCGATCGGTATCCACATTCAGTTGCGTGTCCAGATACTGGGTTACATCGACCAGATCTTCCACTTCCGGGGTACCCATTTGCCGATAAATGGCAGTTCGCCAGTCGCGGCCATAACCTTTCGAGCCGCGATAATCGAGGTCGGCAACCACATAACCGTGTTTATTTAACAGACTATGAAACATAAATTCACGGAAGTAGCCAGACCAGCCTAAATGAGCGTTCTGTAAGTAGCCGGCACCATGAATAAATACCACGGCCGGATATTCTTCGACTCGCTCGGCATCAAAGCCCCGGGGAGTGTATATTCTGCTGTAAATCGGTTTATCGACATGCGACGAGGGAACCGGGACAATGTCCGGAGCAGTCCAGTCAATGCTCAAGAACTTTTCCGATACCGTAAACGTCAGTCGTTGGGGCGCATCTCCGGGGGCTGCCGACTTATGATAAAGCTCCGGTGGCATCAGGGGCGTAGAGTGAGTTAATAACAATTCATTATCGTCGCCACTGAGCTCGAAAGCAGTCATACCATTCATGTCAGTTAGTGCCTGCGGCGCCTCGCTGCCATCGGTTTTTACCCGATACACTTCATAAATGCCGGGGTGATCGATGTTAGCCTGAAAATACAAATAGTCTGCACCTTTGGACAGCTCAGGTGACTCAACAACATAGTCTCCCTGTGTTAACTGACGGGTGTCACCGGCTAACGGCTTGACGTACAAGTGAGAATAGCCGTCGGCCTCGGACATAAACCACAGTTCATTGGAATTTAACCAGCCAAATTCATTATGAGTATAGTTAATCCAGGCATCATCGTGCAGGCGATCCTGCGGTACCAGCTTCTTACCCTTAACGTCCACCGTCGCAATCCAGCGGTCTTTATTATCCCAGGCTTCCAGCATGACCGCCAGCTCTGAGCCATCCTGGTTCCACTGAATAGCACCGTTTTCCCAGCCCCAGTCAGCCATCAGGTGGATAGCACGCGGATTTTTTTCAGATTCGTAACGCTCTCCGCGAGCCTGGTGGTTTTCTCGCTTCACCTCGGCCAACACATCTTCATTCCAGCCCGGTAATGTATTATAGGTTAATGTAGAGCTCTGATGTTCGACCAGGTCAAGTAATACCAGCTCATGCTTCTCGGGGACTGCATCGGCTACCCGGCGGCGCACCCGTTCGCTGCTGACCCGGCCATCTTCATTAATGTAATTGGGCATGATGTCGCCCTCTTCCCGCCATTTTTGCGGTTCACTGATGGCCACCATTAAAAACTCGCCGGTTGGTGACATGCGAGCCTGTACCAGTTGCTTTGATTTATCCAGGTAGAACGGTTTAGGAGCCAATGAAGCGTTTTCTGCCTGCAGCTGTTGCTGTTTTTCAAAGCGTTGCTGGGCGGCTTCCCGTTCTTTTTGCACAAAGCGGATCAGTTGTTGCTCTTCGACCGCTAAATAATCTGCCGGATCCTCGTTAGCCTTTGGCGCATCGGCGAATTTAACCGACGCCACCTGGCGGGTCAGCCCGCTGTTTACATCAACAATGTAAAAGTCATTACCTTGCTGAAAACTCAGGCTACCGTCTGTCATTGCCTGTAAATTATGTTGCCGGGCATCATCGCGGGTCAGCTGTCTGACCGAACCATTACCTAACCGGACAAAGACGTTACCCTCAAAGGTATAGGCCAGCCAGTCTCCGGCTACCGACTGTTGTTTTTCGTCAGCGACATATTGGTGTAACTGGGATAAGGGCAGTGGTTTTGGCTTACCAGTCGCGTTTTCAATGATCATGTAGTCGCGAATCTCACTGCCTTCGCGTTTTTGTTGAAACACAATGTGCTGACCGTCAACACTCCAGAATGCGTTTTCAGGAAAGCGGCCCATCCAGTCCGGGTCCGCCATGATTTGTTCCATTGTAAGCTCAGCGGTACCCTGGGCGGACTCTAGCGAAGCCGCACTGATGGTCGAATTCTCGGTTGACTGATTACTGGTTGTGTTTTGTGCGGGGCTTGTTGAAGCACAAGAGGCGACCATTAAAGCCGCCCCTATTGCCATCACTAAACGTGATTTCACCATATTGTTATTCCTTATTGTGCGTCTGGCTGATTTTCCGGGCGTGCCTGCTGTACCGGATTAAGGTGTTGTAAACGCTCATGCACGGCCGTTAAGGTTGGGTAATTATCTAAAGGTACCTTAAAGCGCTGCGCATTGTATACCTGTGGCAGCAAGCAGATGTCGGCTAATGTTACCGAATCCCCGTAGCAATAATCACCGGCAGTTTCGGTCAGCCGCTGTTCAAACGCGGTGAAACTCTTGTTAACCCAGTGATGGATCCAGTTATTGCGTTGTTGGTCGGTACAATTGAGGGTTCCGGACAAATATTGAAGAACGCGTAAGTTGGTAACGGGCTGTAATTCACACGCCAAATCATAGGCTAACGCCCTGACACTGGCGCGCTCATCAGGCGCTGCGGGTAACAAAGGCGACTGAGGATAACGCTCATCAAGATATTCAATGATCGCTAATGACTGATGCATTACCTTATCGTCGATTACCAGAGTCGGCACCAGGGACGAAGGGTTTAACTGTCGGTAAGCGCTTTGGTGCTGTTCACCACCCTCTTTAACCAGATGCACTGGCTGATAATCAAAGGGTAACTGCTTTAAATAAAGCGCCAGCCGAACCCGAAAACTGGCGCTGGAGCGCCAGTATCCGTAAAGCGTCATCATAATGCCGGACCTGTATACTGCACCACCTTTTGATCAATAGTGCCAAAGATCGACTGCCCTGAGTCGTCTTTCATTTCCATTTGGATAGTGTCATCAAACTTCATGAATTCGGTGGTCGGCTTGCCGTCGCGAATGGTTTCAATCATCCGTACCTCGGCAATACAGCTGTAACCGACTCCACCTTCAGCAATCGAGGTGCCGTGCTCAGTACCCTGCTTATTTGAAACCGTTCCTGAACCGATAATGGCGCCTGCACCCAGGTGACGTGTTTTTGCGGCGTGAGCGATAAGCTGACCAAAGTCAAAGGTCATATCTTCACCGGCGTTCGGTTGCCCGAACGGTTTACCATTGTATTGCGACAATAACGGTAAATGAACTTTGTTATCTCGCCAGGCGCTGCCCAGTTCATCCGGCGTCACCGCTACCGGCGAAAAAGCAGACGAAGGTTTACTCTGGAAAAAGCCAAAGCCTTTGCCTAATTCACCCGGGATCAGTCCGCGCAGCGAGACATCATTAACCAGCATCAACAGCTTTATATGCTGGCCTGCGGCCTCAGCCTCAATCCCCATAGGTACATCATCGGTGACAATGGCAATTTCGCCCTCAAAGTCGATACCCCACTCGGTGCTGGCCATCTGAATATCATCATGAGGACCGAGGAAGTCATCGGAGCCGCCCTGATACATGAGTGGATCCTGCCAAAAGCTGGGTGGCATTTCTGCGCCACGGGCTTTGCGGACCAATTCGACATGATTGACGTAGGCGCTGCCATCGGCCCATTGATAGGCGCGCGGTAAAGGTGATTCACACAGCACCTGTTCAAAGGTAAGCTCTCCCTCGACAGGCCCCTGGTTGAGCTGCTGATAGATATCCTTTAAGGCGGTTTCAGTTTCATCCCAGTTATCGATTGCCTCCTGCATACAAGAGGCAATTGCCGGGACCGCAATCGCGCGGGTCAAATCCTTACTGACGACCATTAGCTGGCCGTCTCGCGTTCCATTTCGGTAAGTCGCTAATTTCATAACTTAGTTTTGCTCCTGCCAACTGTAAACGTAATCGGGGTTTTCCACTGCGCTGGCCGCGTCACTGACCTGCAGTGCATCACGGGTGTCCAACATTACAGCCACCTCGTCAGTAAATTTCTTTTTATGTTCGCGGCCGGCTTTAAATGCTTTTGGATGGGGTCCGTGGGTAAAACCTGCCGGATGAAAGGTTACCATACCCCGATCGATATTATCACGGCTGAAAAAGTCACCTTCATGGTAAAAAAGGACTTCGTCGTAGTCGTCATTGTTGTGATAGAAAGGTACTTTTAAGGCTCCCGGATCGGACTCGATGGGACGCGGTACAAAAGTACAGACCACAAAACCCTCGGCAACAAAGGTGCTGTGAGCTGAGGGTGGTAGATGATACCGGTGACTCATCAACGGTCGAATATCGCGCCAGTTAAGCCGCACTGGTGCCAGATCGCCATGCCAGCCAATGGCATCCAGCGGGTTAAATGGGTAGCTAATGATGCTGACCTGCTGATGGCGCTTAACATAGACTTGCCAGTTGTCCTCGCTGTATTGCGCTTTAAACTGCTCGTCAATCGCCGGACAATCCAGCACTGCGGGATCAAATATAGCATGGTTGCCGACAATCCCTTTTTCCGGCAGCTGATATGAGCCATTGGTTGTCTCAATCATCAACAACTGCATGGTTGAATCAGGTTCCAGCCGCCAGTTAGTAGAGCGTGGCAGTAAAAAGTAATCGCCTTTTACCAAATGAATATGACCGTAGTCACAAAATAAATCACCGCTGCCCTCATGCACAAATAATAGATCATCACCGTCGGCATTACGGAACAGGTACGGCATGTTTTCGCGGCAATGCCAAATACGAAATTTGCAGCTGCTGTTACTGAGCAGGTTGGGCGTCAGCCAGGGGTTTTCCGGAGCCTGCTCCGTCAGCTGGTTAAAATCAAAGGCGCGAGGTTTTAATGCACCCTGCCAGTCGGACCAGCCGGTCGGCGCATGCTGATGATGAAAGTGGGTCGCCGGGCCAAAAAAACCGCTGCGACCGGCCTCGCGTTCGAAAATGGCCTGCTCCGGAAAATCAGCATGGGCCTGCCGCGATGACGTCCCCTCCTGTTTCGGAAAACTGATCCATTTACGCATCGCTTAACACTCCCCGGCGTATTTGATCTTCCTCGATACTTTCAAACAAGGCTTTGAAATTACCCTCGCCGAACCCTTCGTTGCCTTTGCGCTGAATAATTTCGAAAAACACCGGGCCAATGACGGTTTGAGTGAAGATCTGCAGAAGAATACCGTCTTTCATTGGCGCGCCGTCGATCAGTATGCGTTGCTCACGCAGTGCCGCTACGTCTTCCTGATGACCTTCAACCCGTTCGTCTATTTTTTCGTAGTAGGTTTCCGGAGTATCCATAAATTCCATGCCAATAGAGCGTAAATCACTGACCGTTTTATAGATATTGTCACTGGTCAAAGCGATATGCTGGATGCCCTCGCCTTTGTACTCACGCAAATATTCTTCAATCTGTGACTTGTCATCATGAGATTCATTAATCGGAATACGAATTTTGCCACAGGGCGCTGTCATGGCGCGGCTTAAAAGGCCTGTAAGCTTGCCTTCAATATCAAAATAGCGGATTTCGCGGAAGTTACCGATGCGCTCGTAAAATCCGGCCCAGGTATCCATGTTACCGCGAAACACATTATGGGTAAGGTGATCGATTTCATACAAACCTGCTGCATGAGCATTCATTTTGCCCTGCCAGTCGTCGTAGAAAGTAAAGTGCTGCTGATAAACCGCGTTATCCTGATAGTTGTCAATAAAGTACAGGACACTGGCGCCAATGCCATAAACGGCTTGTGCGTCGTCAATCACACCTTGTTCAGCCGGGAATGCCTTAGCGCCGTTGGCCAGTGCATGCTTCATCGCGTGCTCTGCATCAGCGACCCGCCAGGCCATGCCGCAGACGCTCGGGCCATGTTCGCGGGCAAAAGACTCAGCCTGCCCGCCGGGTTCAGCATTGATGATGAAATTGATGTCGTTTTGCTTGTACAGCCACGCTTGTTTCGTTTTGTGGCGGGCAACTTCAGTAAAGCCAAGCTTATCAAACAAATCTTTTAATGCGGCCAGTCCCTTTTCATCCGGGGCTGCATATTCAACAAATTCAAAGCCGTCTGTGTTTAGTGGGTTAGTTGTTGCATCTGCCATTGGAATTTCCTTACCGTTGCTTTAATTATGTTGTTGTAAACATAGCTACCTTAGGAGGTTACTGAGGTATTGACGAGCAAACGGCAAAAACTGGCAAAGGTAGTCTCTTTCGCTATTATGTAAATTTAACGTTACACAATAAAAAAACGGCCCGGGAAGGCTTTAGCAGGCCGTTTTGGGTAGATTGGCGTGTAAAATAAAGGTTACAAGTGGCGACTTTTGTCACCGTGCATTTACAGCTTGCGTTGGCGCTGCTTACCAATTCCATGTTCGCGCAGCTTATTCGCCACCGCGGTATGAGATAGACCCAACCGTTTCGCCAGTTGCCGGGTACTGGGAAAGCTGGGATAAAGTCGTTTCAAAATGCTGGCTTCAAACTGTCTAACTGCTTCGTCCAGGCTCACTTGTTCGATGTCAACGGCCAGCGGTTGATCCTGTTGCTGCGGCTGTGGCAACTGAATATCGACCGGCTCAAGTACCTCGCCTTCTAACATCGATACCGACCGAAAAACCGTATTTTCCAATTGCCGGATATTACCCGGCCAGTGATAACGACGTAATTTTTCGCGGCTGGCACGGCCCAGTTTGACCTGGCTGCGCCCCAACGTTTTACAGGCCGCTGCGATAAAGTACTCAGCCAATAAAAAAATGTCATTGCCGCGCTCTCGTAACGGTGGCAACAGCAGGCTCAGTACATTGAGCCGGTAATACAAATCTTCTCTGAAAGCGCCCTGCTCCACCAGTTGATACAGGGTATTCTGAGCGGTACAAATAACCCGGACATCAACACTGACTTCGTGCTCTTCACCAATCCGGCGAAAGACTCCATCCTCCAGAAAGCGCAACAACTTAGCCTGCAAGCTGCTCGACATTTCACCCACTGAGTCCAGTAATACGGTACCGCCGGCGGCTTGCTCTAAGATGCCGGTCTTGCGTTGACTGTATTCGCTCAGACTACCCTCACTGTGACCAAACAATTCACTTTCTGCGACATTATCCGGCAGGGCGGCACAGTTAATCGCCAGAAAGGGACGATTGTAGCGCCGGCTGGCAAAGTGACAGGCTTTAGCCAGTAATTCTTTACCGACACCTGTTTCGCCTTCAATTAACAGCGGAGCATCAAGTTCGGCCATTCGTTGCGCGTCTTTCAACACCTGCCGCACGTTGGCTTGCTCGGTTAAGATGCTGTCGAAGGCTGAGGCATTATCAGAGCGTTGCCAATGGGCAGTAATAGGCTCGGTTTTGCAAGTAATTACCGCGCCCGCAAAATTTTTTAAGCCGTCTTCAGCCGATACCCAAATTGGCAACAACTGTGCGTGATATTCTGACTGGCCGATGTTTACCGCTTCATAGGTGGGCTCTTTAGGCTCTTTATCCAGCCACCGTAAAATAGAAAAGCCCTGAATAAACTGATTAATCGATTCACCTTTTAAAGGCTGTTGCTCAGCCGCTAACAGTTTGGTTCCGGCATCGTTAATGATGTCGATACGGCCCCGGGAATCAATCGACAGAACCGGATCGGGCAAAGTACTCAAAAGTAAATCAAACTCGAAATGTTCCCGTTCAAAGGGCATGTAAGGGATGGTTTTGACATCTTTTACGTTGGGGATGCGGCGTATTTGTGGCATTAAATGGCTAAAGTCTTCAAATGCCAGCTGCGGAAAGTTCAGAAAGATCTTTCCGACAGCATCGACCTCGATACCACGCAAATCAATTTCGTGATCGCGCAAAATCTGTAACACATCCTGGCATATACCAAGCCGGTCATCACAACTAATTTCAAGTCTCATAAATCCCGTTTCGAACCTGGTTTTCATTCTTGTAAAGTAAATAATACAGTAAAACGCCGCCGATCCATAGCAAAAACCCCGGCGCCGGGCCGGGGTTTTTATTCACTTATCGAAAAGAGATTTGCCTTAGTCGTCCTGGAGCTTATCGCTTTTCGCAGCCATGATAAAATCATTACGGTGCAGGCCATCAATCGCATGAGTCCACCAGGTCACCGTTGTTTTACCGTACTCTGTGGTAATTTCCGGATGATGTTGCTCAGACTCAGCGAGCTCGCCGACACTATTGGTGAACGCCAGTGCCTGACGGAAGTTTTTAAATTTATAAGTACGACGAAGCTTGTTTACTCCATCTTCTGTAACCACATCCCACTCTGGAATGTCCTGCTTCAGCTCTTTCATTTCATCATCGGTAACTTTAGGTACGTCACCTTGACAGGGTTCACACTTTTCATTTTCTAACGACATAAACAACTCCTTATCAGATAAAACGCAGCAGGGGCTGCTTAAATAAAGCAGCTAAACATTACCTGCTAAGCTACGTCGGTTTTTGGTTTTGGTGGAAACTTTGGTTCGAACAAGCCCAGTTCCATGGCCTGCTCGACCATTGCCATGATATCCATATCGGCTATTTCGTAAAGCTCATCCACGCTGCTAATAGTGTAGTAGACAGGCTGGATAATATCGATGCGATATGGTGTACGCAATGCATCCAGTGGTTTTAACGGTTTCCGTTCGGGTTTATCGCTGTTGATGGCATACTCAGTTTCTGCCGGTGACGATAAGATACCACCCCCGTAGATTCTCAGACCCTCTGCTGTTTTCATTAAACCAAACTCAACGGTAAACCAGTACAGCCGGGCCAGATAAACACGCTGTTTGGGGGTCGCCGCATAGCCCAGCTTACCGTACTGGTGCGTAAAGTGGGCAAAGGCAGGATTAGTTAATAACGGACAGTGTCCGAATATTTCATGAAAAATATCGGGCTCCTGTAAATAATCAAATTCTTCGCGGCTACGAATAAAAGTCGCGACCGGGAACTGCTTATTAGCCAGTAAGCGGAAAAATTCATCAAAAGGTATCAGCGCCGGAACGGCGGCAACCTGCCAACCTGTTTCTCGCTCCAGTACCGCATTAACTTCATGCAACTGAGGTAGTCGATCCTTAGGTAAATCTAACAACTCGAGACCTTTCATGTACTCGTCACATGCTTTACCCGGTATGCATTTTAACTGACGCTCGACAAGGTCATGCCAAATAGCGTTTTCTTCGTCCGTCCAGTGGATAACACCCTCGGCATCTGGCTGTTTCGATACATATTGACTCTGTTTACCCATGCTGTCCCCTTGTTATTCTGACGTTTATTAATTGCACTCAATTATTAATATGCTGTTAACAGCTAGAGTGCATCGGAGCGCGGGGCATTAGCAATAATAAAGCGATTATCTGGCCAGACGATTACTGTAACGTAATTTTTCCACTAAGCCGTGGGGGACTTTTTACGACCTTTGTAAATCGCCGGAAGCACACCACTGAGTTGTTTTAATACATCTTTTTGCAGTCGGCTATAACCGGGTTTTTTAACGTATTTAAAGGGGATCGGCCGGGTCAGCTGGATAACCTGATAGCCTAACCGGGCGGTTAATAACCCGGCGCCCATGCCCTGCCCGGCTCGCGCCGACAATTTACTCATTAGCTCTGCACTTAACCATTGGGTTCCCGCATCAACAGCAATTTCGCTTAAGCCGGCATAAGCCAGGTTGGTCAAAATTTGTCGCCATAAGCGAATGCGACTCCAGTAGCCCAGCTGTACGCCGTAACAACGGGCGACATCGGTTATCATTCGCTGACTACGCCAAAGTAATAATGCCATGTCAGCAACTGAGCTTGGGCTAACGGCCACCAGCGCAGCGGCTTCTGCCGCGCGCTTACTGACCAGCCGCTGGGCCTGCTGATCAACGCGGGCAAGAATATCGACTTCAAAGCGCTGTTCCGTTTCAGCCTCGCTCCAGTAGGGCTGCACCATCTGCTGCCAGCTACTGGCCAGATCCGGGTGCTTTAGTTGCCTTAGCAACTGCTCAGCACTGGCATTGCTTTGCCGGTTTTGGTAGCGCCGCTTAAGCTGACGCAGTAGCCACACTTCGCGACCGATAAACAGTATCAATACGCAGACTGCCAGACCCAGACCGAGGCTCCAAAGTGTGCCTAACAACCAGTGCTGAGCAAAGCTTTGCTGGACCAGCAGCACCGATTCGATGACCAGCGCCGTCGTTAAAAACAATAGTGCCAACAAAAACCACCGGCCAAACCGTGATTTTTTGCCGACCGGCTCGGCGCTTACGGTTTCTGCAGCCGGCGTTTCTGTTTCCTCTTCGGTTGCTGTGGCCTCACTGAGCTCTGCCCCGGGGTCGTAATAGGTCAGCTTTGCTTTGCTTAAAGGCTGATCGCTCATCGTAATTTATCTCCCAACATGTAATCGAGGAGTTGGTCCAGACGCATATGCGGTAACGGCGACTGTGCCATGGTGAAAGCCGGGTAAAAGCGGGGGTATGCAAAGCCTTGCTGCCATTGCTGTTGATTAGGCCAGCTATCGGGTACTGGCGGAGCCCCGACCCGAACAGGTTGTTGATCGGCAATAACGCCGTCCAAAACCTTAGTCCCGTCGTTTAACTGACCGGGCTTAGAAACCGCAATACCGGCGACACTGAACAGCTGATGCTGAATTTGGTTAAATTCAAGCTGCTGGCGGCTTCCCTGCAATAACTGAGCGAGCAGCTGGCGCATCGCCGGGTGTTGGTCCGGACTGACATGGTCAGCTTTTGAAGCCACCAGCGCAACTTTATCAATTTGCGGGGCCAGCAAACGTCTGAACAAAGGGTTATTACCATACTGGAAGCTTTTCATCAGTTCACTGACGGCCAGTTTTAACTCGCTTAACGCCGCTTCACCAGTTTCCAGCGCCGTTAGCAAATCCACCAGAATAATTTGCCGGTTAAAGCCCTGAAAATAGTTTTTATAAAAGGGTTTTATCACCTGTTGTTGATAATAGTCGTATTTTTCCTGCAGCTGTTGCTGCCAGCGATTGGATAAGCGCAGTTGCTGTGGCCAGGGGAAAAAATCCAGCGCCGGCGCATCGGCAAGCTCTCCGGGTAATAAGTGCCGGCCCGGCTGCAGAAAATACAGGCCAAATTCTGTTTTACAACGCTGCAGCTGTTGCCGGTAATCCTCCGCCAGGCGACGCAGCGCAGCGTCATCGTCCTGGCTATTGTGCTGGCTTTCCTGCAGCCGCTTTAACCAGCCCGAAAAAATATCACGACGTGGCTGCTGCTGCATCAATCGCGATTGCTGTTCACTCCACTGCTGATAGCTTTGTTCCAGCATCGGCAGATCCAGTAACCACTCGCCCGGGTAATCGATAAGATCCAGGGTGAGCTTGCGCTGTTCGCTCAGTTTGCTTGCCAGCCCACCAGCCGGCTTATACTTAATTTCCAGCCGAATTTCACTGACATCGCGGGTTGAATGAGGCCAGCGCCCCGGCTCTGCCGTTAACGCAGCTACAGCGGCTTCGTAATCAAAACGGGCAACCGACCAGTGTTCGCTGGGTACCAGTCGACTTCCGATAAGGCGTTGCTGTTGTTTAACTTGCCAAAAGGGTAAATTCTGGCTGTCGTTAGCGTACAACAACTGTTCCAGCAAACCTGTTAATAACGCAGTTTTGCCGGCACCACTTAAGCCGGTGACGGCCAGCCGAATATGACGATCAAGCCCGCGGTCAATCAGATCGCGGGCTTGTTGGCTAATGGTTTTATTTAACTGCGTAGAAAACTTCACAGATTATTAAATTCCCGGTGCAAATTGTATTGATTTGACGTCACGTACTTTTCCATACTTTGCAACTGCCGCTCAAGCTCAGTGAGCTCCTGGTTTAGTTCGCGAAAAGCCCGGTGAGGAGGTTCCCCTGCCTGATAAACGCCGCTTTTTACGTTAACGTGATGCGTTTGCAGGGCCGGAGACGGCGCTTTATCCAAAATAAGCCAGCCGGCCACGTATAAAATGAAGAAAAAACCACTGGAAAATATAAAACCGGTGAAAAATACCACCCTCACTATCCAGGCTTCGACATTAAGGTAGTCAGCAAGGCCGGCGCAGACTCCTGCCAGTTTACCTTTTTCGGTATTGCGGCGTAACTGTCGTTTTTCAGTGTTCATTTGTGCTGCCTCCAGTTTGGCGCATCAGCATCAAGAATGCGTTCCAGCGTGCGAATACGATCGCGCATTTTCTCGACATGCTCTGCCATTTGATTAAGTTGACCGCGCTCTTCTTCGGTCAACCCCTTATTAACCTGGTTTTTACTGCGGTAATGCAGGATTAACCAAATGGGCGCAACAAAAATCACAAATAAGACAATTGGCGCAATCAACAGTCCTAACAATTCCATAGCGGATTCCTACTGTTTCTTTTTTAACTTACTGGTTCTGTTGCTCTTTACTTTTCATGCGAGCTTTAAGTGCTTCCAGTTCATCGCTGACTTTGGACTCGTTTTCCAGTTCAGCAAATTCGTCTCGCAGAGTCCGTTGTCCCAGATCATAGGCTTCAACCTGTGCTTCGATACCGTCAATCTTAGACTCATAGCGGTCAAATTTCTGCATCGCATCATCAACTTTACTGCTATCCACTTGTTTTTTTACTGCCAGTCGGCTGCTGGCGGTTTTTTCACGCATCAGGATAGTTTTTTGACGTGCTTTTGCATCAGCTAATTTTTCCTGTAGCTGGCCAATTTCGCCATTTAATTTATCCAGACTTTCATCTACCCGGTCGATCTCCTGCTGCAGCCCATCGACACTCTGTTGCATTTTTTGCTTTTCGATTAACGCCTGTCGGGCCAGGTCTTCGCGATCTTTTGATAACGCTAACTCGGCTTTATTTTCCCAGTCCAACACTTGATGTTCAGCACGCTGCTGCTGACGTTGCACATCCTTTTTTTCTGCCAACAGGCGGGCTGAGGTTGAGCGCACCTCTACCAGCGTATCTTCCATTTCCTGAATAATCAGGCGGACCATTTTTTGTGGATCTTCCGCCTTATCTAATAATGAATTGATATTGGAGTTCACGATGTCGCTAAAACGTGAAAAAATACCCATAATAATTACCTCACAGTTCGTTAATGTTCGTAAGCCGGTCGTAATGACCTGTAGGGTAACGTATTCAACAATCAAGCCAAGTTTTAAAGTTGATTTAAGCCATTAATTTAACAGCCTTTTTTATTTTTAACCGGCTTTAAAGTCTTGCACTGAATTGTTGTTTATACTAATAATTGGCAAAAATAACTATAAAAATGGATATTGTCCTAACATGAGCCAGCTTCGCCCAAAAGAAAATTTAATCGGGGAATCTAACAGCTTTGCCGAAGTGCTTGAGCATGTTTCTCAGGCAGCGGTATTAAATAAGCCTATCTTAATTATCGGCGAGCGCGGCACCGGTAAAGAACTTATTGCCCAGCGCTGTCATTTTTTATCGCAACGCTGGCAACAACAGTACATTACGCTTAATTGCGCCTCGCTTAACGATAACCTGCTGGAAAGCGAGCTGTTCGGCCATGAAGCCGGCGCATTCACCGGCGCCAGCAAACGGCATGAAGGACGCTTTGAACGCGCCAACGGCGGTTCACTGTTTTTGGATGAGCTGGCAAATACGTCGATGCTGGTACAGGAAAAGCTACTGCGGGTTATTGAATACGGCGAATTTGAGCGTGTTGGCGGTTCGCGGTCGGTAAAAGTAGATACCCGCTTGATTGCAGCAACCAATGAGGATCTACCCAGTTTGGCCCGGCAGGGGAAGTTCCGTCATGATCTGCTCGATCGCCTGGCCTTTGACGTTATTACCCTGCCGCCGCTGCGCGAACGCCGGGACGACATCCTGCTGCTGGCTGAACACTTTGCTATAGCGATGGCAAGAGAGCTGCAGTTTGAGCTGTTTAGTGGTTTTTCGGAAAAAGCGAAGAAAAAATTGCTGGAGTATCCCTGGCCCGGCAACGTGCGTGAGTTAAAGAACGTTGTCGAGCGCAGTGTTTACCGGGTTGGCAATGGTCACATCCCGGTTCATGACATTATTCTTGATCCCTTTGACAGCCCTTACCGCCCGGCAAGTGCTCAACCGGACAACACACCGACCACAGACATGGAAACAGCGCTGCCGGAAACACCGGGCCATGCCGGAGCGGCCAGCCACAGCGAGCCACAGCCACTTTCAGGACTGGATATCAGTCAGCCGGTTGACTTAAAACAACAAAGCCAACAATTTGAAATCAACCTACTGAATGAGGCCTTAGCGTACTGCCAGTTTAATCAGAAGCGCACCGCCAAACATCTGGGCTTAACGTATCACCAGCTGCGCGGTTACTTAAAAAAATACCAATTACTCGAGGCTACTAACAGCGAACATGATTAGGTTACACACTGCCTTAATAGCGTTGCTGGTACTGATGTTGAGTGCTTGTGAACGCTCCGGGGAACAACGACCAACACCGCTTCAGCAGGGCCTTGTGTACTGCTCGGAAGGTAACCCGGAAGGCTTTAATCCACAGCGGATTACCTCGGGCACCACTATTGACGCGACAGCAGCTCAGCTGTACGACCGCTTAATTGATTACGATGCCGAGCAACGCCAGTTTGTGCCCGCTCTGGCTAAGTCCTGGCAGGCTCTGGATAACGGCACCCGCTATCGATTTGAGCTCCGTGATGACATTTCATTTCACGATACGGCCTACTTTACCCCTTCGCGGCAGCTCAACGCTGATGACGTCATTTTTAGCTTTAATCGCTGGCTGGACAGAACCTCGCTGTACTTTAACGTGGGTGGCGGCAATTACCCGTTTTTTACGGCAACCGGACTGGATCAACTGATAAAGCGAGTGGTCAAAGTCGATAATTATACCGTTGATTTTATCCTCACCAATGCCGACAGCTCGTTTCTGGCTAATCTGGCCACTGACTTTGCGGTGATACTGTCTGCAGAGTATGCCGGTCAGCTCGCTGTCGAACAGCAGCCCGAAGTAATTGACCAGCTACCGGTTGGTACCGGACCTTATATCTTCGAAGCCTTCCGCAAAAATTATTTTATTCGCTATTCCCGCAACCCGGATTACTGGCGCCGCGGACCGGATATTGAACACCTGGTTTACTCGATTACTCCCAATGCGAACAAACGCATGCTTAAGCTGGTCACCGGTGAATGTGATGTTATCCCTTATCCACTGGTCAATAAGCTGCGCTCTCTGAATCAACAGCAGATAAAGGTTAACTCAGAGGTCAGTCCCAATGTTTCATTCTGGGCATTTAATACCAATAAAGAGCCATTTGATGATCCGGACGTCCGCCAGGCTCTGGCTCATGCCGTCAATCGCGAAGCCATCATTAACACAATTTACTACGGCAATGCAGAGCTGGCAGAATCCATCCTGCCGCCCACATCCTGGGCTTATGCAGCAGGCGAAACGGCTTATCAGTATGATCCGGAAAAAGCCCGCCGCATGTTAGATAAAGCCGGCCTAAACGAGGGCTTCGAAATGACAATTTGGGCGATGCCCGTGCAACGGGTTTATAACCCAAACGCCCGGCGTATGGCTGAACTGATGCAGTCTGATCTGGCCCAGGTGGGTATTAACGTCCGCATTGTCAGTTACGAGTGGAACAGTTTCCGGCGGCGGCTTTCCCGTGGAGAACACGACACAGCACTAATTGGCTGGTATGCAGACAATGCGGATCCGGATAACTTTTTCCGGCCGTTACTCAGTTGTGCTGCCGTCACAACCGGCAGCAACCGGGCTAACTGGTGCCACCCCGGTTTTGATGAGATCCTGTTCAGCGCTATTGCCACCACAGACACTGAAAAACGTAAGGCGCTGTACCGCTCGGCTCAGCAAATACTCAATCAGCAGTTACCACTGCTACCCATAGCGCATTCGATGCGCTATCAGGCACAACAGAATTTTGTTACCGGGGTTGAGTTGCCTCCATATGGTGGTATCAGTTTCCGCCACGCGGGTAAGGAGCTTAACCAGTGATTCGCTTTCTGCTTCACCGCATCATTTATTTTTTACTGGCGCTGTGGTTGCTCACGGTTTTCAGCTTTTTTCTAAACTGGCTGTTCCCGGGTGATGTAATTACCAATATGTCCGGTATCCGGCCATTTAGTGACAACTATCAGTCGGAGTTTGACCTGCGCGCCGGGGGCAGCAATCTGGTCACACAATACGGTCACTACGTTGCTAACTTAATTAACTTTGACTGGGGCATCTCGTTGAGTACTCAGCAGCCGGTCTGGGCCGAAGCTTCGAGGACCTTTATGGCCACAGCAGAAATTCTGCTGCTTGGCTTTTTACTGGCGCTTGTTATCGGACTGCCGCTCGGCACTCTGGCTGCAGCTCAGTACCGCAGCAGTCTTGATAAAACCATAGTAACAACAGCCATTGCCGGTTACTCGATCCCCGCTTTTTGGCTGGCGCAGTTATTGATATTGCTGTTTGCGGTAAAAATCCAGTGGTTTCCCATTACCGGTCAAATCGATCCGCTCTATTTAATAGAGCCACAAACCGGCTCAGTATTACTGGATGTTGCATTAAGTGATTCTGATTTTAAGGCGGCTGCTTTTCAAAATGCCCTGGCGCATATGGTATTGCCCGTTGTAGTAATCTCCAGTCTGCCCTCTATGCTGTTACTGCGAATGACCCGAAATGCTACTGTCGAGGTATTACAAAAGCCCTATCTTAAAGCTGTGCGCGCACGGGGCTTATCGCCCCTCAGGGTTATATTCAAACACGCGGTCCCGAACACCCTGCAAATGGTGCTACCTCAGCTAACCTTTATTTTTGGCATCATGCTGGCAAACACGGTAATCGTCGAGTCAATTTTTAACTGGCCGGGCATTGGTTCCTGGCTGCTCAAAGCTATCATCGAACGCGATTACCCGGTCATTCAGGCAGCGCTGGTGATATTCGTTGCCACCACTTTGACTGCCCACTTTATCTTTGAAATCTATCGCGGCTGGCGATTCCCTATTGTACGGGAGGAACGTTATGGCGGAACCTAGCCTGTATTACGAAGACAACAACCCATCGCCGTTGCACTTAGTCTGGCTATCATTTCGCAGCCGCATGCCTGCAATGGTGGCACTGTCGGTACTGCTTTTTCTGTTAGTGCTGACGCTGGCGTCTCCCTTACTGGCACCGTTTTCACCTGCACAGCAATTTACCGATGCGATATCGTTGCCACCGTCCTGGGCTGATGGCGGCAACATGGCGTTCTTGTTCGGCACTGACGATCTGGGCCGCGATATGCTCTCACGGCTACTGATTGGTGCCGCTTATAGCTTTGCGCTGCCATTGTCGATCGTGATTGTGGCGTCCAGCTTTGGTATTTTTCTGGGCGCCCTGGCCGGTGTCGATCGTAATTTTAAATATCAATTTATTGGCCAGATGTTTGATCGCATTTTAACGGTACCGTCGTTTCTACTGGCCCTAGTGATTATCGCTATCCTTGGTCCGGGGCTGGGTAATGCGGTGATCGCCATCACCTTATCGCTGATCCCGCAGTTTATTTACAGTACCCGCAATGCCGTCCATGATGAGTGGCAGAAGAGTTATGTGACGGCATCACGTTTAAATGGCTGCTCTAATACCTATTTGATGTATCGTGTTATTTTGCCAAACATCACGCCGGCACTGGTAATGCAGCTTACCGTTGCCCTTTCTGTTGCAATTATGGATATTGCTGCGCTTAGCTTTCTTGGTCTGGGCGTCCAGGCACCCACACCAGAGTGGGGAAGTATGTTAGCGCGCAGTCTGGACGAGGTGTATTTATCTCCCTGGTCAATGGTGTTGCCGGGGCTGGCTTTATTTATCACCATTACAGCCATCAACGTAGTCGGCGACAGCTTGCGGCGGTCAATTAAGCAACGGATGGACAGCTGATGGATTTACTTGATATTCGGAATTTAACCATAGAGCTGGATACACCGCAGGGCCAGGTCCGAATTCTGGACCGCATCAACTTACAGCTAAAACCCGGCGAAATTCACTCGATTGTCGGCGAGTCAGGATCAGGCAAAAGCTTGTTGGCGAAAGCTGTTATCGGGGTTCTTAATCCAGCCTGGCGACTCACTGCTGACCGGCTTTGGTGGCGTGGCCAGGACTTGCAGGCATTGAGCTTTAAAGCCAGGCGGGCCATCACCGGCCGTGACATGGCGATGATCTTTCAGGATCCGGCCGCTTATCTTGATCCAAATAACACCGTTGAGCAGCAAATAATTGAAGCCATCCCGGCCGGCGATGTGACCGGTACGTTTTTGCGCAAACGGATGGATCGCAAGACCCGGGTCAGGCAGCTTTTACACCGCGTCGGAATTCGCGACCACGATAAAGTGCTGAAAAGTTATCCGTTCGAGCTCTCGGAAGGTATCGCGCAAAAGGTCAGCATTGCCGTGGCCGTTGCTCACCGCCCGCGACTGTTAATTGCAGATGAGCCCACCACCGCTATGGAGCCGTCCACGCGTAATCAAATTCAGCGCTTGCTGACTAAGTTAGCGGTTAGTGAAAATATGGCAGTGCTGTTGATTACTCAGGACATTGGTTCAATTTTGCCTGATACGCAAAATTTGACGCTACTTTATTGCGGTCAGCTGATGGAAACCGGTAACGCTGTTAAGTTACTAGAAAGCCCCGCACATCCCTATACGGATTCGATGATTCGCATGTCCCTGAACAATCAAAGCCAGCTGCCTCATAAAGCCCGTTTACCAACTTTGCCCGGTACGGTTCCTACTTTGCGCCATCTGCCCATTGGTTGCCGGCTGGGTCCCCGCTGCCCTAACGCGCAAAAGCAATGCGTGATTGCGCCTTCGGCATCGCAGCGCGAGCAACAGCTGTTTCACTGTCACTTTCCTTTAAATGAGCCCTCATCATGACGGATGTATTAGAGGTCAAACAACTGAGTAAAGCATTCCGCCGCCGCGGTGATTGGCCCTGGACGCCTAAATCAGTTGCCCTGCATCCGCTGTCTTTTACTATAGGCGCAGGGGAAACCCTGGCGATTATGGGTGAAACCGGCTCAGGTAAATCAACGCTGGCTAAGTTAATCGCCGGCGTAGAGGAAAGTACTGCCGGAGCCATTTACTTAAACGGTCAAAAACTACACGACAACCACTCAAAACAGCGCTGCCAAAATATACGTATGATTTTTCAGGACAGCGAAAAGTCCCTGAATAGCCAGCGCACTATCGGTCAGCAACTGGAAGAGCCACTACTGTTTAATACACAGCTAACTAATGACCAGCGCCGCGAGTCTGTTAAACAAGTTCTGCGAAAAGTGGGATTATTAGCGGAACATTACGAATTTTATCCGCATATGTTATCAACTGGGCAAAAGCAGCGCGTTGCTATTGCGCGCGCAATCACCCTGGAACCGCAAATTATTGTGGCTGATGAAGCACTTGTCGCCCTTGACCCATCAGTTAGAGCTCAAATCATTAATCTGATGCTCGATCTACAGCAAGATATGGGTATTTCGTACATTTTAGTGACTCATTCGCCGCAAATTGTCAAAAACATCGCTGACAAGATCTTGATTTTGTATCGTGGTAAGATGATCGCCTTTGATACAACAGAGCGTTTATTAAAAGAATCGCAGCAACCTTACGTGGAACAACTGCTGCATGAACATTTAGCAAAAGAACACTTAAACGAACAGCGACACAAGCGCTAACGTCGCTCATACAACAAACAATTACGGGAGTTTAATGTGGAAACAGGTACGCTGATATCGCTGGCGCTTTATTTTATTGTGATGATGGGCATTGGTTTGTACGCTTACAAAAAGTCCACCGACTCGGTATCCGGCTACATGCTCGGTGGCCGCGGCCTTGGCCCGGCGGTTACCGCCCTGTCGGCCGGCGCTTCGGACATGAGCGGCTGGATGTTGATGGGGTTACCCGGCGCTATTTATATCTCCGGTGTTTCTCAGTTATGGATTGCTGTCGGTCTGGTGATCGGCGCTTACCTTAATTACATTATTGTGGCACCGCGCCTGCGCACCTATACCGAGGTCGCTAATGACGCCATTACCATTCCTGATTATTTTGCTAACCGTTTTAATGACAAAGGTCGCAAGTTACGCATTTTTTCATCGGTCGTAATTATTATCTTTTTCACCCTGTACACATCAGCCAGCCTGGTCGCCGGAGGCAAGCTGTTTGACAGCTCATTTGGCCTGGATTACAACACCGGACTTTGGGTCACCGCCGGGGTTGTCTGTGCTTATACCCTGTTTGGTGGCTTTTTAGCGGTCAGTATGACCGACTTTGTCCAGGGCTGTATTATGTTTGTGGCGCTGGTGCTGGTCCCTGTTGTAGCTTTTGCAGAACTGGGTGGTTACAGCAACGTGGTTGGTCAGGTTAGCGACATTGACCCGGTATTTCTGGATTTCTTTAAAGATGCGGCAACCGGACAAAACCTCGCCGCTCTGGGCATTATCTCGCTGCTGGCGTGGGGCTTGGGTTATTTCGGGCAGCCACACATCATCGTGCGTTTTATGGCAATCCGTTCTGTCAGTGCGATAAAAAGTGCCCGCCGCATCGGTATTACCTGGATGGTCGTTTCTATCATCGGCGCTATGGCTACAGGTTTTGTGGGCATTGCTTACGTTGCTGACACGCAGATGACTTTAGGGGATGCCGAGACGATATTTATTATTTTCTCGCAATTCTTGTTCCACCCGCTGATTGGTGGCTTTTTGCTGGCCGCAATTTTAGCGGCGATCATGAGTACCATTTCTTCGCAGTTGCTGGTCAGTTCCAGTTCATTAACCGAGGACTTTTATAAAGCCTTCTTACGCACCAATGCCAGCCAAAAAGAACTGGTCGCAGTTGGCCGTATTTCGGTTTTGGTGGTGTCGCTGGTGGCTATCTGGCTTGCTTATGACCCGGACAGTACGGTTTTAACCTTGGTATCCAATGCCTGGGCTGGTTTTGGTGCAGCCTTTGGTCCGGTCGTTATTTTAAGCCTGTTCTGGAAACGCATGAACCGTCACGGTGCGCTGGCCGGTATGGTACTGGGTGCAGTTACGGTTCTGTTCTGGATTTACGGCCCTGAATTCGGCGGCCAGCCGTTAAGTGCTTATGTTTATGAAATTGTGCCTGGGTTCATTGTGTCGACTCTGGCTATCCTAATCTTCAGTAAACTGACCGCTGAGCCGGATCAAGAGCTGCAGGATAAGTTTGAAGAGATGGAGAGCATTATCGACTCTCACTATCATACCCAGCGATAGAGCGGGTTGAGCAAAAGCGCTAAGTAACGCTCATCTCATTCATCGGATATAGTCTACCAAGGGTCGCATTAGCGGCCCTTTTTTTATCGTTAGGGTTATAGTGGTTTGACTTTTTAACGGAGGACAAATCAATGCGATCCATTTTGCTTTCCTGCGCAATGGCGGTCGGCTGTGCCGTCAGCGCTATGCCAACCCAGGCCGCCGACCGAATTACCGGTCATCATTTTGCTACCCGCTCTGAAGCGATGGCACCCAACGCTATGGCGGCAACCAGCCAGCCGCTGGCCACTCAGGTAGCGTTAGAAATTATGCGTCAGGGCGGTAACGCGATTGATGCTGCGATCGCGGCCAATGCCCTGCTCGGTTTAGTTGAACCGACCGGTAATGGTATCGGCGGCGATTTATTTGCGATTGTCTGGGATGCTGATACAGAACAATTATACGGTCTTAATGCCTCCGGCCGTTCGCCAAAGTCACTGAGCCGCGAATACTTCATCGAAAACGGCTATGACAGCATCCCGGCCCGCGGTGTTTTACCTATTTCGGTGCCCGGCACAGTTGACGGCTGGTTTGAGTTGCATGAAAAATTTGGTGCGCTTGAGATGGAACAGGTGTTAGCGCCGGCAATTGAGTACGCCCGGCAAGGCTTTCCGGTAACTGAAGTCATTGCTTATTATTTTGAACGCAACGGCCGGGTGCTTAAAGACTACCCCGGATTTGCTGATGTTTTTATGAAAGACGGTGAGATGCCCCAAAAAGGTGAGCGCTTTAGTAATCCTGATTTAGCCAATACCCTGGAACGTATCGCACAAAACGGTCGGGACGAGTTCTACCGTGGCAAAACTGCTCGTACGATGAGTGAATTTGTCCAGAATCACGGAGGATTTTTATCCTACCAGGACTTGGTAGAACATGAATCAACCTGGGTTGACCCGGTTTCGTCCAGTTACCGGGGCTATGACTTATGGGAACTGCCGCCTAATACTCAGGGAATCGCTGCCCAGCAAATTCTTAACATGCTGGAAAATTTTGATCTGGCCGCAATGGGCTTTGATAGCCCCGAGTATATTCACCATTTCGTTGAAGCAAAAAAACTTGCATTTGAAGATCGGGCTAAATACTACTCTGACCCGGCCTTTAATGACGCACCGGTCGAAGGCCTGCTGGATAAAGAGTATGCCAGACAACGGGCAGAGCAGATTGACCCGGGGCAACCGGCAGCTTCCGTTGAACCGGGAAACCCACCGACCGAAGGCGACACCATTTATTTAACCACTGCCGATGAAGACGGCAACATGGTATCGCTGATCCAGAGTAATTACCGCGGCATGGGCTCCGGCGTTACCCCCGAAGGGCTGGGCTTCGTCCTGCAAAACCGTGGCGAGCTTTTTAACCTGAACGAAGACCATAACAACGTTTTTGAACCAGGTAAGCGCCCCTTCCACACTATTATTCCTGCCTTTGTTACTAAAAACGGTAAGCCTATAATGAGTTATGGTGTGATGGGTGGCGCCACGCAGCCACAAATGCACGCGCAGATCCTGATTAACATGATTGATTTTGGCATGAACCTACAGGAAGCCGGCGATGCCCCCCGCATTTTGCACTCGGGATCAAGCCAGCCCACCGGCTCGACCATGAGTGACGGCGGCGTAATACACCTGGAAAATGGTTTCTCTGCGCACACTCGGCGGGAACTGATTAAAATGGGCCATACGCTGCAGGAAGCAGTCGGCCCATTCGGCGGATATCAGGCGATTTGGAAAAATCACCAAGAAGATGTTTACTACGGCGCATCAGAGAGCCGTAAAGATGGTCACGCAGCCGGTTATTAACCGCTGCGCTGACGATAAAGTTCAATTTCATCCATAATGAGATCACGCATTCGGTGCGTGGTCTCATAACCAATATCAATGGCTTCGTTGCCGCGTTGAAATTCCATGATGCCGATATGACCTAGCTTCGGCTGGATCAGAATATCCGGCGGGTCACCGGCCATCCGCGTTTTAGTAATTCGTTCCTGCATTATATCGATAGCGCTCGACATGACACTGAACATACCCGGCGGTTTATGCGGGTTAGCACGAAAACGATCTTTGACCGTTTCAAAATAGTGCTGACCGCTGGAACGTAAGTTATCCAGAAACCCTGTCTCATCGTTATTTTCAATCTCCGGTTGTCGTTGCACCTGTTCAGTTTCAGTTTGCGGCGGGATATTACGACCCCGCTGCTCCAGCGCTTTTGACGTTAACTGAGAATTTAAATGCACCGCAATAACAAAATCTGCATCCAGTGCACGGCATAAGGAAACCGGCACCGGATTGACCAGACCTCCGTCGATTAACCAGCGGCCGTTAATGGCAGCCGGAGCGAGTACCCCTGGCATAGCGCAGGAGGCCCTGGACACATCATACAGGTCGCCTTTACGCAGCCACATTTCGCGCCCGCTGTATAAATCCGTAGCGACAGCACCATAGGTCATTGGTAAGTCTTCAATATTTTTTGCGCCAAATTGCTCCCGCGCCTTATTAAAGACTTTTTCGCCACCAATCAGACCGCCCTGATTAAAGCCAAAATCCAGCAGATTCCAGACTTCCCAGCGACCCATTTCACAAACCCATTCCTCTATTTCAGCCAGCCGGCCCGACGCATAACCGGCGCCGACCAGTGAACCGATAGAAGTTCCGGCGACAACATTAATTCGCACCCCCATTTCTTCCAGAGCTTTTATAACGCCGATATGAGCCCAGCCCCGGGCCGCTCCGGAACCTAACGCAAGTGCTACCTTTACTTCTGCCATGGATATCTTCCCAATCCCTTTTTTTATCCGTACACTATGTGAACTATTTTTAACATGAAACCATAACTCTCATAAGGATCGCTGGTGGATTTCTACATTGCCCGACAGCCTATTCTGGACACGGAAAAGAAACTTTTCGCCTATGAGTTACTGTTTCGCGACGGTTTTAACAACGCTTTTCCAAAGATTGATTCTAACGAAGCTACTCAGCGTCTGATAGAGAACGGTGAGTTTAGCAGCGGATTTAAGTCAATTACTGCTAATTATAAAGCTTTTATCAATTTTACCGAACACGCAATCTTAAAAGGATTGCCGGAGTTGCTGCCCAAAAATGATATTGTGATTGAGTTATTAGAAACTGTCACCCCTAGTGAAGCAGTTTTAGCGGCGGTCAAACAGCTAAAATCCGAGGGTTATATTCTTGCTCTGGATGATTTTGAATACTATTCCGACTGGGATCCTTTTTTGCCCTTTATTGATATCATCAAGCTGGATTTTCGTGCTCTGACGGAAAAGCAGATAAGACAGCAAATGGCTTATCGCAGTTCGTTTTCAGGCGTTTACTTAGCTGAGAAAATCGAGACTTACGAAGAGTTTCATCAGGCCCGCGAGCTGGGCTTCGGTTACTTTCAGGGATACTTTTTTGCCCGCCCGGAAGTTTTAAAGCGCAAGTCACTGCCAGTTTCTCATAAAATATATCTTGAGTTGCTCGAGACCCTGTCTAACCCCGACTACGACCCTGACTATGTGGCTCGTCTGGTCGAACACGACGCAGGGATTTCTTATAAATTACTGCGCTTTGTTAACTCGGCTTTTTTCTCACGACGGTCACAAATCAACTCGCTGAAACAGGCGGTAGTTCGGTTGGGGCAGGCAGAGATTCGTAAATTCCTGGCTATCATCGCGACGGCCTCGCTAGGCGAACAAAAACCGAATGAGTTGCTTCGCCTATTAATGACCCGGGCCAAGTTTTGTGAGCAGTTAGCCCGCAGTAATGTGCGTTACGGCGCCGATCCCGATACCGCGTTTTTAATCGGACTGCTATCAAAACTTGATGCGTTAATGGATGATGATTTGCCTTATTTGCTGAATTACATTGCTGCCAGCGATGTAATTTGCAAAGCGCTGTTGGAAAAAAGAGGCCCGATTGCATTTTTTATCGGCACCTCTGAAGCCCTGGAACAGGCACACTGGGAAGCGGTCACTAATGCCTCGACAAAATTAAAGCTTGAGGAACGAAAGCTAATGCAGCTGTACCACGGTGCTGCCAACTGGGCCATCAATCTGTCAAGCTAGGGCCAGGAGGCCATAATGCAAGAAACCGAAGTATGGCTTGAAAGACAACAGCGAGCCACAATAAAAAGCCAGCGTAGCGGGGATACCCGCAGCCCTTTTCAGCGCGATAAAGCCCGCATTTTACACTCGGCCGCTTTTCGCCGTCTGCAGGCTAAAACTCAGGTAATGTACGTCGGCATGCACGATTTTCCGCGTACCCGCTTAACCCACTCACTAGAGGCCAGCCAGATAGGTAGCAGTCTGGTAGTTCACTTTAATTACCACCAGTCCCAATTAGCACAGACACTTGAGTTGTCGGAGTCCTTAATTGAATCGCTGTGTCTGGCACACGACATTGGTCATCCACCATACGGTCACGGTGGCGAAATCGCATTAAACTATATGATGCGCAACCACGGCAGCTTCGAAGGCAACGGCCAAACATTTCGTATTGTCACTCAACTGGAAGCCTATACCGCCGAAGCCGGCATGAATCTGTGCCGGCGCACATTACTGGGGCTACTTAAATACCCGGTGACCATGCCAGTTATCCAGCGCAGCCGACTACCTAATGACGTAAGTGATTTTCGACATCTGCCAACAAGGGACTGGCTTCCCGCTAAGGCTCTCTATCAGGATGATGAAGAAGCCTTGTCCTGGGTTCTGAGTCCCCTTAGCCAGACCGACCGGCAGCAATTGCAAGGTCTTGAGCCAGTGCCGTCTGCGTCTCAACATGGCCGTAGCCAATTCAAAAGTGTTGATGCCTCGATTATGGAGCTGGCCGATGATATTGCCTACGGTGTACACGATTTAGAAGATGCCATCGTATTAGGGCTTATTCGCCGGGAGCTATGGCTGGAACAAATGTTTCCGTTATTAGAAAGTCTGCAGACCGAACTGCCGGATTTAAATGCGACTCAGTTAACCGACCAGTTATTTTCGACTCAGCATTATCAGCGCAAACAAGCTATCGGTGAGCTGGTTAACCGTTTACTGACCTCAGCACAGCTGGTGGCCTATCAGCAGAACTTTGACCAGCCTTTATTACAATATAAAGCCTGTTTAGGCGAGCCACAGCAGCAGTTGCTGGATGCTTTAAAACGTTTTATTTTTAAGTTCGTTATCCGTAAACCCGAAATGCAGATACAGGAGTTTAAAGGTCAGCAGATTGTTATGGAAATTTTTGATGCCCTGGCCGTTGATCCGGAACGCCTGTTACCCGAAAACACGAAACAACGTTACTTGCTTGAACAACAGCGAATCGCTGAAAACAAAAAAGGTAATCCACAACGAGTGATTGCGGATTACCTTTCAGGGATGACCGATGCGTATGCGGCTAAATTACATCAGGAAATGTTTTCTGTTCATTCCCCGATGCGCATGAGTTAGCAAAAGCTTAGGTTAACGGCAGATCATCATCAGAACCGGCCTTGCTTTTGCTGCTTTTTTTCGCCGCTTCAGCCTCAGCTTGTCTATCTTCTTTGGTTTTTTTGACCGGCTTAGCCAGCAGCAGTTCACGTAAGCGGCCTTCAAGCTCATTAGCAATCTTAGGGTTTTCCTGCATGAACTTCATAGAGTTTGCCTTACCCTGGCCAATTTTGTCACCATTGTAGCTGTACCAGGCACCGGCTTTATCTACCATTTTGTGTTTTACACCCAGATCGATCAGTTCACCTTCTTTGGAGATACCGCGACCGTATAAAATTTGAAAGTTGGCTTCTTTAAAAGGTGGCGCCACTTTATTTTTCACTACTTTAACCCGAGTTTCGTTACCAACCACCTCATCACCTTCTTTCAATGCGCCGGTACGGCGAATATCAAGCCTTACTGACGAGTAAAACTTAAGTGCGTTACCGCCAGTGGTGGTTTCCGGGTTGCCAAACATCACACCAATTTTCATGCGAATTTGGTTGATGAAAATACACATGCTGTTGGATTTTTTAATGTTTGATGTCAATTTACGTAAAGCCTGCGACATCAAACGCGCCTGCAGACCGACGTGACTGTCGCCCATATCACCTTCGATCTCTGCTTTAGGCGTTAGCGCCGCTACGGAGTCAACAATCACCACATCGACGGCACCGGAACGAACCAGCATGTCACAAATTTCCAGTGCCTGCTCACCGGTGTCCGGTTGCGATACCAGCAAGTCGTCAACGTTAACACCCAGTGCTTCAGCATAAATCGGATCCAACGCATGTTCAGCGTCGACAAAAGCGCAGGTTTTCCCAGCTTTTTGAGCTTCTGCTATCACTTGCAATGTCAGGGTTGTTTTACCACTGGACTCAGGGCCATAAATTTCAACCACCCGCCCAAAGGGCAAGCCGCCGATACCTAGTGCTACATCAAGGCCCAGTGACCCTGTTGACACTGAGTCAATATCCATGGTCTGGTTGTCACCCAGACGCATGATGGACCCTTTACCAAACTGGCGCTCGATTTGACCAAGTGCCGCATCCAGGGCTTTTGAACGATCGTTGCTCATACGTTACTCCAACTTTTAATTACTGGTTTTATAAACAGTATACTGTATGTTTTTACAGTATCAAGCTATTGCGATACTTTTTTTATCAGCATAGTCAGCACGCAGTTAAGGGTTGCCAAACGCACCGCGGTGCGGTCCCCCTGAAACTGTTTTGCAAAGCTAATACACTGATCTGGCCCGGCAATCGCCATCCACACCAGACCGACGGGTTTATCTTCTGAGCCGCCACCGGGGCCGGCGACACCACTGACCGAAACCGCCCAGTCAGTGGCTGCGGTACGCTTTGCACCCAGTGCCATAGCTTCAACACAAGGCGCCGATACAGCTCCCTCCGCCAACGCTTGGTCCGTTACCCCCAGCCACTGTTGTTTCAGAGCATTAGTATAGACAATCAGGCCACCGCTAAACCAAGCAGAACTGCCCGTTACTTCAGTTAATAAATAACCGATGCCACCGCCAGTACAGGATTCGGCTGTGGCAACCGTCTGTTTTTTAGCACTAAGAAGCTGACCCAGCTCGCCCGCTTCTTTAACTAGTTGCGCCCAGTTTTGTTGGCTTGTTATCATACCCGTCGTACCCTCTTCATAAGATAAATAAAGTATGCCAGTGTCTGCTTCCTCTGAACAGAAGATCCCATCACACACACCCATGATGCAGCAATATCTGCGGATAAAAGCAGAACATGATGACATGCTGTTGTTTTACCGGATGGGTGATTTTTACGAACTTTTCTTTGATGATGCCAAACGGGCAGCAGAATTACTGGATATTTCGCTAACCCAGCGCGGGGTCAGTAATGGCGAGCCCATCCCAATGGCTGGAGTACCCTACCATGCCGCCGAAAATTATCTCGCGCGGTTAGTTAGTAAAGGTCAGTCCGTTGCCATCTGTGAGCAAATTGGTGATCCGGCTACCAGCAAGGGACCTGTTGAGCGAAAAGTAGTGCGCATCCTGACGCCGGGAACAATTACCGATGAGTCATTGCTGAGCGAACGCCAGCAGAACTTGCTGGTAGCCCTTGGCCCGCTTAAACAGGGGTTCAGTATCGCTATTCTGGAGCTGAGCAGCGGTCGTTTCTGGCTAACTCAAGCCAATACCCGCGAGCAGCTAGCCGCAGAGCTGCAACGCATACAGCCGGCTGAGTTACTGTATCCCGAAGGTCTGGACCTGAGCCAGTTGCCCCTTGCTCAAACTCGTTGCTGCCGCAGGGCAGGCTGGGAGTTTGATGTGGATACCGCCCTGGGGTTATTACTGCGGCAGTTTGACACGGGCCATTTGCAGGGCTTCGGCCTGCAGGATAATGATCCCTTAATCGGCGCGGCCGGGGCTATCCTTCATTACGTGCAGGAAACCCAGAAAGCAGCTTTGCCCCACATTCGCTCTTTATTACGTGAGCCGCCGGACGACGCTATTATCCTGGATGCAGCAACACGCCGCAATTTGGAATTACAGCACAGCTTTTCGGCCGCTAATACCCATTTAGCCGCAGTACTGGATGAAACTGTGTCGGCCATGGGTAGCCGTAACTTTCAACGCTGGCTGCAACGCCCAGTCCGGCAGCAATCGCTACTACAGCAACGTTACGATGCAGTTGACTATCTTCTGCAGCACGACAACTACCTGCCACTGCAGGATAAGCTAAAACAACTGGCCGATATTGAGCGTATCGTTGCCCGTATCGGGCTGCGCAGTGCACGACCCCGTGATTTTGCACGCTTGCGCGATAGTCTGGCGTTATTACCGGAACTGACCGCAGACTGTCAGGCGCAGGCATTAACCTTTATTAATCAGCGACTGCACGATTTTCAACAGCTGCAACATCTGCTGCAGCAGGCAATCATTGAACAACCTCCGGTGCTAATCCGCGATGGCGGCGTATTGGCTGAAGGCTACGATGAAGAACTGGACCAGCTGCGTTCGCTGGCATCCGGTGCCAGTGACTACCTTCAACAGCTGGAACAACGAGAGCGGGAACGAACCGGCATTGCCACCCTAAAAGTGGGCTTTAATAAAGTCCATGGTTATTTTATCGAAGTGTCCCGTAATGCATCCGGTGATATCCCGGCGGACTATCAGCGCCGGCAGACGCTCAAAAACACTGAACGCTACATCATTACCGAATTAAAGCAGCACGAGGATAAAGTGCTGACGGCACAGTCTCGCTCGCTAGCCCGGGAAAAATGGCTATACGAACAGTTATTTGATCACTGCCTTCCCTGGTTAGCCGAGCTGCAACAAAGCGCTACTGCGCTGGCTGAACTGGATACACTGGCGGCCTTTGCCAAGCTGGCCAGTTTACAAAATTACTGCCGACCTCAGTTAAGCGCAGAAAACAATGTTCTGTGTCTGCAGCAATCTCGGCATCCGGTTATTGAGCGTTTAAGCGAAAAACCCTTTATTGCCAACGACATTGAACTGTCTCCTGAACGTCGCATGCTGATGATCACTGGTCCCAATATGGGCGGAAAATCAACTTACATGCGCCAGGCAGCGTTGATTGTCATCCTCGCTCATATGGGTTGTTTTGTCCCTGCTAAGTCCGCTGTTATCGGTCAGTTCGACCGTATTTTTACCCGCATTGGGGCTGCCGATGACATTGCTTCGGGTCGCTCAACCTTTATGGTCGAGATGACGGAAACGGCGAATATCTTACATAATGCCAGTGCCGAGAGTCTGGTACTGATGGATGAAATTGGCCGCGGTACTTCTACCTATGACGGGCTGTCACTGGCCTGGGCTGTGGCAGAACAGCTGGCTCATGAGTGCGGTTGCCTGACTCTGTTTGCTACTCATTACTTTGAATTAACGGAACTGGCCGAGCAGCTTACTGCGACGGCTAATATTCATGTCGAAGCACAGCAACATAACGACAGTATCGTTTTTCTGCACCGCGTTGCAGAAGGATCGGCTAATCAAAGTTTCGGACTCCAGGTGGCTGCCTTAGCCGGCGTTCCGGCCGGGGTCATTAAGGCGGCACGGCTGAAACTGAATGAACTGGAACAGGACGCAGCAAGCGGTCAGCGCAGCCTGCCCTTACCTGACCCTGAATCCAAATCTATACCTGATAACAATGCGCCAAGCAGTGCAATAGTTGCGGGGGGAGAGCTAGCAGCGCAACTGGCCGAACTTGATGTCGACCAGTTGACTGCAAAACAGGCGTTAGACCTGCTGTATGAGTGGAAGAACCGTTATAACTGAGGCCCTTACTCTTCTGAGAATAAGGATTCCAGATTTAGGCCACGTTGCTTCAGCAGGTCCTTCAGGCGGCGTAATGCCTCGACCTGTATTTGACGGACACGCTCACGGGTCAGGCCAATTTCATGACCCACATCTTCCAGCGTCGAGGGCTCATAGCCCAGAAGCCCGAAACGACGTGCCAGCACTTCTTTTTGTTTGCTGCTGAGCACGTCCAGCCATTCGGTAATGCTTTGTTTTAGATCGCTGTTTTGTATAACATTGGCCGGATCGGTGTCGTTATCATCAGTCAACATATCCAGCAATACTTTATCACCATCGCCGCCCATGGGGACATCGACCGAACTCACCCGCTCATTCAGACGCAGCATTTTGGTAATATCTTCTACCGGCTTATCAAGGCTTTCAGCAATATCTTCTGCGGTTGGCTCATGATCCAGTTTATGCGCCAGCTCACGCGCCGCACGCAAGTAAACATTCAGTTCTTTTACCACATGAATCGGCAGGCGAATGGTACGCGTTTGATTCATGATGGCACGCTCGATGGTTTGCCGGATCCACCAGGTAGCATAGGTGGAAAAACGAAAACCGCGCTCGGGATCAAATTTTTCCACCGCGCGGATCAGGCCTAGATTGCCTTCCTCAACTAAGTCCAGCAACGCTAAACCGCGATTGGAATAGCGCCGGGCGATTTTAACCACCAACCGCAGGTTGCTTTCAATCATCCGGCGACGAGCAGCTTCATCACCTTTTAAGGCACGCCGCGAGTAATACACCTCATCGGCTGCGCTGAGTAAAGGAGAAAAGCCAATTTCTCCCAAGTACAATTGGGTAGCGTCCATTTTACGCTGGTATTGATTGCCCGAGGCCAGCGCTTCACTTAATTCAAGCTCTTCTTCCTCAGCATGGCGGGTTGCTTTACCCTCTTGCGCCGTGGACTCGGCCGGTTTCTCTTTTTCCGCTTCTGTTATATTCTCTGCTTCGTCTTCGAGCTCTGGTTTGATCTGACTCATATTACCATCTCCTTGCTGCTCATCCGTAACGGGCAATTGCTATCGCCCTTCGCAATATAACAACTTATCAGACTGCTAAACTCAACGTGAGTTTGGCAGATAATGGCGCGGGTTGACTGACTTTCCACGGAACCGAACCTCGAAATGCAGCTTCACGCGCTGCGTTCCTGAGTCACCCATTTCGGCGATTACTTGTCCCGCTTCAACCCACTGTTGCTCCGCCACCAGCACCCGATGATTGTGGGCATACGCCGTTATAAAATCATCGTTATGCTTTAAAATGACTAACTGACCAAAACCACGCAGTGCGTTACCAACATAAACCACTTTACCCGCTGCGGCCGCGGCTACCGGATCACCGAGCTTCCCGGAAAAGTCCAGCCCTTTATTACCGGGTTCGGCTAAGGAAAAGTCGGCTATCACCTCACCTTTAACGGGCCACTGCCAGGCTATGTCTTTACTGTCACGCATGGACTTAGACTTGGCTTTAGCTGCCGCCGGCTGTGCCTTTGTGTTCTTTGTGTTCTTTGCTAACCTCGGCTTTGGCTTATTAGTTGGTTGTTTTGCAACCGTTTTTTCAGTCTCTTCATTTTGACGATACGCGTTCTTTGCGGACTTATCAACGGTTGTGTTTAGATCTTTTGCCGAGGATGAAGCGATATTTTTATTCTTTTTAGTATTTACAACAGAGGTTGTCGGCTGCGATTGCAGCACATTATCGACCAGCCTCAGCTGTTGTCCGGGATAAATGGTATAGGGTTCCTGTAACTGATTTATACGGGCTAAATCAGCCACATTCAAATTGGCTCGAAAGGCGATGGTATACAGTGTTTCACCTTTTTTCACCGTGTAACGGGAAGCGTTTTTAAGTGAGTTTGGCTGGTAATCACGGTAGTCTTTACCGGTGTATAATTCCTCTACCGGAGCCGGTGTCGAGCGGCTGCAGCCAACCAGGATCAGCAATGTCAGACCGATAAGCAACAGTCTGTTACTGTGATTCAGCTGTCGGCCGCTATCCATCCCACATCCTTATCGCTGCCATAGGTATAAAAGATAACCCAGCAGCGCAGCGATGACTACCGCCCAGCCTATTCGGTCGACATAAGTGCGTAACTTCACGGCCATCGTCGGGCCACCGGTTTTCAGTAGCCAGGCAACGAGGTAAAAACGTAACCCACGGCTAATAGCTGAGGCAATCACAAAGGGAAAAAACGCCATCTGCATGACCCCGGCCGTGACCGTAAATAATTTATAGGGAACCGGAGAAAAGCCGGCAATAAAAACCACCCAAATGCCATAGTCACTGAACCAGACAGACACCTGCTGCAGTTTATCTTCGTAGCCAAGAGCTTCAACCGCCGGAATCACAATGGCGTCGTAGGCCCAATAGCCGAGAAAATAACCCAGCACACCGCCGGCGACTGAAGCCACTGTGGTAATGCCAGCAAGTCGCCACGCCCGTTGCGGCTGTGTCATTGACATGGGCGCTAACATGACGTCGGGTGGAATAGGAAATATTACTGACTCGGTAAAGCTAATTATAGCCAGTAGCCACTCCGCTCTGGGATGCTGGGTCCAGCGTAAAACAGCATCATAAAGCCTTGAAAATAACTTCACAGCAGCTCTCCTTTTACCAGCGGTACAAACCGGACGTCACCAATACGCTGCTGTTCGATCTGTTCACCAAATCGGCGCAGTACGGTCAGCGTCTGCTGTTCACTACCCACAGGAATAATCATTACCCCACCGTCGGCCAGTTGTTCCACCAGTGCGCGCGGCACTTCGGTTGCTGCAGCAGTAACAATGATCCCGTCAAAAGGAGCCTTACTGCGCCAACCCTCCCAGCCGTCACCATGGCGCATGGCCACATTGTGCAAGTCCAGATTACGTAACCGGCGTTTTGCCTGGTACTGTAACTGAGCGATACGTTCAATACTAAAAACTTTATCTATCAGCTGCGCCAAAATCGCGGTCTGATAACCAGAACCCGTGCCAACCTCCAGCACTCGGTGGCAGTCATGCTGCATTAATAACTGGGTCATAGTGGCGACCATCAGCGGCTGCGAAATGGTCTGCCCGTTACCGATGGGCAGCGCAGTATTCTCAAACGCTTTATGCGCCAATGATTCAGGCATAAAAAGTTGCCGCGGTGTCTGTTCAATAGCCGCCAGCACTTGCTCGTTACTGATACCGGCCTGACGTAGTATCTGCCCCAGTTTACGGGCTGCGCCCGATGTCGAGAGGCCCATCATTGCTCTGTTGATAACCAGTCGTTAAGGGTATCCTGGTGTCGCTTTGCAGTCATGTCCAGGCTTAATGGGGTAATTGATACATAGCCCTCATGGATAGCCGTAAAATCGGTATCCGGGGCATCGTCACTATGGTGCCCGATAGGTCCATACCAAAATATTTCACGGCCAAAGGGATCACGGTCATGCACCATAGTCTCAGCGCGGTGCCGGCGGCCTAAGCGGGTAACCCGCGTTCCTTTAATTTGTTCGTAAGTGGTATAAGGAACATTAATGTTGAGCACCGTGTCCAGTCGCAAAGGATCCTTTTCCATTGCAGCAATCAGTTCGGCCACTACCCGGCCTGCGGTATCATAATGGTCATGACCTCGACCACCCATAGATACGGCAATAGCCGGCAACCCTTTAAAACGCCCTTCCATCGCCGCCGCAACCGTACCTGAATACAAGACGTCGTCGCCCATATTGGGGCTGTCATTGATACCTGACACCACCAGATCCACTTCGTCGGCAAATGGTGAGTTGGTTCCCAGGTGAACACAGTCGGTCGGTGTTCCGTTAAGTGAATAAAAACCGTTATCCAGCTGCTGCAAACGCAAAGGGTTATGCAGGGTTAAAGAGTTAGAAGCACCGCTGCAGTTGCGATCAGGTGCAATAACCCGGACATCGGCGACTTCTTTTAGTGCGTTATACAGCGCATGTATGCCCGGCGCATGAACACCATCATCGTTACTCAACAGAATCTTCATCATTTTCAGTCACCGTTAAATCAATTAGTTCATTAATACAGGTGGTCGCAAAACTACCTGTGGGTAAAGTAAATTCAATGGTCGCATCGACGCCCTGCCAACTTAATGAAGGACGTTGTAAATGCAGTAAATAGGGGCGCCGTGATGCCTTTAACCGGACTTTGGCAAAATCCTCGATCCAGTCGGCGTACTCTGTTAACTGTTGTAGTTCAAATTCCCGCGCCGTGTCCGCTACCTTTCCCACGCCATCTTCGCCCGGCATTGGGCAGGTTAGCTGAATATCGCCCTCGGCCAGTCGAGCCACTAAGTCAGCGTCCCATTGTGAAACCGTGAATACCGACTGAGAGCCACGCAACATCACACAGTCTCCCGGCAAAGGTTCACTGTCATGTAAGTTAAAGCGTGCGTTAGCCACGTGATTGAATAAATAAGAGCGCATAGCCGACAGCCACAGGCTGCGTTTAGCTTTCGACAATTTGCCGGGTTTATCCGCAGCAATCCACTGGCGCGCCGCAGTAATGTTTTGCCCGTGATGCCCAAAGCGCTGACTGCCAAAATAATTAATCGTACCCTGCTGACATAAATTCAGCCAATTTTGCTCAAATTGCTGCGGGTCTTTAACCTCACGCAAGCGGATGACAAACTGATTGGCTTTGTGAAAACCCAGCTTAAGCTTCTTGCTGCGGCGCAGCACTTGCTTCACTTCGACACCGCTGGGGCTAAACTGAGACCAGTCAAGCAGTGGCTTACCCGGCAGTTGCACCGAAAACCACTGCCAGGTTACGGCATTGCGATCTTTAAGACCCGAGTAACTGACCTGACGCGGGTGAACGCCAGCAAACTTTGCCAGCTGTTCGGCCACAAAGCGGGTATTAGCTCCCGTTTTTTTTACCCATAACCACTGGTGTTCGCCCTCTCCTTCATCGTTCACCTGTAGCTCTTCACGCACCTGAAAGTCTTCAGGTTGTTGCTTGAAAAGTGCCCGGGTCAGCTTTTTGTTGCGGTAACTTAAGGTCATTGTGCAGACTCGCTTAGTGAAGCCATCAACACCACGCAATGACAGGCAATACCTTCCTCACGGCCAACAAAACCTAATTTTTCGGTGGTCGTTGCTTTAACGTTAATGGCACTGATACTCACACCCAGGCCCTGAGCGATGGCTTGCCGCATGCTTTCAATGTGGGGAGCCATTTTAGGAGCCTGAGCCACAATGGTAATGTCGGCATTACTTAACTGATAACCTTCATCCTGCGCCAGCGCGGCGCTGTGCTGCAACATCTGCATGCTGTCTGCATTACGGTAACGGGGGTCGGTATCCGGAAAATGTTGACCAATATCACCAAGTGCAACGGCTCCAAGGAGAGCATCGGTCAACGCATGCAGTACAACATCACCGTCAGAGTGGGCCAGCAGCCCAATAGTGTGCGGGACTTCTACACCCGCCAGACGCAATGGCTTATCTGAGCCCCACTTATGAACATCGTAACCGTGTCCAATGCGAATCGACATGCGGTAAATCTCCTTTATTGAGGGGATGGTTTTAACAAGGCGGTCATCAGTTCCAAATCTTCCGGATGCGTAACCTTTAGATTTTTTAATGAACCCATCACCAGTTTGGGGTGATAGCCCAGACACTCCATTGCTGCGGCCTCGTCAGTTAAACTGTCATGAGTTATGCCCATCTCACTTATCGCATCGGCCAGTAAGCCAACAGCAAAAACTTGCGGGGTTTGTGCCTGCCATAGACCGTCACGGCTAACCTGGGTGGAAACAATTTGGTGGTCAGGCTCGCTGCGCTTAAGCGAATCGCGCACCGGCATAGCAACAATGGCTCCGTTGTCATCGACCGTGCCGGCATCGATAACAGCGCTTAACACATCAGCCGGCAAACCGGGCCTTGCCGCATCATGGACCACCACATGACTGAAACCCTGCGTCATAGCATGCAAAACTCCGGACAAAACTGACTCTGCCCGCGTTTGACCGCCCTGTACGAAGGAAACATCAGCAGAAGCTGAGGGGATTGGTTGCTTATTATCAGTATTAATCGCCACAAAGACATGCTCAACCCGCTTATCCTGTAGTACCGCCGCAATACTGTGCTGTAACATTGTCTGACCATTTATCTGTAAAAATTGCTTAGCCACTGTTGTCTGCATACGGCTACCCTGACCGGCAGCCGGTAAAACTGCAGCAATGCGCTGTGGGTTAGTCATCGATGGGCATCCTTTCACTGGGCAAAATGCGGAAAAAAATCTCGTCTTTTTTGATCATGCCAAGCTCGTTACGCGCGCGCTCTTCCAACGCCTCTTCGCCTTTGCGAAGATTTTCGATGTCGGCATAAAGCACTTTGTTACGACGCTCAAGGCTTTGATTGGTTTGCTGCTGCTTTTCGACCTCTTGCTGTAATCGCCAATAGTCCGGCAGGCTGTTTTTTCCAAACCATAACCGGTATTGTAACGCGACAAAAACAGTCAACAGCAGCATTATCACCACTCGCATGGTCTGCTCCATTATTGTTATTGTTGTTATTATGAAGAGTTATCCCCGAACTGAAAAGGCCGGCGGGATGTTTTTATTGATAACCACTGGTTTAAGGGATCACACACAGAACGATGGAATACTTTCTTGCCGGCGTCATCATGTTTTTCGCTACCACCTTGCAGGGTATCAGTGGCTTTGGTTCGGGCCTGGTTGCTGTGCCAATTCTGGCCCTGTGGTTTCCATTAACCACGCTGACACCCAGTTTGTCGGTCATCAATATTTTTGTCGCGGCATTACTTTACTGGAAAAACCGCCAGGCCGCGCGCCCCTGGCAATGGAAATGGCTTATTCTGGCCGGCGTTATAGCGTCTTTAGTGGCCGGTAGTTTACTGGTGAATATTAATGAACAGGCGCTTAAGTTTGCGCTGGGCTTGTTAATTGTTGTGGTTGCCTTAATCCTCGCCAGTGGCCGACAACTGCCCACCGCTGAACATACCCTGGGACACCTTGGCGTTGGCACCGGCGCCGGCATATTGAATGGCCTGATGACCTTAGCCGGCCCGCCAATTGTTTTATTTTTAGCGAATGCACGGTTACCCAAGGTACAATTTAGAGCGACTTTAAGTTTATTCTTTTGCAGTATCGCGATTGCCAATGTCGTCAATTTTTCCCGCCAGGGTCTGTATGATTTCCACCATGGCTACCTTATTTTAATTTTACTACCAAGCGCCCTGCTCGGGGCAGCTCTTGGGCAACGACTACAACATCATGTTTCGGAACACCGCTTTCGTCAGTTAACCATTGGTTTAATGCTGTTGTCAGGTATCATAGTAAGCCTGCAGAGTCTGTAAAATATAAACCACAGGAGCGATCATGCCGGCTGAGTTACTGGTTGTGCTGTTAAACTTAATCATTATTCTTGTCAGTTATTTGCACCTGTACCCCCGATTTGCCGGTCAAAGCTTAACCCAGCTGGCCATTTATGATGTATTCGCTACCGGTTTAGCGTTATTTATCGTCGGCTTTAAGTACTGGGGTACCGGCTACCAATTTTTGTTAATGGGTTTTAGCTTGAACTGGTTTTGGTACACCTTGATTGTTTATTTACTGCTGGAAATACCCGTAGTGCTTTGGTACTGCAAAAAACACGACATAAAATTTAAATAGAGGATAAAAACATGGCTGCCTTTGGAACAGTTTTTATGCCAAAAATGAGTTTGGCGACCTACCAGAATGAGCAATGGTTATCGGCGGGACTGGTCGACTCTGAATCCATTCAGCTGCATCCCGGCGCTCACGTACTGCACTATGCCAGCACCTGTTTTGAAGGCTTAAAGGCATTCCGTCATGGCGATGGCAGCGTCAATATTTTCCGCATGCAGCAAAATATCCGGCGGATGGCGCAAAGCAGTCGGTTGCTCGCACTGCCTGAAGTTGATGAAGCTTTGCTGGAACAAATGATTTTGCAGGTAGTCGAGGCATTTTCTGAGCAAGTGCCTTCACCACCGGGTTCTATGTATATCAGGCCCACCCACATTGGTACCGAACCTGCTATCGGCAAAGCCGCTCATCCTACTCACAGTTCGATGCTGTATGTGCTGTTGTCACCGGTCGGCGATTATTTCTCCGGTGGTATAAAGCCACTTAAGCTGCAAATTGAAGAGCAGGGCTCTCGTTGCGCAGCACACATGGGAATGGCGAAAGGCGGCGGCAACTATGCCAGCGCCCTGGGACCCATCTTACGGGCTCGGGAACAATATCAGGCAGACCAGGTGTTGTTCTGTCCGGGTGGCGATGTGCAGGAAACCGGAGCTGCTAACTTTTTGCTGATCGATGGCGACGAAATCATTACCAAAGATCTGGACAGCAGCTTTTTGCACGGGATTACCCGCGATTCGATTTTAACCTTGGCTGGTGATTCCGGCATGACCGTCAGTGAACGTGAATTAAGCGTTGATGAATTGATTGAACGGGCTCAAAAGCCTGAGTGCGAAGCGGCGCTATCAGGCACTGCAGCGGTGCTGACGCCGGTCGGCAGCTTAGTCCGCGACGGTCAGTTAATAACCGTTGGAAATGGCCAGGACGGACCGACAACCAAACGCTTGCGTGAACAGCTAAATGCCATCCAATGGGGGCAGCAGCCTGACGACTATGGCTGGCTAACACACGTTAGCTAGTTTTTAGCGGGCAATCGACAAAGCGACCTGAAACTTTTTCCAGTCCAGGGTCGCTACTAATAAAAGTTCTCTCAGTGTTAAAGTGCGGGGATTAATTCGGCGCTTATGATTCCACTGATGGCCGCAACTGGCGGCTGTCATCACGCGCTTATTTGGCTTCAGTAACGTTTCTGAGGGGGGTTCACCATCACCACTGAAATTAAACCAGCCACGATAATTCAAGTGAACGCGGTTATACTGAGCGTCTACCCGGTCGATGCTGTCCAGAAAAATCGTTTTAAGCTCGGCGGTTTGATAGGCAACCGGCACCACCAGACCGAGCGCAGCGTGTTTTTTAAACCACTGCTGCTGAGTTTTGACTGTTTGACCCGACAGCGGATTAACAGGGCATTTGCTGGCTTGCGTCGCCTGCCAGCTGGCGTTCTGCACATCCAGAGACAATGGCGCTTCCTGCTCGGCACGCAAACAGCCATGGGCAGCCCGCTGAATATAGAAAGGTAAACTGGCCAGCCGGCGCTGCAATGCCCTAACGGGCATATCCTCAATCTGCGCTAGTTGATTCACTTCCCGTTCGTACAAAGCAACACACAGCTCGGCAAAATCGCCGTGCTGTGCGATAGGCTGAAAAATATCAGTCTGTTGCTTAACCAGCGTTGACTTCCTGTCGGCCGCGGTAAGGCGCTTTGTCATTCAGATCGCCCTCAATACGCAAAAGTTGGTTGTACTTTGCAACGCGGTCAGAACGACAAAGTGAGCCGGTTTTTATCTGACCTGCTGCTGTTCCTACCGCTAAATCAGCAATAGTAGCATCCTCAGTTTCGCCGGAACGGTGCGAAATTACCGCACTATAACCCGCATCGCGAGCCATCTTAATGGCCGCCAGAGTTTCTGTCAGACTACCAATTTGATTAAACTTAATCAAAATCGAATTAGCAATGGACTTGTCGATACCTTCCTGCAGGATTTTGGTATTGGTAACAAACAGATCATCGCCAACCAACTGAACTTTATCACCAAGCTTTTCAGTCAGTATTTTCCAGCCGTCCCAGTCACTTTCATCCAGACCATCCTCAATCGAAATGATTGGATAACGATCACACAGCTCAGCCAGATAATCAGCAAATTCACTGGCGTTAAAAGACTTGTTCTCGCCGGCTAATACATACTTGCCGTTTTTATAAAACTCAGAAGCAGCGCAATCAAGGGCTAAGGTAATGTCTTTACCCATTTCATAGCCAGCGTTTTCAACTGCTTGAACTATCACTTGCAGCGCTTCTTCGTTGGAAGAAAGATTCGGCGCAAAACCACCTTCATCACCCACCGCGGTGCTGAGACCTCGTTCCCGCAAAACCTTTTTTAGCGCGTGAAAGACTTCAGCGCCCATGCGCAGCCCTTCTTTAAAACTTTCAGCGCCCACGGGCTGAATCATAAACTCCTGAATATCAACATTGTTATCAGCGTGCTCACCGCCGTTCAGGATGTTCATCATGGGTAATGGCATACTGTATTGGCCGTCACTTTGGTTAAGCCGGGCAATATGTTCGTACAGGGCAATATCCTGGCTTGCCGCAGCCGCTTTGGCCACCGCCAGGGAAACCGCTAAAATAGCATTGGCGCCCAGTTTCTCTTTACTGTCAGTACCATCCATACGCAACATCACATCATCAATGGCCTGTTGATTTCCGGCATCCTGGCCGCGTAATGCTTCGGCAATGGCTTCATTAATGTTGGCAACCGCTTTTTCAACACCTTTACCCAGATAACGTGATTTGTCACCGTCACGTAATTCCAACGCTTCTCGTGAGCCGGTTGAAGCGCCGCTGGGTGCTGCGGCCCGGCCCATGTGGCCGGATTCCAGGTAAACATCGGCTTCAACCGTAGGGTTACCGCGTGAGTCCATTATTTCTCGGGCAATAATTCGGGAAATCTTGCTCATTATTTTGTCCTGTCCTTTAGTTCAATTAACCTAAGCGTTGTTTTTTATGTTGACCCGCAGCTTCAATAAAGCCTTTAAATAACGGGTGCCCATCGCGCGGCGTCGAGGTAAACTCGGGATGGAACTGCACCGCTACAAACCAGGGGTGGTTCGGGTTTTCGACAATTTCTACTAGTTTTTTATCATGAGAGAAACCGCTGATTTTTAAACCGGCCTGTTGCAGTTGTTCCAGGTAATGGTTATTCACTTCGTAACGATGGCGGTGACGCTCTTCTATGGTGTTGGCGCCATACATTTGCAGCGCTTTGGTATCAGGCTCCAGGTAGCATTCCTGTGCGCCAAGGCGCATGGTCCCACCCATATCTGAGTGCTCATCACGTAACTCTTTTTGCCCCGAAGCGTCCATCCATTCAGTGATCAAGCCTACTACCGGATATTGGGTGTCAGTATCAAATTCGGTACTGTTAGCATCGGCCAGGCCAGCAACGTTACGGGCGAATTCAATTAAAGCGACCTGCATGCCAAGACAAATCCCCAAGTAAGGAATGTCATTTTCACGCGCATAGCGGGCGGCAATTAACTTACCTTCAATGCCCCTGTCGCCGAAGCCACCAGGTACCAGAATAGCGTCCACGTCGGCTAATTTTCCGGTGCCTTTAGATTCCAGATCCTGCGCATCTATGTATTGTACGTTAACCGTCAGACGGTTTTTTAAGCCTGCATGGGCTAAGGCTTCATTAACTGACTTGTACGCATCCGGCAATTCAACATATTTGCCGACAAAGCCAACCGTTACTTCGCCGTTTGGATTAGACTCCTGATATAAGACTTGCTCCCATTCGCCCAGGTCGGCTTCCGGGCAGTCAAGCCGAAAACGGTGTGTAACTATTTCGTCCAGTCCCTGCGATTTCAACATTGACGGTATTTTGTAAATGCTATCAACATCACGTAAGCCGATAACGGCTTTTTCTTCAACGTTGGTGAACAAAGCTATTTTCGAGCGCTCAGAGGCAGGTAAGGAGCGATCCGAACGACAAATCAAAATATCCGGCTGAATCCCGATAGAGCGAAGCTCTTTTACTGAGTGCTGAGTGGGTTTCGTTTTGACCTCGCCGGCGGCACCTAAAAACGGTACCAGCGTCAGGTGCATAAACAACGTGTGGTCACGGCCAACCTCGGTACCAAGCTGACGAATGGCTTCTAAGAACGGCTGCGATTCGATATCACCCACTGTTCCGCCGATTTCAATGATAGCGATATCGGCGCCTTTACCACCCTCCACGATCCGACGTTTAATTTCGTTAGTTATGTGCGGAATAACCTGAATGGTAGCACCTAAAAATTCACCTTTACGTTCGCGTCGGATAATATCTTCGTACACCCGTCCTGCGGTAAAATTGTTATGGCGTGTCATTCGGGTACGGATAAACCGCTCGTAGTGACCCAAGTCCAGGTCGGTTTCTGCGCCGTCAACGGTGACAAAGACTTCACCGTGCTGGATCGGACTCATTGTGCCGGGATCCACGTTAATATAGGGGTCGAGTTTAAGGATGGTTACGTTAAGGCCCCGTGCTTCAAGAATTGCTGCTAAAGAGGCTGCAGCAATGCCTTTACCCAGCGAGGATACCACTCCGCCGGTTACGAAAATATAATTTGTCGCCATGTGTTACCCAGTTGGTCAGGTCAGTGTAGGGAATGCTTTAAGACGGGAAAATAGTATACCGAAAGAGCCAGGGTACGACAAATAAAAGTCAGCCCCTGACTCAACCAATAGGAATTTCTGCATCGGGGTAGCGCACTTTCTTTTTCTTCGGCTTGGCCAGCATATAACCTAGGGTCAATGGCCCGATCCGACCAAAAAACATAAGAAACATAATCAATAGTTGGCCGAAGGTGTTGAGATCATCGGTTACTCCGCGTGATAAGCCCACGGTACCAAATGCCGAAACCACCTCGAATATCCCGTCAATAAAGTTAATCTGGTGGGTCGAAACCAGCAAAAAGAAGCTAACCCAAATCAACATCACCGCCATAACCACCAGAGAAAAAGCTTTATGAATGGTGTGCTCAGGAACTGCCCGTTCAAACAAGCGCACATCTTTACGCTGCCTGAAAAACGAGTAGGTTGACATAATCAGCACGACGAACGTCATTAGCTTAATGCCTGAAGCGGTACTTAATGATCCGGCACCGACAAACATCAGCAGCAGAGTCATAACGGTTGAGCCATCGCTATAGGCACTGGTATCGACCGTATTGAAGCCTGCAGTGCGTGGTGTTGTGGCCTGAAACCAGCCGGCCAGCAGTTTTTCGACGGCGTTTAAGGGTCCCAGCGTCTGAGGGTTATTCCATTCCAGCAGTAAAAACAGCATCAACACAATAATGTTAATAATTACCGTGCTGGCTATCATTAATCGGCTGTATAAGCTGAGCTTATGCCACCGCCGATGTTTGTATAAATCCATCCACACAACAAAACCCAGCCCGCCGCTAATAAATAACGCGGTAATGATTAAGTTGATCGCCGGGTCGCCGACATACGCCATTAAACTATCGGGGGATAAGGCAAAACCTGCGTTGTTAAAGGCCGATACAGCATAAAAGAAACTGTGAAATAATGCATCGCCAAAATCCATCGGTCCGAACCAACGTAAAAAGAGCAGCAGCATACCGATACTTTGCACAATCAGTGTGAACAGCAATACCGACTTAGCCGTTGAAACAACGGTTGTTAGTTTGGTTTGATTAAATGCTGTGGCTGCCACCTGCAAGTGAAAAAAGCCCAATTTGCCGCCAATGGCAATTAAAGTCAGCACAGCAAAGGTCATTAGCCCCAGCCCGCCGAACTGAATCAGTATCGCAATGACAATTTGCCCGAACAGGGTAAAATCTGAACCTGTCTCTACCACAATCAAACCGGTTACCGTTACCGCCGAGGTAGCCGTAAAAAGCGCTTCCATAAGGGTAATAGAAGTGGGTGTAGCGAAAGGTAACTTGAGCAGCAAAGTACCCAATAGAATCATCACAAAAAAGCTCAGTGCCAGCGCGCCCGGGGGGCTAAGATTAAGGTGACCTGAGCGGGTGTTGACTATTTTCCTTAAGATAATGGCATCCCTCTGATAAAAAAGCAGCGCTAAAGCAAACCGGCTTTTTTGGCTTGCTGCCAAAGCGCTTCCAGCTCCTGCAGACTGGAGTCGCCGGCCTGTTTATTCTGCTGGCTAAGAGTTTGCTCTATATGCTGGAACCGGCTTTTAAATTTTTCGTTGGCGCGCTGCAGAGCGCGCTCCGGATTAACCTGTTTGTGGCGAGCTAAATTTACCACAGCAAACAGCAAGTCCCCTACTTCCTCTTCAATGTGCTCTTGTTCTGTGGCGTCTTTTACTTCCTGAATTTCTTCTTCAATTTTAGCGTAAACCGGCTCGGCTTCAGGCCAGTCAAAACCCACCGATGATGCACGTTTTTGTAGTTTAGCCGCTTTTAAAATGCTCGGTAGCTGGCTTGGTATATCATCAAACACTGAGCCCCGGGCATTCTTTTTAGTACGCTCCTGCTGCTTTATCTGCTCCCACTGTGCTTTTATTTCGGCATCGGATAAATTACGTTCAGCATCTGTTCCAAACACATGCGGGTGACGATGTATTAACTTATTCGCGGTATGTTCGGCAATATCATCAAAGCTAAACTCACCCTGCTCGTTAGCCAGTTGCGCGTAAAAAACAACCTGAAACAGCAGGTCGCCAAGCTCATCTTTAATAGCCGCCATATCGCCCGACTGAATCGCATCAACCACTTCGTAGGTTTCTTCGATAGTATAAGGCAATAACGACTCAAAACTTTGTTTTAAATCCCATGGACAGCCATTATCCGGATCCCGCAAGCGCTGCATTACGCCCGTTAATGCGCCAATTCCTTTAAATTCATTCATACCGGTTAAACTCGTTGTACCTGCTCAACACCATTAACTTGTCGCAGTCGTTGACTGATACGCTGCAGACTCTCATTATCTTTAACTGCCAGTTGCAACAATATAGTAGCTGTTTGTGAGCTACTATTGGTGTCACTGTCCATTTGCAGCACGGCGGCCTTTTCGTTTGATAAAATACTGGTGACATCGTGTAACAAACCATTGCGGTCCAGCGCAGAAATTCGCAGCCCGGCCCGGTAATCCTGTTTAGTCTGCCGTGACCAGCTGACATCTATTGCGCGTTGTGGGTGTTGCGTCAATAAGTTAGCCAGTTGTTCACAGTCACGATGGTGCACTGATACCCCACGACCCTGAGTAATAAAGCCCATGATAGGCTCACCCGGCAAAGGCTCACAGCATTTGGCAAATTGCATCATCAGGTTGCCGATACCCTCAATTACCACCTCAGAGGTCCCGGCTAATTTGCGCTTGCCCGCCTTACTGCGTTTTTTTAGTTGCTCAACTTTCTCCGCTTCGCTGGTCTGAGGTTTTATTTGATTAACCACCGGCTGTAAGCGAACATCACCCGCTCCGATAGCGGCCAGTAGATCATCGAGACTGCTGACATTAAAGCGCTCCAGTTGCAGTTTTTTACTGACTTTAGCCAGATTTAACTGCAACTTACTGAGCTCAGCTTCCAGCAATTCTTTACCGGCAATAATATTTTTATCGCGATCCTGCTTTTTAAAATAGGTATGAACTTTCGCCCGCGCTCGCGACGAGTGCAAATAACCCAGCTGCGGATTAAGCCAGTCGCGGCGCGGTGTCGAGGTTTTTTGCGTTAATATTTCTACGCGGTCACCGTTTTGCAGCTGATAGGTAAAAGGGACGATGCGCCCATCAATTTTTGCGCCAACACAACGGTGTCCAACCTGGCTGTGAATATAATAAGCAAAGTCCAGTGGTGTTGAGCCTGCCGGTAGATCAACCACCTCGCCTTTGGGCGTGAAAACGTAAACCCGATCTTCAAAAACCTGGGAACGAATTTCATCCACCAGACTATCGCTTTCGGCCATATCTTCATGCCAGTCCAGCAATTTTCGCAACCAGGCTATTTTTTCATCAAATCCGTGGCGTCTGCCGGCCGCAGCCCCTTCTTTATACATCCAGTGAGCCGCTACGCCCAACTCGGCGTCATCATGCATCTCGTGACTACGGATCTGAATTTCGACATTTTTTTGATCCGGACCAATCACCACCGTATGAATGGACTGATAACCGTTAGGCTTTGGTGTAGCAATGTAATCATCAAACTCTGCTGCCAGATGCCGCCACTGAGTATGAACCACCCCTAACGCCGCATAGCAGTCCTTTAACGAGTGGGTGAGAATACGCACTGCGCGGATATCAAACAGCTGATCAAATTGCAGATGCTTTTTCTGCATCTTGCGCCAGATCGAGTAAATATGTTTCGGGCGGCCATAAACGTCAGCCTCTATTCCCTGCTGCTCTAACATTTGCTGCAGTTTATCGACAAATTCAGTAATGTAGTTTTCTCGATCTAGCCGACGTTCGTCCAGCCGTTGGGCAAGATTTTTATAAGTAGCCGGATGCAGATACCGAAACGAGATATCCTCCAACTCCCATTTCAGCTGGCCAATACCCAGTCGGTTAGCAAGGGGCGCATATATCTCGGCACACTCTTTTGCCGCCAGCACCCGAGTTTCTTCATCGCTTTCTTTTACTTCACGTAAAAAGCAGATGCGCTCGGCTAGTTTAATTAAAACAGCACGGACGTCCTCCACCATAGACAACAGCATGCGGCGCACATTATCAATTTGTACGCTGTCCGGCTGACCATGCTGAAAGTGCTGTAAATCGGAAATGCTTTGCATCTGCTGCACGTTCCGCAAAAGCCCCTGCAGGCTGGCCGGATGACTGCTTTCTAATTGTCCTAAAGGAAACGCACCGGCTTCTAGCAAGGGGGTAAACAACGCAGCCAGCAAAGACTCTTTATCCAGGTTTAGTGGCGCCAGGATTTCCACCATCTCACGGCCTTTCAGTAAGGCCTGGGGGTACTCGGCGTAACGCTGCTCAAGCCACTGGGCCTGCTGCCGTAATTCTGCGGGATCAGCGACATCATGCAGCCAGTGTTGCTGGCCGTCCTGGTATTGCGGATCATCGACATGAGTGCTGCGGACATGGACCATTAGTTACGCCACTCTCTCAAAATAGACCATGGTTTCAATGTGATGGGTTTGCGGAAACATGTCAACTAGCCCAAGTGTTTTTATCCGGTAGCCTGCCTGCACCAGCCACTCGCTGTCGCGGGCGAGGGTGACAGGGGCACAGGAAACATACACAATGCGTGCTGGCCTTTGCTCAGCCGCGATGGACATCACCGCCCGGCAAACAGCTTCAGCGCCGGCACGAGCAGGATCTAACAACCATAAGTTAGCTTTGTAAGCTGCCAGCTGTCGGGCGGTTATCTGAGTTAAGTCGACGGTTTCTGCTGTCAGCTGAGTTAATCCGGCCTGATCAGCGCTGTAGCTAAGCTTTTCGGTCATAGCCGCAACGCCCTCAATAGCGACTACCCGCGCAGCGCGGCGCGCCAGCGGTAAACTGAAATTACCTACTCCGGCGAATAAGTCCAGCACGGTATCGTCACGGCCGGGCTGCAGCCACTGCAGGGCCTGCTCCACCATTTTCTGATTGACGTTTTCATTAACTTGTAAAAAATCACCGCCGGCAAAATAAAGGCGATCGTCATCAATACTCAGATCAAAGCATTGTTGTTGTGGCTGCAGCGGTATCACGTCGGTATCATTCTGCAGCCAAAACTGTACCTTGTACTGTTTAGCGAAGGAGACCAACTGCTGTTGTTGAGCTGCCGATAAGGACGCCGTTAGCCGTAAAACAACCTGTACCTTATTCACCTCGATTAGTTCAACATGCCCAAGAACCGCACCAATCCGGCTTGAACCAAGCAACTGCCTGAGCGGCACCAACAGACGGGACAAAGATTCAACCAATACTGGACATTCATCGATAACCGTCACTTTTTTACTTTGCGGTGGACGAAAGCCCAACCATAACGAATCATCATTACCATGCCATTTAACCGCCAGCCGGGCTTTTCTGCGGTAGTGCCAGTGTTCGGCATACACTATCGGCTGCCAGTTCAATTGCTCTGTCAACCCGGCAAATTTCGCCAATAGCTCGGTCACCGTTGTTTGTTTGTGCTGCTGTTGTCTGGTGTTGTTCAGATGCTGCATGTCACATCCGCCGCAGCGGACATAGTAAGGACATGGGGGTTGTTGGCGTTCCTCAGCAGTTTGCTCTATGGCCAAAAGTTCGGCCTGATACTTTTTAAGCGGCCGGAAGCGAATTTGCTCGGTGGGTAATACCTGTTCGATAAAATAAACCGCATTGTCATCAGCGCGAACCACGCCCCTGCCTTGATGATCAAGAGCTGTTACTACACCCCGCTGGACCGGTTTCTGTCGCCTTGCGGACGCAGTCGCTTTTGGCTTCGGCTTAAAAAATTGTGCCATGCTGGATTACCTGTCAGCGCTCAAGTAGGACAGTTGCAACCGCATAATGCTGCTCGTCACTAATGGTTAGCAAGGCCTGCGACAGCTGCAGCTCGCTATACCAGTCTGCGGCAGTGCCACTAAACGACCATAACGGCCGGCCGTGCTCATCGTGGCACACTTCCATATGCTGAAACGACAGGCCGGACGCTATACCCCGACCAAAAGCTTTGGCGCAGGCTTCTTTTGCGGCAAACCGCTTAGCTAAAAAATGTGCAGGACGCGGGTTTTGTGCCAGTTGACGCTGTTCAGCCTCAGTTAAAATCCGCTTCACCAGGCTTTGCCCACGATCCAGTGAGGCCTGCATACGGTCTACCTGAACAATATCGGTCCCAATGCCAAAAATGGGCATCAGCGTGCTCCGTTTAATATCTGTTTCATGTCCCGAACCGCTGAGTCCAGACCGACTAATACGGCCCGGCCAATAATGGAGTGGCCAATATTCAACTCTTCCAGCTGCTCAATTTGCGCGATCGCCAGAGTATTATGATAGTGCAAACCGTGACCCGCATTCACCTGAATACCCAGGTCGGCTGCATAAACCGCTGCCTGGCGAATTTTCTCCAGTTCTGATAACTGCTGTTGCTGTGTTTCCGCGTCAGCATAATGGCCTGTGTGCAGCTCAATGATTGGCGCGCCGGTGGCCTTTGCGGCATCAATCTGTTGTTGATTCGCATCAATGAACAGCGATACTGCGATGCCTACCGTACTCAGACGCTCAACCGCCTGGGTCACAGCCCTTTGTTGCCCTTTAACATCAAGGCCGCCTTCTGTGGTTAACTCGGCGCGTTTTTCCGGTACCAGGCAGCAATAAGCCGGTTTAGTTCGCTCAGCAATAGCGAGCATTTCCTCGGTAATCGCCATTTCCAGGTTCATCGGAACATTCAGCGTTTGCTTTAACAATTCGACGTCACGGTCAGTGATGTGACGGCGGTCTTCGCGCAAATGGATAGTAATCCCATCGGCACCAGCCTGCTCAGCGATTGCGGCTGCAGCAACCGGATCCGGATAACGAACGCCACGGGCGTTGCGCAAGGTTGCGATGTGATCAATATTAACGCCCAGTCTTAAATTTTTCATAACCTGCTCCTAACGACGAAACAATTCCCGCGAGCGCAATGGCTTGTTACCAAGATGGATTGCCAAAGCTTCGCGCATGATTAACTTACACGCTTTTCGTTGCTCTGGATTTAAATCGTCCTGCAATAAATCAATCTGACCGAGGGACATAATAATGTCCGACGGCCAGGCTGTTACCCAGGTGTTTCGCTGGTTTTGCACAAAGCCCGACTCGGGGTCAAAATAGCTGACCCCATCCGGCTGCAGTGGCTGCCCGCTTTCTGCATCATGCAACCAGTCAAAGGTTGCGCCCAACTGCCTGAGTAACTGCCATTCAAACCAGCGCAGCAGGCTTTCGATATCGCGCTGCGAGCTGAGTTGCTGCAAAACCAGCTGATAGGCACAGAAAATTTCACTGGCATCATCTTCAAGTGGTAATAAGCGTTGCAGCAGTTCGTTGATATAAAAGCCACTGTATAGCCGTTTACTGGTCAGCGGAAACGGAACATCAGTGGCTTCGGCCAGGGTCAGGGTTTTTAGGTCGCTTCGGCCGACAAAATCTACCGTTAAGGGGGTAAACGCCTGTAAAATGGCCCGCCAGGAACTTTTGGCTCGCTTTGCTCCCTTGGCGATGACCCGCAGCCGCCCTTCCTGCTCAGTGATCAGGTCGACCAGCAAACTGGTTTCCTGGTAGTCTCGCCGATGCAGGACAAAGGCCGCTTGTGGCACGCTTAATCCTCGCGGTAACCCAGACTTTTCAGCGCCCTTTCATCGTCAGACCAGCCCGATTTAACTTTGACCCAGAGTTTTAGCAGGACTTTATTATCCAGTAATTTTTCCAGGTCCCGCCGGGCTTCGGTGCCAATGGTCTTTAATTTACTGCCGCCTTCTCCAATAACCATGCGTTTCTGGGCGGCGCGCTCGACTAAAATCAGCGCATGGATATGCGTAGTACCTTTTTCCGACTGCCCAAACTGCTCAATTTCGACGGTTGTTTCATAGGGCAGCTCTTCACCGGTAAAGCGCATCAGCTTTTCCCGGATAATTTCAGCGGTCATAAAGCGCTGGGAGCGGTCTGTGACATAATCAGCCGGATAAAAATGATAACCCGGCTGCAGATAACTTTTAACAATGTTGCGAAGCGCCTCAATGTTATCACCCTGAGTGGCTGATATCGGCAACATATCGGCAAATTCGCGCTGCTCACTTAACCACTGCAAGTGCGGTAACAAACGGCTTTTATCTTTTAACTGATCCACTTTGTTGACTAACAAAACAACCGGTCGTTGAGTGCGCTGCAGTTTTTCCAGGACCATGCGGTCATCTTCAGTCCACTTGGTGTTTTCTACAACAAACAAAACCAAATCAACATCGTTAATGGCTGCCGCCGCCGTTTGATTCATTACCCGGTTAATGGCTCGTTTTTCCTGCAGGTGCATACCCGGTGTATCCACATAAACCGCCTGGCAGTCACCCTGGGTGTCAACTCCTAGTATGCGGTGGCGGGTGGTTTGCGGCTTATTCGAGGTGATACTGACTTTTTGCCCCAGCAAGTAATTCAGTAAAGTCGACTTACCAACATTAGGCCGCCCGACAATAGCAACAAAACCGCAGTGTTTATTTTCATCAACCAGGCCGTCATGACCCAGTGACTGTTTTAACATTTCATCCAGATTCATAACCATTCCTGCAATTGTTCCAGTGCTGCTGTAGCAGCCGCCTGTTCAGCTTTACGGCGGCTGGTTCCGGTACCTAAAAATGGATCTTTTAAACCCTCGACACGGCAAGTTACCGTAAATTTTTGATTATGAGCCTGCCCCTGAGTTGCCACCACATCGTAATCGGGTAATGGTAACTGGCGTGCCTGTAACAATTCCTGCAAACGAGTTTTCGGATCTTTTTGGCTAACGCCGGGCTTAATTTCATTAAGTTGTCCGGCAAACCAGCGCAGCACCATCTGCTTTACGGTAGCCATGTCACTGTCAAGGTAAACCGCTCCGATAATCGCCTCCATGGCGTCAGCGAGAATCGATTCGCGCCGGTAGCCACCGCTTTTCAATTCGCCCTGACCCAGCCACAAATAGTCGCCGACTTCTTGATCGCGCCCTAGCCGGGCTAGTGAACGACCGCAGACAATGGCCGCTCGCATCCGGCTCAAATCACCTTCAGCGACTTGCGGAAAGCGTTCAAATAATGCCTCGGCGATAACCACACCAAGGATCGAGTCGCCGAGAAACTCTAAACGCTCGTTGTGCTGTGCGTGGGCGCTGCGGTGGGTCAGCGCCTGTTTTAGCAGATCACGCCGGCTAAAACGGTAACCAATCGTTTGTTCCAGCTTTTCTAACGGGGGCTTGGGTAAACTCACTCAATTGTTCCTAATCGTTCAAATCTGATGCCGGTGGGCACCCAACCCGGCAATATACTGTCCTGGCTACGATCCATCTCAAAACTCATCCAGATAAATACAGCCTTACCCACTAAATACTCATCAGGTACAAAACCCCAGTAGCGGCTGTCCTGTGAGTTGTCGCGGTTATCGCCCATAGCGAAATACTGGCCTTCGGGGACAACAAACTCACCGTCACGAGTGCCGGGCTGCTGGTAATATAACGGGGTTCGCGGGCTTACCCGCGGATCCAGTAAGATACTGTGGGACAGCTCGTCAATGTCGACCACATATTCTTTTAATGAACTGCCTCCGGAAAAGAAGCTGTCGCCGTTGTTAACCTCTGTCTGAGTAATTTGAATCGCATCACAAAATTCACCGGCCTCACACTTGGGCTGAATGTATAATTTTTTGTTGCGATACACCAGGCGGTCGCCCGGCAAACCAACGATGCGTTTAATATAATCGACCTCCGGCTGTAACGGGTATTTAAACACCGCTATATCACCACGCTCCGGCTCGCCGGTATCAATAACCTTAGAGCGAAAAAGCGGGTCTTTTATGCCGTAGGCGAACTTCTCAACTAAAATAAAGTCGCCTTTTAGCAGGGTCGGCATCATCGATCCAGAGGGGATTTGGAAAGGTTCGTACAAAAAGGAGCGCAGAACCAGTACCGCAGCCAGCACCGGGAACACCGACTGGCCAAACTCAGTCACTGAGTTTTGCGCTTCGCCCTCTTTGCGGCGTGGTTTCAACACCAGCGCGTCAAACAGCCAAAGCAGGCCTGCTGCCAGGGTAACCAGCGTCAATAAAACTGAAAAATAGTTGGCCATTGCCAATACTTCCTGTGGTTAATTATTATCTTTAACAAACAAAATGCAGGGCTTACTTGCCAACTTTTAATACCGCTAAAAACGCTTCTTGCGGAACTTCTACGTTACCCAGATTTTTCATCCGTTTTTTACCTTCTTTTTGTTTCTGAAGAAGCTTTTTCTTACGGCTGACATCACCGCCATAACACTTCGCGGTCACATTCTTGCGCAGCTGTTTGACGGTCGAACGAGCAATGACATGGTTGCCGATAGTCGCTTGTATTGCAATATCGAACATTTGCCGGGGGATCAGCTCCTTCATTTTATCAACCAGCATACGGCCCCTGCCCTCTGCATGTTCGCGGTGCGTAATCATCGCCAGAGCATCTACCCGATCACCGTTGATCAAAATATCAACCCGCACCATATCAGCCGCCTGAAACTTCTTAAACTGATAATCCAGTGAGGCATAACCGCGGCTGGTTGATTTTAAGCGATCAAAGAAATCCATCACCACTTCAGCCATTGGCATTTCATAGGTAACAGCAACCTGCTTGCCATGGTAGGTCATGGCAGTTTGCACACCGCGTTTATCCACACAGAGCGTTATTACATTACCTAAAAATTCCTGCGGCACCAGAATATTGGCTTCAACCACCGGCTCGTAAATGGTCTCGATCTCGTTAACCGGAGGCAAGTTAACCGGATTGTCGACTTTCACGATATCGCCTTTCACCACTTGCACTTCGTAGACCACAGTGGGTGCCGTAGTTATCAAATCAATATCGTATTCGCGCTCCAGCCGCTCCTGGATGATTTCCATGTGCAACATGCCCAGAAAACCGCAGCGGAAGCCAAAACCAAGGGCTGCTGAATTTTCAGGTTCATAAAAAAGCGAGGCATCGTTCAGCGACAGTTTGCCCAAGGCATCGCGAAATGCCTCATAGTCATCTGAGCTGATCGGAAACATACCGGCATAGACCTGCGGCTTCACTTTTTTAAAGCCTGGTACCGGCGCACTGGCCGGGTTTTTGGCATTGGTGAGCGTATCACCTACCGGCGCTCCCAAAATGTCCTTGATGCCGGAGATAACATAACCCACTTCGCCGGTGTGCAAAATACCGGTTTCGTGCGGCTTGGGATTAAAGTAGCCGACTTTATCAATAATATGGGTTTGGCCGGTGGACATCACTGTCATTTTTTCACCGGCTCGCAAGGTGCCATTTTTAATTCTGACCAACGATACCACTCCCTGGTAATTATCAAACCAGGAATCAATAATCAGAGCCTGCAGTGGCTTCTCAGTTTCACCCTGAGGCGGTGGGATCTGGCGCACAATACGTTCTAAAACTTCGTCGATTCCAATGCCGGTTTTAGCGGAACATTGCACCGCATCAACCGCTTCGATGCCAACAATTTCCTCGATTTCCTGGGCCACACTCATGGCATCGGCCTGGGGTAAGTCAATCTTGTTAAGAACCGGCACCACTTCCAGTTCCATGTCGATGGCAGTGTAACAGTTTGCCAGGGTCTGTGCTTCTACCCCCTGAGCTGCATCAACCACCAGCAAAGCCCCTTCACAGCCTGCCAGAGAGCGCGAAACTTCATAGGAAAAGTCAACATGGCCCGGGGTGTCGATAAAATTCAGTTGATAGGTTTCACCGTCTTTCGCCGTGTAATACAGCGTTACGCTTTGTGCTTTAATGGTAATGCCACGCTCACGCTCCAGGTCCATTGAGTCGAGCACCTGTTCAGCCATTTCCCGATCAGTGAGCCCGCCGCAAAACTGGATAAGGCGGTCAGATAAGGTCGATTTACCATGGTCAATATGAGCAATAATCGAGAAGTTACGGATATTCTTTTGATTAAACGCCTTGTCCGGCATTGATGACACCTCTGAAAACTAAACTTTGACTACGAGCATTATAGCCACATTAGCCATGCAAATTAGCGCTGATCATACCGATGTTACGCCAAAGAACCAATCATTTTGGTCGATTTGAATTAAACTTGTTGAGCTGTTATTTGAATCAGCTGATTCACTTTAACATCGCATTTCTGAAACCAGTGTTTCAGCGCAACAAAGGTAGCGGCAAAACTGCTAAAGGAGAGAACAATGACCAGCCATTCCGGCACACTTTGCAGTGACGTTAAGGTCATTGCCGTTAATAAGAGGATCAGAATGGGCGAACCGTAAAGCAATAGAGCAAAACGTGTTACCTGTTGCTCAGGCATACTGATTTCCACTTGCTCGCCGGGTGTTACCGGAGTATTCGACAGCACAGTAAACTGCGCATTGCGATCAGCAAACAACTTACTGAGGATGCCGGCTCCACAGGTGGTTTTTTGGCTGCAACCACTACAAGCAGTTTTTAGCTGGGTAGTTAAGGTGATACGGTTGCCCTGCACCGCCACCACTTCTGCAATTTCTTTCATGTCGATTATTGTACGCTAGATGCGACCTGTTTGGCGACTTCTAAAGGGATATGCCCCACTACGGTGACAATAGTGTCGGCGACCGGCTGGCTGAATAAGGTTTGCGGACCGGCTAAGCTCATTGCCGGCATCGGCTCGCCCTCGGCTTTAGCTAAGTAGACCGAATATTCGGCTAAACCGTCAGAGTACAGATAGTGGTCGACGGGAGTTCCGTCGAGCACTAACCGATGGTGTTGCTGTTTTATTAACCGAAACCCCGCAGGTGACCAGTTCGGCTGCCGGGTTAACTGGGGCGGCTGTGACGAGCGCAGCTGCGCTAAAAAAGGCGGCTGCTCAATTTCACTCAACTCGTTCATCATTGTCGGCGAAACCGGACGCATCGACAGACTGGTCATTTGCAACTGTTCCATAATTTCGCCGTTGCGGTTAACCATTAAGACCTTGAGCGGCATGCCGGTTTCACGGTCCAGCCACAACGAAAATCCATAACGCTGGTTATCTCGGCTGACGATACGAATATGCTGTGCTTTGCGATCCAATACCCGCGCTCCGCCGACAGCCACCGCCCGGTAATGGCTCGCAACTTCGTCAAAAGGCCTGTTAAATGCACTGGGTATAAGAGTTGAAAGGACTTCTGATTTTAATGAATAGCTTTCGGTAGCAGGGTGAAAATGCGATACCCGATCATTGATTCGCAGCGCGCGAAAACCCGGGCCATTCATTTGCATTAGCCACTCAAACTGGCGACCGCTGTTATCCACTCCATGAACCCATTGATAAGGCTCAATACGGTCCCCCTGAACATGCACCAGCGAAGCTTCAAAATTCAACGTATTAAGGGCAGTGGCCATTAAGTTGAACCAACGCTCGCCGTCATTATTTGTGCTGGCAGCTGCGCGATCATCGGGCTGCTGAGGAGAGCCTTGTAGCGCCTGCACCGGGCTACAAAACGACAGTATGATTATGAGGCCATAATGCCAAAACTTCATGACCTGCTCTCCCTGTTAATTTGGTGAATCTGCGCTATTCTCTTCAGCTTTCTGTGCTGGTTGCTCTGCTGCGGGGGTCTGCAAAATCATTAGCTGTTGCTGATGATCAATTAAATAGGATTGCGCCTGACGCCTTAATTGCTCGCTCTGCTGCGGCGTTTCCTGACTGGCTGCCTGCGTTTGCCCGGCTGGCGAGTAACTGACTGGCTGGCTGCTGCCGCCAATTGGTGCTGTCATGATCGAAGGCTGTTCGCTGGCCGGGTTACCGGGTACTAAATTAGGTTGTTGATAGGTCTGTACTGTTAATACCGCCACTACCGCAACGCCGGCGGCAACGGCTACTTTAGCCGTCGGTTGCAGCCAGCGCGCTGCCGCTTTTCGTACCGCTGCCGAGCGGCTGTGCATCGAGGTTTTTATCACTTCAGGCTTATCGATCTGTGCGGCGATAGCGGCACTGACCTGCTCACTGATATCAACCACTGAGGTACCGCCCAGTTCTCCCTTAAGACTGCTGCTGATGAGGCTATAACGATGCCAGCGCGAACTTTCCTCATCTTTACTTAACCAATCATCAATAGCACTCTGCTCAGCCGATTCCTGGTCAAAAATGGCCGATGTTGTCTGCATTTCTGAAGTTGGCATAGTGTCGTTAGACAGTCTGTCCCGGGACATAGTTGTTCCTCTTTGGTTACCGTTCTAATAACGGTCTCAACTGGTTATCAATGGCTTCCCTGGCACGAAAAATACGTGATCTTACGGTACCAATAGGACAATCCATTGCCACTGCAATTTCTTCGTAACCCAGCCCCTCAATTTCGCGCAGAGTAATAGCCTGGCGCAAATCATCGGGTAAATCTTCCATCGCTTTAAGTACCACCGACTGAATTTCATCGGTTAATAACTGTCGCTCAGGAGAGGCCGAGTCTTTCAATGCCCCGGCACTCTCAATGTATTCTGCATCATCAGCATCAATATCGGCGGACGGCGGTTTACGGCCCTGAGCAACTAAATAATTTTTCGCTGTATTTACCGCAATGCGATACAACCAAGTGTAAAAGGCGCTGTCACCGCGAAATTTTGGTAACGCTTTATACGCTTTTATAAATGCTTCCTGCGCTACATCGGCCACATCACCCGGCTGTTTGACATAACGAGAGATCAAGCTCATTACTTTGTGCTGATATTTTTTTACTAAAAGGTCAAAAGCACGGTTATCACCTTGCTGTACCCTTTCGACTAGCTGTTGATCCGTTATTTTTGTGCTCATCCGAGCCTGTTCTCCCTAGCTTAGGAACTGCTTGAACTGACGGCTCGTCATAGTGACTACAATCTGTGACCCGAGCCGAGGTAAAAAGTTCGCAAAAATCCTAACAAATGCGTAAAATCAGCCAAAATTCTTTAAGAGTACTTTATGGAACCTGCAGCAAATTATCAATCCGATGTCTTAGTTATTGGTTCTGGTGCGGCCGGTTTGACTACCGCTTTACAACTTGCCGATCATGTCAGCGTTATTATCGTTAGTAAAGGCCCATTGCTGGAAGGCTCGACCTATTACGCCCAGGGCGGTATTGCCGCCGTTTTTGATCAGAACGACAGCGTCGAAAGCCACATCGAAGACACCCTGATTGCAGGCGCCGGTTTATGCGAACGCGACGCGGTTAAGTTTACCACAGGCAACGCCCGCGACGCGTTGCAATGGCTGATCGACGCCGGCGTTGGTTTCGATCAGGTTGAGTCTGATAGCAAAGACCCTGAATATCATCTGAACCGCGAGGGTGGCCATAGCCACCGACGCATACTGCATGCTGCAGACGCCACGGGCAAAGTGGTGCAGACAACCCTACAGGATAAAGTGCTGCAACACCCCAATATTAAAGTGTTAGAGCGCTTTAACGCCGTTGATTTAGTCACCGGCAAACGCTTAAACAAAGCTGACCGCTGCTACGGAGCTTATCTTTGGAACCGTCAGCGCGAGCGGGTTGAAACCGTGGCCGCACGGTTTGTAGTACTGGCCACTGGCGGCGCCAGTAAAGTCTATCAGTATACCAGTAATCCGGATATCGCCAGTGGCGATGGTATTGCCATGGCATGGCGTGCGGGCTGCAGTGTTACTAATATGGAATTTAATCAGTTTCATCCAACCTGCCTGTACCACCCAAACGCACACAGCTTTTTATTAACCGAAGCGCTACGCGGTGAAGGCGCAGTCCTGAAACGTCCCGACGGTAGCCGTTTTATGCCGGATTTTCATTCCTTGGCTGAACTGGCGCCGCGGGACGTCGTAGCCCGTGCCATTGACTATGAAATGAAACGTTTAGGCGCTGACTGTATGTATTTGGATATTTCGCATCAGACATCGGAATTTCTGCAGCAGCACTTCCCAACCATCTTTAAAAAATGTCTCGACCTGGGCATCGATATCAGTAAACAGCCAATGCCCGTGGTACCCGCGGCCCACTATACCTGCGGTGGAGTCACCACTAACCTGAATGCTGAAACCGATTTAAATGGCCTGTACGCTGTCGGCGAAGTGGCCTATACCGGTTTGCACGGCGCTAATCGAATGGCCAGTAATTCGTTACTGGAATGTCTGGTTTTTGCGCAAAGCGCTGCACGCCATATTCTCAGTCAGAACTATCAGGAAGCGCCGGTGAGCACCATTCCTGCCTGGGACGAAAGTCAGGTTTCTGACTCCGACGAGGAGGTGATCATTCAGCATAACTGGCACGAACTGCGTCTTTTTATGTGGGATTACGTTGGCATTGTACGCACCACTAAGCGGCTTGAACGGGCCTTACACCGCATAGAACTGCTGCAACAGGAAGTCCATGATTACTATGCTAACTTCCGCGTCAGTAACAACCTGCTCGAACTGCGCAATTTACTGCAAGTTGCTGAACTGATTGTGCGCAGCGCCATGGCTCGTAAAGAAAGCCGGGGTTTACATTACACCATGGACTTTCCCGAGCAGCTGCCGGAGCCTCGCCCCACCCGGTTAGTGCCGTCCGCAGTTTAGTGCCAGTAAGCGCAGTAACGCCAGCTGTTCGGCACTAAGCCGGAACCACCAGAGCCAAAGCCAGCGCCGCTCGCCGTGGCGCTGCAGCGGGACAATTAATAACCAGCGCCAAACGATGAGCGCCTTGCCACTCAGTTGCAGTTGCTCAAGTTCGTCAAGGCGCCAGTAATTACCGCAGTCACTAACAGAAAGTAACTGCGTTGGGTAATCTAGCCGAAAACAATGCAGCGCTTTTATTAGACTTTGACCCGTGACAGCATGAATTCAATCATTTTTGTCAGCCGTTCATCGGGACATTTTTCATGCCCCATAAACCAGGCAAAGAGATCAGGATCATCACAGGTTAGCAGCTGGCGAAAGTCGTCTTTTTGTTGTTCAGTCAACTCGTCATATGCCTCGTCCACAAAGGGCTCAAACAGCACATCCAGTTCTAACATGCCGCGTCGACACGCCCATTTCAGACGTCGTTTGTCTTTTAAGGTGTCTGCAGATTGCTTAAGGGGTAGCATGAATAATTTCACCTCGGCCTTGAAAAAAATATCAGAACCCTAATATTAGCATGAAGTGCGCAAATAAGGAGAGCCTGTGATTGCATTGGAAACATCATTTGTTGAGCAAATGCCGGCCTGCGTTTCGGCAAAGCTGGATGACTATGGTATCATTGCCGTAAGCGGTGAAGACGCCGAAGGCTTTTTGCAGAGCCAGCTGACCTGCGATTTGCGGCAGTTGGCGGAGTATCCGTTTTTATACGGCGCACACTGTGAACCCAGTGGTAAGGCATTTAGCAACTTTTGGTTGCTGCCCTCAAGCCAGGGTTTTTTGCTCATTATGCATCGCAGTGCAATAGCCGGCTCTTTAGCGCAATTTAAAAAGTATGGTGTTTTTAATAAGGTCGACATTGAAGATGTCAGCGATGACTGGTTTATTACCGGCTTATTTGGTACTGAAACCGATGCGTTTATTGCCGATCTTAATGAGAATACGCTTCAACTTAAAGTCGGATCCCAGCCCAATCAATATTTGCTGCTGAGTCCGGCAACAATTTCTACGGACTATCCGCAGGCCTATTGGGATGCGTTGGAAATTGAACGGGTCCGTCCACAGCTGACCGCTGATAACAGTCAGCAGTTTGTGCCACAAATGTTAAATCTACAGGCACTGGGCGGAGTCAGTTTTGACAAAGGATGTTATATCGGCCAGGAAACTATCGCCCGAATGAAATATTTGGGTCGACAAAAGCGGGCTTTGTATCGACTGAGCGGCGAGGCGGCAACGATTGTCCCTGGCACTGAGTTAGAACGCAAGGTTGGTGATAATTGGCGTCGTACGGGAACGGTCATTATGGCAGTGAACCGTTCTGAAAACCAGCAGGATCTGTTGGCTGTGCTGCCTTTAGATATCGAGAAAGGCACTCCAGTCCGGGTTCGTGGTGACGAGGCGAGTCTCCTGGAAATACACTCACTGCCGTATCAACTAGGTTAACTATTTATGAGCGAAGCAATTGCCCCAAACAAAGTTGTGGCTATTAACTACACAGTAAAAACTGCTGACGGCCAGACTTTGGATCAATCGAAGGAAGGCAATCCACTGAGTTTCATCCACGGTCGTGGAATGTTAATCCCCGGTTTAGAAAACGCCTTAGAAGGCAAAACCGAAGGTGACAAATTCAGCGCAGAAATTAAGCCAGACGAAGCCTACGGTGAGCGTCACGAAGGTTTAATTCAAACCGTTCCACGCAATTTATTCGGCGATAACGAAGTGCAACCCGGCATGCAATTCCGTGCCAGCACTGACCAGGGCGATCAGTCCGTTGTCATCGTTGAAGTCAATGACGAAGAAGTCACTGTTGACGGTAACCACCCATTGGCAGGTACTGATTTACAGTTTGATGTTGAAGTTGTTGAAGTGCGTGATGCAACAGAACAGGAACTTGAGCACGGTCACGTGCATACCGACGGCGAAGATCATTAAGCCAGAAAGGTAATCCTGCAGAATACCGCCTCTGCTGCTGCAGCTGGCGGTATTTTTTTATTTCAGCGTCGTGTTAACTCGCACACCTTCATTTTCCAGTAGCCATTGTTTTCGCTGCACCCCTGCTGCAAAGCCACCCAACTGACCCTTACTGGTAATTACCCGATGACAGGGGATCAGCAGCATTAACGGATTACGGGCAATCGCGTTGGCAACCGCCCGAACGCTCTGCGGACGCCCAATTTGCATCGCCACCTGTTTGTACGACAGAGTTTGCCCAAGCTTAATTCGCTGTAACTGGCGCAGCACCTGTTGCTGAAAGCGACTCCCGTTAAGCGCGAAAGGCAGAGTGAAACTCTGCCGCTCGCCACTAAGGTATTCTGATACCTGGAGCTGTACGTCATGCAGTACCCGCTGCTGTCCAGTTTCCGTTAACCCGCTTAAGTCGGGCAAATTGGCCTGGTCCTGGCAATAAAGCCCAAGCAAATGATTGCCTTCAGCAATGGCTAACATGGTGCCCAACCGGCTAGCAAAAGTCAGGTACTGCATAGCTCGAGTAGTTCCGCGCTTCCCTAATCGATTTTAGGCCGCATATGCGGGAACAACAACACATCCCGAATAGAAGGCGAATCGGTTAATAGCATCACCAGCCGATCGATACCAATACCCTCGCCGGCTGTCGGCGGCATCCCGTGTTCTAAGGCGGTAACATAATCTTCATCGTAAAACATGGCTTCATCGTCACCGGCCTCTTTTGCCTCTACCTGCTCGCGAAAACGCTGAGCCTGGTCTTCGGCATCGTTAAGCTCGGAGAAGCCATTTGCCAATTCACGGCCTCCGGCAAAAAATTCAAAACGATCGGTGACAAAGGGATCTTCATCGTTGCGCCGGGCAAGAGGCGATACCTCCGCCGGGTATGCAGTAATGAAGGTCGGCTGAATCAACTGATGCTCGGCTACGGCTTCAAAAATTTCGATTTGGATTTTCCCCAGGCCCCATGACTTTTGCACCTGAATGCCGTTTTGACGGGCAATTTCGCTGGCAGACTCCAGTTCTTGTAGCTGCCCGACCGTCACCTCTGGCAAATATTTAATAATGGCTTCCAGTACGGTCATCCGGGTAAACGGCTGTGCGAAATCGTAGTCAAAACCCTGGCTGGTAAATACAGCGCTGCCCAACACTGATTCTGCGACACCACGCAGCATTTGCTCAGTTAAGTCCATCAGATCGTTATAATCGGCATAGCCCCAGTAGAATTCCAGCATGGTAAATTCCGGGTTATGACGAGTCGACAGGCCTTCGTTACGGAAATTGCGGTTAATTTCAAAAACTTTCTCAAAACCGCCGACAACCAGCCGCTTCAGATAAAGCTCCGGCGCTATACGTAAAAACAGCTCCATATCCAGTGCATTATGGTGCGTTGAAAAAGGACGTGCCGCAGCGCCTCCGGGGATGGTCTGCATCATTGGTGTTTCAACTTCAAGAAACTGACGTTCGCTTAAAAAACGACGAATATAATCAATAACTTTGGAACGAATAATAAAGGTATTACGCGAAGCATCGTTGGTGATCAGGTCAAGGTAACGCTGGCGATAACGCATTTCCTGATCCGACAGACCGTGAAACTTATCCGGCAGTGGCCTTAAAGCCTTGGTCAGCAAGCGCACGTCATCTACCTGTACACTGAGTTCGCCGGTGTTGGTTTTAAACAATACACCACTGGCTCCGACAATATCGCCCAAATCCCATTTTTTAAATTCGGCGTTATAAAAGCCTTCGGGTAAATTGTCGCGGGCGACGTATAACTGGATTTTAGCGCTCATGTCCTGAATAGTGGCAAAGCTGGCTTTACCCATAATACGCCGCGTCATCATGCGACCGGCCACTTTAACGCGGACGCCCTGCTCGGCTAATGCTTCTTTACTTAGCTCGCCGTACTCTTGCTGCAAATCAGCGGCTAACGCATCACGACGGAAATCATTAGGAAACGCAACGCCCTTGTCACGAATTGCCGCTAACTTCGTCTTACGTTGCGCAATTTGCTCATTAACGTCGACTTCGGGTGATTGCGATTTATCTGTCATATTCACTATTCCTCTGTTCTGTCGCTTACAAGCCGCTTTTTAAACTGGCTTCAATAAATGGATCAAGAGCACCATCTAAGACCACTTGCGTATTGCGGTTCTCAACACCGGTGCGCAGGTCTTTGATACGGGCATCATCAAGTACATAAGAGCGAATCTGGCTACCCCAGCCAATATCGGACTTACTGTCTTCTAATGCTTGTTTGTCTTCATTTTGTTTTTGTAACTCCATTTCGAACAACTTTGCTTTTAGCTGTTTCATCGCTGAGTCACGGTTTTTATGCTGCGAACGATCGCTCTGACACTGGACCACAATACCGGATGGTTCATGAGTAATCCGCACCGCCGAATCCGTCCGGTTAACGTGCTGGCCACCGGCACCCGAAGCCCGGTACGTATCAATACGCAGATCGGAAGGATCAATATCCACCTCGATATCATCATCAACTTCAGGGTAAACGAATACCGAAGCAAAAGAGGTATGCCGGCGGTTACCGGAATCGAAAGGCGATTTGCGCACTAACCGATGCACTCCGGTTTCCGTGCGCAGCCAACCATAGGCATATTCACCGCCAATTCGGACAGTGGCTGATTTAATCCCGGCTACCTCGCCTTCGGATAATTCGGTAATTTCAGTACTAAAGCCGTGACTCTCTGCCCAGCGCAAATACATTCTTAACAGCATATTCGCCCAGTCCTGCGCCTCGGTGCCACCGGAGCCTGACTGGACATCAACATAGCAATCAGAATCATCATTTTCGCGCGAAAACATGCGCCTAAATTCCAACTTTTCCAGTTGTTTGAGTAAGTCTTCGAGCTCTTCTTCAGCTTCTGTAAAGGTTTGTTCGTCCTCGGCTTCTACCGCTAAATCAACCAATCCCTCTACATCATCAAGGCCCTGTTTGAGATTGTTTAAGGTATCTAATATCTGTTCAAGCGCTGCCCGCTCTTTACCCAGAGACTGCGCTTTCTCCGGCTGATTCCAGATTTCCGGCTGTTCCAGCTCGCGCGTGACCTCTTCTAAACGCTCAGTTTTTGTCTCATAGTCAAAGATACCCCCTAAGCGCCTCAGAGCGCTCACGCATATCTTTAATCAGAGTATAAGTTGCATTGGTTTCAAACATGTTTGTTCCGTCAGCCGCTAGCAAAATTTAAGGCGCACAGTTTAGCGCAAAGCGCGCATTTGCTCTACCAACAACTGGACCTTTGTTGTCCCGCGAAAGTGGTTTAGCTGCGGTTTATACAGTAATTCAACGGATTTCACCGAATGATCAGGCCATAATTGGGTGTCAACATTAAAAGCAATGGCATCAAAAACACCGCCAGCGGCTGTTTGTAATTGCAGTTTCAGATGTTGGCTTCCGACGATGCGTTGAGAAAGTACTGTAAATACGCCGTCAAATACAGGTTCCGGAAACTTTTGTCCCCAGGGGCCGCTTTGCTGCAGTTGCCCGATAAACTGTAAATTTAAATCTTCATCCTGTAACTCGCCATCAGACCAGTATACCGCCTCTTTTTGCTCGGCTGTCAGCCATTGTCCGGCAAGATCCTGTGCAGCTGCGGTAAACTGAGGCAGGTGGTTTTTCGGCAAAGTCAGCCCAGCCGCCATAGCATGACCACCAAAACGGGTTATTAGGCCCGGGTTGAGAATATCGATACGCTCCAGTAAATCACGGATATGCAGGCCTGCAATAGAACGTGCCGACCCTTTAATCATCCGTTCATCATCATCAGCAAAAACGATGACCGGCCGATTAACCCGGTCTTTTACCCGGCCCGCGACAATACCAATAACGCCGGCATGCCAGCCGGGTTCGTACAGGGTCATCAAGTCAGGACACTGGCCCTCGTTATCCAGCTGTAACCGGGCGACAATTTGCTCAGCGTGATCACGCATTTCACCTTCAATAGAACGGCGCTCGCGGTTCAGATTGTCCAACTGCGCGGCCAGCTCCTGCGCTCGCTGTCCTTCAGCTAAAAGGCACTCAATCCCAAGGCTAATATCGTCCAGGCGCCCGGCTGCGTTAATTCTTGGTCCCAGCGCGAAGCCTAAATCTGCCGCCTGTAACTGTTCGCGGTGGCGCCCCGCAACATCAAGCAATGCCGCGATACCCGTCCGGCAACGGCCACTGCGAATACGCGCCAGCCCCTGATGAACCAATATCCGGTTATTGTAATCCAGCGGCACCACATCAGCCACAGTGCCCAGCGCAACTAAATCGAGCCAGTCAGCTAAATTTGGCAGCGGCTGATAGCCCTGCTCCCGCAGCCCTGCCCTTATTGCCAACAACAAGTAAAAGGCCACTCCGACACCAGCTAAATTTTTACTGGGGAAAACACAGCCGTCCTGATTAGGGTTTATAATGGCATCAGCGGCAGGTAAGTCGGCCGGAGGCAAGTGGTGGTCTGTGATGATCACGCGCACACCCAGCTGCTCTGCACGGGCAACGGCCTCGTTAGCGGCAATACCATTATCCACCGTTATGATAATGTCTGTCCCACGCGCCGCGAGTTGCTCGACCATAGACACTGACAGCCCGTAGCCTTCTGTCATACGGTTCGGTACCCGATAATTAACCCGCTGAAAGCCCATTTCCTGCAAGCCAGTTACCATTAATGCGGTGCTCGTTGCACCGTCGGCATCAAAATCACCACAAATAGTGATTTGTTGCTGCTGGGCGCTTAGTAGCAACTGGACCGCTGCTTCGACACCCTGGAGCTGATTGAAATGGGTTAAGTCTCTGGCACTTAATTGCAGCTGCTGAGCATCAGTAACACCTCTACGCGCGTATATTTGCCGTAATAGCGGCGGCAAACTGTGCGGCAGGTGGCTGTCGTCAACGGCAGCGTAACGTTTTATGGTAAATTCAGCCATTGCCTGATTACTGCATTTGCTCAACCAAAGCGTCCGCCGTACGCAGACCCGGAAGCATGCGACCATCCGGCAGTACGATTGCCGGTGTACCCGTTACCCCAAAGGCCTGACCCATGCGATAATGGCTGGCGACCGGATTATCACAACTGCGGCTGTCGACCTGCTCACCACTTTTTAATTTAGTCAGGGCTTTTGCCGGCTCGTCAGCGCACCAGACGGTTTGCAGTTCACGTCCACCTTTGCTGTTCATGCCGCCGCGCGGAAAAGCCAGGTAGCGTACCGTGATACCGCGATCAAGATACTGGCCGAGGTTTTCATGCATACGCTGACAATAACCGCAGGTGGTATCAGTAAATACGGTAATTTCGTATTTTTCATCAGAAGCCGGGTAAACCACCATTTCATCTTCAACGCGCTGCAATTGCTGTTGGCGCAGTTCGGCCATGGCCTGCTCGGTCAGGTTCTCGGGCTGCTCTTTGGTTAAATCAAAAAGATTACCTGCCAGCAGCCGGTTGCCATCTTTCGAGACATAAAAAATGCCCTGATTAGACGTGATCTGGTAAAGACCGCTAATTGAAGTCTCACTGACCTCGCCAACTTGAATACCGAGTTTTTCAAGTTTTGATGTGTCCAGCTGCTGCGCCGCTAGCGACAAAGATGCGGATAAGCCGAGTGTTAAAAACAAGTGAGTAAAAATCTTTTTGCGCATAATGACCTCTTTTAACCGCGCGGATGGTGTTGCGTATGCAAAGATTGCAATCGCTCACGCGCTACCTGCGTATAAATTTGTGTGGTTGATAAATCACTGTGCCCCAACAACATTTGCAGCACTCGTAAATCGGCGCCATGATTGAGTAAATGGGTTGCAAAAGCGTGGCGTAGCGTATGCGGCGATAAATGGCTCCGGATACCTGCCTGCACAGCGTAATGTTTGATCCGGTACCAAAATGCCTGCCGGGTAAGTAAGGTACCGCGTTGAGTGATGAAAATCCATGGGCTTTGCTTATTCGACAGCGCCGGCCGGCCATGCTGCAAGTAGCGTTGCAGCCAATCCAGCGCTTCTTGGCCCAGCGGCACCAGCCGCTCTTTATCACCTTTACCAATAATTCGAACCAGCCCCTGAGATAAAGAGACCTGATCGTACTGCAGGCGAATCAGTTCAGTAACCCGCAATCCGGTGGCGTACAGCAATTCCAGCATTGCCCGGTCGCGTAGGCCAAGTTCCGAGCCGGTATCCGGCGCTGCCAGCAAAGCTTCAGTATCCTCTTCACTAAGTGAATGAGGGATGTTTTGTGGTAATTTCGGACGTCTCAGTCGGGCACTGGGATCTTCGCTTAGCCAGCCCTGTTTCATGGCAAATTGACTGAATTTTTTTATCGCACTTAAAAAGCGCGAGCTGCTGCTGGGGGCCAGCCCCTGGCTGCGGCGCCAGAGCAAATAGTCCTGCAAAATATCGGCGGATGTTTCCAGCAATCTGAGTTTGTGGTCGCTCAAAAAATCACAGTAGCGCCGCAAGTCGCTGCGGTAGGACGACTGAGTGTTGGCACTGACCCCATGGTGAAGCCATAAATGCTCGATAAACGCATCAATACGTTCATCGTCCTGCCAGTGGACACGGGTCATAGTCTGATGCTTGATTTACTGCCGGAAAAACATAGCTGTTAGCTTACATTAGCTGAGGCTCAGCGGCTATCCCTAACTGTTGCAATACCTCATATAACCGCGAGGGATCGCGGTGCCGATCCGGCAGTTTTTCCGGCTGCTGTTTACGCTTCTGTCGCTTCAGAGTTTGCCAGTCAAGGTTAGCAACCAGTTCCAGCGGTAAACGGTCTGGGTCACTCCGGGCAGCCAGGGGCTGTGGGTGCAAAGCATCGTGCAATTTAAAGTCGGCTAACTGGCTGACGTCATTAAAGACACCATTGCTTTGCTTATAAGGTTGGTCATAGCCCAGCGGCCGCGGTTGCGCAGCACCAATTTGGCGCTGCCAGTTGATTTGTTCCGGCGGCTCTTCAACGACAGTCTGTTCACCCATCGCCGCCAGCCACAAGGCAAATTCGGCGCCATGGCCATGACCCAGAGCTGTTGCCGCCTGCTGATCAAAATACTGGTAAACCGCCTGGGTACTGTCACTGGATACTACTGTCATAAACCGTGCCGATAGCCAAAATCATTAACTTGGTTATCGGCTGGCAGCAAAAAATATTAACTTTTTTTGCTTTGCTCTTTACAGAGTCGGTCAGGCTGCTATTATGCACGCCTCGTGTGGAGGGGTTCCCGAGTGGCCAAAGGGATCAGACTGTAAATCTGACGGCACCGCCTTCGCAGGTTCGAATCCTGCCCCCTCCACCACTTCTTTTGCAGTTAACTGTCACAGTCGGCTACATCAGCTATTTTAACAACCACCTTACCCTGGCTTTGGTCCTCCTTAAGATAATCTAAGGCATCGTTAATGGTATCTGCGCTGTAGACCTTATCGATCACGGGAACCACCCGACGAGCCGCAAATGCCGGCCCAAACTGTTGCCATAAGGCTGTTAATATCTGCCCTTTTTTTGCTGCAGACAAAGATCGCAAGGTAGATCCCAGCAGTCGTTGCCGCTTCATCAGTAAACGGCCAAAATCAACCTGGCCATGGCGGCCTCCCAGTAATCCAATAACAATCAGGCGACCGTCTGTCTGCAATATTTCCTGGTCGCGACTTACGCTATCGCCGGCAACCGGGTTAAGAATCACATCCAATCCACCAATATCTTTGAGTTGCGTATGCACATCTTGCTGATGGCGATTAAACACCCCTGTAGCACCCAACTGCTGACAGAATTGACGCTTCTCCTCGCTGCCAACTGCCGCATAAATTGGGTTCTTCTGCTCCCTGCACAACTGAATTAGTGAGCTGCCGACGCCACTGGCTCCGGCGTAGGAAAACACCACTTCGCCATCTTTTAAATTGGCTAACTGAAACACATTTAAATGGGCAGTGGCGAAAGTTTCCAGCCAACCCGCGCCTTCCTGCAAGGTCCAGTTATCGGGCAATGGCAAAACCTGTCGTGCATCAACGGTGACAGATTCAGCATAGCCTCCGGCCGACAACAGTGCTGCGACCCGCTGACCCACTTTAAGATTGGTAACCTGCTGTCCTACCGCCATTACCACTGCGCTGCACTCCAGTCCGGGAATATCAGAGGCACCTGCCGGTGGCGGATAGGCTCCCGCAACCTGCATAACGTCGGCCCGGTTAACCCCAGCATAGGCTATTTGCAAGGTGACTTCGGTTGCTGCCGGCTTAGACGCGCCTGTCTGCTGTGTCTGCCATTCGATACCTTCGTTTTTAATCCTGGCTATCTGCATAACATATCCTGTGTTTACTTATTAAAGAGTAAGCGCGCTTGTCGATAAAGACATCAGCGATATTTTAGCTTACCATGAGTTGACATTAAGGAAGCAGCTAAGACTTATGAACGATTCCATTGATCTGACTGACAAACGGGTTTTAATTATCGATGATCAAAAAGCCTTTCAGGTGATGCTGAAGGGGCTGCTCATGAGTTTAGGCGCTAAAGATGTACAGGCAAAACGAACCGGAGATGCCGGCATAGCCGCTTATATCCGGCAGCCCTTCGATATTATGTTAGTTGACTATAACCTGGGGCGCGGCAAAAACGGCCGTCAGGTGCTTGAGGAGTTGCAGCAACGCGGGGTTTTAAAAGCAACAACAGTATTTATTATTATTACCGGCGACAATACACGGCCGATGGTGTTAAGCGCACTTGAGCTGCAACCTGATGATTACCTGACTAAACCCTTTTCGCAACATGTATTGCGTACCCGCCTGAACCGCGCATACCAGCGACGGATGGCATTGCAGCCGGTTTTCAAAACATTGTATCAGCAGCAGTATCAGCAGTGCATTGATGCCTGTCATCAACAGGTTGAGATCGGCACGCGTTACAGCCATTACTGCCAGCGCCTGCAAATTGAATTATTCAACAAAACCGAACAATTAAAGCAAGCTGAAACCGCTGTTCAGTCGTTATTACAACAAAGCGCTCAGCCCTGGGCCGAGTTAAAGCTTGCCGAGACTCGACTTTTGCAGCAACGCCCTCAGGAGGCGCTGGATATTGCCACTCAGGTGATTAAAAAAGTACCCAATGCCATCGAAGCACAGGACATTATCACACGCAGTCTGGTTAAATTGGGGCAGCTTGAGCCAGCGCTGCAAAGTGCGCGGGAATCGGTCAGTATGGCGCCGTTTTCCATCGAACGGCAAAATCAACTGGCTCATATTGCCCGTGATAACGGCGATTACGAAGTAGCCAAGCAGGCAATGAACAATATTTTACAAATCGCCCGCTCATCGGTCTATCGTAACGTTCAGCACCTGTGCAACTATCTGAGGGCCATTTTAGATGCTGCAGAACATGCAGAGACACGGCAACAAGTTGCTAAATACCAAAGTGAAGCAAGCATGGAACTGCAACGCGCCCGCTATGACGACAACCTGGTTTATTCTGAGCTGCCCTATGAAAAAATTGAAGCGCTTCTGGGCTCTCGCATTGACGCCTTTAATGGTCGGCTGCGTGAAGCTCAACAGCTGCTGAACCAGGCTGTTGGCGGTGAGCTGGCGACAACCGAAGCCATCCCCGAAGAGCTATTAGTGGATGTTATCATCGTATTGCTGGATCTGGGTGAATTTGAAAAGGCTGCAGTACTTGCAAATACTGCTAATGTCCGTCAACAGCTGGATGACTACAGTACAAAGCTGCTGGAAGAACGGCGACAGCTTAGCAAGCAAACCGAACAAGCATTTCGTGAAGTTCATCAACAAGCGATTAGGCAGTACGGGCAGCATCAGTACAAAGAAGCGCTGGAGCTGTTTAAAAAAGCCCGTCAGATGGCGCCGTTAAACAGTGGGGCCGCGTTAAATTACGTGCAAACTGTTATCAGTTACTGTGAGAACACTAGCAAGATACCTGTTCACTTATTGCGAAAAGAGTGTAGCCAATGTTTTCGCAATTTGCAGGGGCTGCCGTTATCCGACAGCCACCAGCAACGCTATGAACACCTGCAGCAACAGGCCGAAAAGCTGGATTTAATCTAGTTTTTGATTGGCTGCCAGCTGCCCGCTCTGGTAGTCACGGATCGCCTGCTGAATTTCCGTTGCCGTGTTCATCACAAAAGGTCCGTATTGTACAACCGGTTCGCCAATCGGCTCCGCGGCCAACAATAAAAAGCCGGCCTGTCCCTGGGCGCTGATATGCAGTGGCTCATCCGCGTCCAGCTGCAGTAAATCTCCCGTTGCAACGGTTTCATTATCAACCGTTATCGAACCCTGATAACAATACAGCAAACGCTGTTTCTGGCCCTGGCTGGCCAGCGAAAAACTCGTCGCTGAAGACAGCTGATAATCCAGTAATAATAAATTGCGGCCGGCTGCCTCCACCGGGCCACGCAGCTCCTGGTGCTGACCGGCAATAACCCGGACCAGGTAGTTTTGCTGCCGGATCTGCGGAATTTTATCCGCCGGATAGTCGAACCAGGCAGGCGCTGATAGTTTTTCTGCGGCGGGCAGATTAATCCATAGCTGAAAGCCCCACATCAAGCCTTCTTGCTGCTTCGGCATCTCCTCGTGAATAATACCTTTAGCTGCTTTCATCCACTGCACTCCGCCGGCTTCAACTAAGCCGCTATTTCCAACGGAGTCCTTGTGCTGCATCTGCCCGGCCAGCATGTAAGTCAGAGTGCAAAAGCCGCGGTGAGGATGCGGCGGAAAACCGGCAATGTAATCGTCCGGATTATCCGAGCGAAATTCATCCAGCATCAAAAACGGATCGGCCGTTTTGAACGCAGGCTGATTAATAATGCGAGTGAGCTTAACCCCTGCACCATCCTGAGCGGGGATACCCCGGTAACGAGCTTGTACTGCAGTACTCATCGATTAGTCATCCTCCGTCAGCGGCTGCATGAAATCCAGTTGCGGACCGACCGGAACAATCTGCGTCGGGTTAATTGTTTTATGGCTGCCATAGTAGTGTCGCTTGATATGATCCATGACCAGAGTATCGGACACTCCGGGGTGCTGATAAAGTCGTCTGACATAACGCCAGGTATTCGGGTAATCCAGAATACGACGCTTATTTGTTTTAAAGTGGCTAAAGTAAACCGCATCAAAACGTACCAGGGTGGTAAATAAGCGCCAGTCCGCTTCAGTCAGTACATCAGCAACTAAAAAATCCTGCGTCTGGAGGATATTTTCAACCCGATCCAGGGCAGCAAAAAGTGCCTCAAAAGCCTCTTCATAAGCGTCTTGCCGGGTGGCGAAACCGCACCGGTAAACACCGTTATTGATGTCCTGATATACCCACTGATTTACCTCGTCTATTTGCTCACGTAAAGTGGGCGGGTAATAGTCATCGTTGTTGCCGGTCAGCGCATTAAAGGCGCTGTTAAAGATACGAATAATGTCAGCCGATTCATTATTTACGATCGTTTGTTGCTGCTTATCCCACAACACCGGTACGGTTACCCGTCCTGTGTAATCATCTTTGGCATGCAAATAGACTTGGTATAAGTAATTATAGTCGTACAACCCATCGTTTAGCGGGGCACTATCGAACTCCCAGCCATTTTCCAGCATCAAAGGATGCACTGCTGATACGCTGATGTGAGATTCAAGCTGTTTAATTTTCCGAAAGATTAAGGCCCGATGCGCCCACGGACAAGCGTAAGATACATACAAGTGATAACGTCCGGATTCGGCACTGAATTCGCTTTGCGGCCCGAGCGTTTGTCGAAACTGTGATTCACTGCGGACAAAGCGGCCGCCGTGTTTCTCCGTGTCGTACCATTGATCATGCCACTGACCATCGATTAATAATCCCATAAGGCCTCCTTTGTTATAATGCGTAGAGGATATACCTTATTTTTTAGAATTATTAGCGGATTAATTTGGAACTTTTATTCTATTTTTTAGGTTATTCTATGAGATTAAGCACCGCTTTTGCTGCACGCTCATTAGCGTCAACTTTCAGCCGCTCATGTATCCGCAAGAAGTTTACCATCAGATTACTGTTATCACTGTCGATAAGACGCGCTAAGTGGCGTTCGATATTCTCTGCAGAAGCCTCATCCTGTGCCAGCTCCGGAACAATCTGAGTGTCTGCCAGTAAATTCGGCAGAGAAAAAAACGGGGCGTGGAAAAGCCATTTGATTAACCGATAACTTAACCAGCTGAATTTGTAAGCGACAACCATCGGTCGCTTAATAAGCATGGCTTCGAGTGCGACGGTACCGGAAGTTAATATTAAATAATCGGCCGCAGCCATTGTTAAGCGGCTGTTGCCGACGATGATCTGCAGCGTAAGTTCCGGGCAATATTGTTGTTGCAGACTTCTGAACTGCTCAGCCCGTTGTTCGCTGATCATAGGCACCAGCAGTTTTAACTGTGGATAGCGTTGCTGAAGACTAGCGGCCGCTTGTAAAAAAGGTTCGGCCATGCGTTCAATCTCACCCGCCCGGCTACCAGGTAATAATGCCAGATAAACAGCGTCGGTTGCCAGATTAAGCTGTTGGCGTGCTTCTGTCCTGGACCAGTTTTTCGGAATTTCATCAGCCAGAGGATGGCCAACAAACGTTGCCGGTAGCTGGTGTCGATCGTAAAACGCTTTTTCAAAGGGTAGCAGGCACAGCATGTGATCAACCGCTTTTTTAATACCCTTGATACGCCCCTCTCGCCATGCCCATACTGATGGACTGACATAGTGAACGGTTGTTATACCATTATCACGTAAGCGTTTTTCCACCGTTAGGTTAAAATCCGGCGCATCAATGCCAATCATTACATCGGGTTTTTGTTGCTCTATGAAGCTAACTAGCTGACGGCGGTGCTTTAGCAGTTTGGGCAGGTGCCTGACGACTTCCGCGATCCCCATAATGGCCAAATCTTCCATCGGAAAGAAGCTATCAAGCCCCTGTTCTTTCATCAGAGGGCCACCCACTCCGATAAAACGAACAGGCTGTGGCGATTGTTTCCGGATAGCCTGCATTAAGCCGGCGCCGAGCAGATCACCCGAATGCTCACCGGCAACCAATGCAACTACCCGTTCAGTTTTATTTGTATTCACGATTTCGGCGGCCGAATCAGGGTCGGATAATGCCACGTGAACTGTTTTGTACAAACTGACAAAACGTGTCCAGTTGTGGCTCGTTTAACGCGTTAATTTGCGCTACCGCCTCGTTCAATGTTAAATCGGAGCGGTACAACAGTTTATACGCACGTCGAATATTCTGAATTTGCTGGGTCGAAAATTCGCGCCGTTTTAAGCCCTCGGCATTAATAGTGCGCGGCCGTGCATTATGCCCCTGTGCCATAACAAACGGCGGAATATCCTGCACCACAATCGAATTGACTGCAGTAAAAGCATGAGATCCAATATGGCAAAACTGGTGAACGCCGGTCATGCCGCCGAGAATAACCCAGTCTCCCACATGAACATGGCCCGCCAGGGTGGTCTGGTTAGCCAAAATATTATGGTCGCCAATAATGCAGTCATGGGCAACGTGTACATACGCCATCAGCAGATTATGGCTACCTATTTGAGTCAGGCTATTATCCTGCACAGTGCCGCGGTGAATGGTTACCGATTCGCGGATAATATTATTATCGCCAATCACCAGCCGCGTCGGTTCGCCGGCATATTTTTTATCCTGGCAATCTTCACCAACCGAGGAAAATTGGTACAGGGTATTATTTTTACCTAATTCGGTTGGCCCTTTAATGACCACGTGGGAGCGAATATCACAGTTGTCACCAATGACCACATCGGGGCCGATAATTGTCCACGGCCCCACCTTGACGTTGTCGCCCAGTTTGGCCGCGGGATCAATAATTGCGGTTTCGTGAATCACTACACTTCCCTTCTTGCGCAGATAATTTCTGCACTTGCAGCAAGCTGACCCTCTACTTCGGCTTTACCGGAGAATTTCCACACACCACGACGTTCTTTTTCGAAGGTTACATGAAAGTGTACTGTATCACCGGGTACTACCTGGCGTTTAAAGCGCGCATTATCAATACCGGCAAACAGATAAAGGTCATTAGTTCCGGGTGTTTGCTCGGTAATTTTAAAGCCCAGCAGACCGGCAGCCTGTGCCAGCCCCTCAAGTAACAGAACACCCGGAAAAATAGGTTTACCCGGAAAGTGTCCGTTAAACTGGGGTTCATTAAAGCTGATATTTTTAATTGCGTGCAGGTAACTTTCACCATCGCATTCAATAACGCGATCAATCAGCAAAAATGGGTAACGGTGTGGAAGTAAATTCAACACCTCTTGAACATCAAAACCAGACTCTGTGGCTTTCACAGTGACTCCAAATTAATCGTTATTATCAACCACTTGTTTCTCAAGTGACTTAACCCGTTTAAATAAATCATCTAACTGACGATAGCGGGCTCCGTTGCGGCGCCATTCGCGATGATTTGTCGCCGGAATACCCGAGGCATAGACCCCCGGTTCGGTAATTTCTTTAATCACCATGGCGAATCCCATAATCTGCACATCGTCACAAATGCTGATATGCCCGTTAATTGCCGAGGCGCCGCCAATCATACAGCGCTTACCAATGCGGCAACTGCCGGCCAGAACGGTACAACCTGCGATAGCGGTATCTTCGTCGATGAACACATTGTGGGCAATCTGACACTGATTATCGATGATACAGCCAGAGCTGATGATGGTATCGTCTAAGGCCCCCCGATCCACGGTGGTACTGGCTCCGATTTCTACATTATCGGCGATGATAACGCGGCCTATCTGAGGTATTTTAAGCCATTTACCATTTTCAGGAGCCCAGCCAAAACCATCGGCACCGATAACTGCAGCAGAATGAATAATGCAGTTAGCACCAATTTCGCAGCGATGATAAATATTTACCCCTGACCAAATACGGGTGTTACTGCCAATGACTGCCTGGGGACCAATATGGCAATGGGCACCAATACTGACGTTGTCGCCAATAATCGCGCCCTCTTCTATAACAACATATTCGCCTAAGCTGACGTTATCTCCCAGTTGCGCGCTGGCAGCTACTTTTGCCGTCGCCGCATGGCCCACTGCCGGAAGTGGGGTGGTATCCAGTAATTGAGCCACCTTGGCAAACGCCGCGTAGGGGTTGGACACAATAATACCCGCTTCCACAGCACTATCCTGCGCGTCTTTAGGCGACAGCAAAATAGCGCCTGCGCGGGTGCTACTGAGTTGCTGCTTGTAGCGGCTGTTTGCTAAAAAAGCAATTTGCCCGGCTTTTGCGGATTGCAGTGTTCCAACACCCTGGATGACTCGGTTCGCGTCGCCACGAACCTCGCCACCGACATGCTCGGCTAACTGCTGCAGGGTATATTCAGCCATGCATTAATTACCTGAAGTCATCTCAGTAACTACTTCGTCCGACAGGTCGTTATCTGCCTTCATAAAGGCAACGGCGCTGCTTTCCAGAACTAAATCATAGCCCTGTTCACCAGCAACGACAGTGATCGCTTGCTGCACTTCACCCAATAACTCGTTACGCTCTTGTTGCTGGCGACGACGGGTATCTTCCTGTAAAGCTTTTTGTTTCAGCTGAGCTTCAGATACTACTTGCTCCAGTTCACGGCTTAACTGAGTCATTTCAGCTTCAGACATGACGGAAGCGTCGCGCTCCTGCTCCTGGCGCAGCTCCTGAACTTTTTGCTCCAGTTGACGCATTTCTTCAAAGCGATCCTGAAACTCAGCCTGCAGTTCCTGAGAAATCTGCTCGCGCTGAGGTAGTTGCTGAAAAATAGACATCATGTCCACTACGCCAATCTTTTGCTGAGCCTGCGCTGCGCCGGCAAACAAAGTTGTTGCTAATGCAGCCGTAACCGCCGTGCTTTTAATTAAAGTTTTCAATGTAAACTCCTCAAATTTCATGTTGTTCTGACATTTTTTTAACTGACGTATTAAAAAGTGGTACCGATGTTGAACGAGAAGATCTGGGTTTCGTCCCCTTCAACTTCTTTCAGTGCCCGGCCGAGCGAAAAGGTTAATGGCCCCATAGGTGAAATCCATTGCACTGATACACCGGCCGAAACTCGAAATTCGCCCGGATCGCTGTAATCAGATAACGGTTGGCTATTACCAATTAGCTCTGCGTCTTTGTACTTGTCATAATCGAATTCAGTATCCCACACTGTGCCAACATCCACAAACACGCTGGTGCGCACACTGTTGCGCATACCCTCGTCAACAAAGGGCGTAGGGACAATTAGTTCTACACCACCAACCATTTTAGCATTACCGCCAACCGCAAAGCGGCTGACCTGAACCGATTCACTACTCGCGCCCTCGGGATAACGAGACGGTCTTCCGGTCAGATCCGGCGGTCCCGTTAACTGGTCGGCAAAGCTATAGATAGCACGTGGTCCTACGGTATTAGGCTCGAATCCGCGCAGGTCACCCTGCCCCCCGACCCGGAAAGATTCCCAGAACGGCAGCAGGTAATCATTACCGACACTGTCTTCACCGTAACCATTACCATAGCCCATATTAAAGCGAGTTAACAACGACCACTGTTGATCATCCGACAACGGTAGATACCATTTAAAGTCGTAGTTAGCACGAAAATACTGAATGTCACTAAAGGGTGCCGAAACATCAATTGATGCCCGCTGTGATGACCCCGAGGTCGGGAACCGTCCCCGATTTAAGGTAACCCGGCTCCAGCCCGCATTTAATTCGTAAATATCAAAGGCAACGCCCTGGTCCGGGTTATCCCGGTCAAGAAATGCAGAATAGAATTTTCTAATCTGCTCATAGCCATCAACGTTACTGACTTCCTGCTGTTTAAAGCCGACACCAAAATTAAAGCTGTTAATTTCGTCTACCGGGAAACCGATACTTGAGGCCACACCGTAGGTTTTTTGATTATAGCGAATTAAGTTTTCTGCCTGGCCTGCATCAAACTCACTCATATAAAGCTGGCCCGACAGGCTGACACCATTGACCGTAAAATAGGGGTCGGTATAAGACAGGCTAAAGTTTTTATTAAAGCGGCTGGTAGACACGTTAACGCCCGCACGGTTCCCCGTACCGAGGAAGTTATTCTGCTGAATACCGGCATTTAACTGCAAGCCTGAATAGTCGCCGTAACCAATACCGGCGTTAAAAGAACCCGAAGGCTGTTCTTTTACCTTATAAGTAATATCCACCTGATCATCATTGCCGTCCACTCGCTGAGTCGACGTTTCGACGGTTTCGAAGAAGCCCAGACGTTCAAGCCGGACTTTGCCCTGCTCTACTTTACCGTCCGACAACCAGGCACCCTCTAACTGGCGCATCTCGCGTCGGAGCACCCGATCCTGCGTCAGGCTATTACCTTCAAAATTAATGCGGCGCACATAGACTCGGTTACCCGGGTCTACAGAAAAAGTCAGTTTAACGGTTTTTGCATCATCGTCGCGCTCAGGTATGGCGCGAACTTCAGGGTAAGCATAGCCAAACCGGCCGTAGAAGCGGCTGATCATATCCTCTATGTAGGTCACCTGAGCAGCATTATAAAGGCTATCTTCTTTAATGGTTGCGATGCGTTTTACCAGCTCATCGTGACCTTTTAGCTCACCAATAACATCCGTGCCGCTGACCCGGTATTTTTCGCCTTCTTCAACATTCACGGTAATGTAAATGCCCTCGCGATCCGGCGTCATGGACACCTGTACTGAAGTCACTGCAAACTGCAAATAGCCACGATCGCGATAAAAAGATTCCAGCGTTTCCAAATCACCACTGAGCTGCTCTTTTTGATAACGTTTTTCGCCGATAAAATTCCACCAGGGCAAACTGTCAGTCAGCTCGAAGTTATCGATTAATAACTCATCCGGGAAAGCCGTATTACCGACAATGTTTATTTGCGCTATTTCCGCCGCGTCGCCTTCGTCGAAGTTCATTTGCAGTTCGACACGGTTACGGGGTAATTCGATGACTTCTATATCGACCTGAGCATTGTACTTACCAACGCTGTGAAAAAAGTCTTCCAAACCTTTTTCAATACCGGCGATCGTGGTTCTGTCAAGGGGTTCGCCAGTAACGATGTTATTGTCCTGAAGGCTTTGCTCAAGTTGTTCGTCCTTGATGTCTTTATTGCCTTCAAAGGTAATTTCCGCAATGGTCGGCCGCTCACTAACCTGAAAAATCAGCGTATTATCGTCGCGCTGAACTTCGATATAATCAAAGTGCGTTGACGCGTACAAGGATTTTATCGCACTACGGATTTGCAGCTCACTGACATCGTCGCCGACCCGCACCGGAATGTAGGTTAAGGCGGCCCCCAGCGCAACACGCTGTAACCCTTTTACTTCGATATCTTCGACGACAAATTCATCTTGTGCGTGGACCGGCGCTATCGCCGCGGCGACCATGGCACTCACTAACAGCTTTTTAAACGTCATTATTAATAGCTACTTATTGTTGATTCTAAATCAGAATGCATAACGGATAATATCATTGCTAATCGCAACGAACATCAGTGCAAACACCAGAGCTGCACCTATCCGGTAGCAAACATCTTGAACTTTTTCTGACAACGGTTTGCCCCGCGCCCACTCCACCGCGAAAAACGCCAGGTGGCCACCATCCAGCACCGGCAGCGGTAGCAAATTGATAATGCCTAAATTAACACTCAATAATGCCAGAAAACTTAAAAAATAAACAAATCCATTGCCGGCGCTCACGCCGGCTCCCTCAGCAATACTTAACGGCCCCGCCAAATTTTTCACCGATACATCACCGGTCAGCAATTTACCGATCATTTGTACGCTGATAACCATCAAGTCCCAGGTTTGCTCAGCTCCCTGAATCAAGCCGCCGACAATACCATATTGATGGTTGAACACATAACCCTCAGGCAAAGGTTCTGTTTTAGGCACAACACCAAGATAACCTATGACACCTTCGGCACCTTCGCGTTCACCCACCCGCACAGAAATTTGTTCTGTTTGCCCTTGTCGACTAATGGTGAGTTCAATCGTCTGACCCGCTCGTTCGCGGATTTTATCCGTCAGCTGTTGCCAACTTTCCAGGCTTTCACCATTTGCCTGAAGTATTTTATCGTTTGCCTGTAGACCTGCCTGCGCTGCCGGCGAATCATCCATGACCTCAGCCAGTTCGGTGTAAACCGTGGGCCGGTATACTTCAATACCCAGACTTCCGAAAGTTGACTGCGTTTCAGGGTCAAATTGCCAGTCGCTGATATCGAGTCGTCGTGTCTGTTGCTCTCCAGTTGGTGTCTCTAGCGTAACATCCACGTAAGAATCACCAATCGAGGACATCAGTCCGAGCTGCACTTGTTGCCAGTCATAAGCCTGAATGCCGGCAACCTCAATTATCTCACTGCCAGGCTTAAGGTCCGCTTCAGCAGCAATAGAACCGGGCTGAACATCTCCCACTACAGGCTTAACCGTAGGAACCCCGATTGCAAACATTAACCAAAGCACGGCAACCGCAAGAATGAAGTTAGCGATCGGCCCGGCCGCAACGATGGCAAACCGTTGATATACCGACTGCGCATTAAACGATAAATGCTTCTCTTCTTCCGGCACATCATCGATACGTTCGTCTAACATTCGTACGTAGCCACCCAGCGGGATTAGTCCGACCTGGTAGCAGGTACCATCCTTAGCTACACGCGACCAAATGGGACGGCCAAAGCCAATCGAATAGGTCAGTACCTTAACTCCGCATCGACGCGCGACCCAAAAGTGGCCAAACTCGTGAAACGCTACCAGAATTCCCAGCGTTACGGCAAACGAGGCGACATACCACAAAAAATCAAACATTGTTCACCTGCTCGAGCGCCTGGCGGGTCCACTGCCGCGCCTGACTATCTAATGCTAATAAATCCTCAATCGAGTCAATTCGGGAGGGCAATTCATGCTCTAAAACACGCGCACACACCTGCGCAATGTGAGTAAAGCCAATCTGTTCATTTAAAAATGCTTCTACAGCCACCTCATTGGCGGCATTTAAACAGGTGGTAGCACTCTGCCCTTGCCAACAGCTATCGATCGCTAACTGGAGACAAGGGTAGCGGGCGAAGTCCGGCGGAGAAAATGTCAATGCGCCAGTTTCGCTGAAATTTAAACCGGGGACGCCGCTGCGTAACCGCTCTGGTAACCCCAGGCAATGAGCGATAGGCGTTCGCATATCCGGTTGCCCCATCTGCGCCAACACTGAACCATCAATGTACTGCACCATCGAATGAATAACACTTTGCGGGTGAATAACAATCTTTAGCTGCTCCGGCTGGCAGTTAAATAACCAACGCGCTTCAATGTATTCAAGCCCTTTATTCATCATCGTCGCGGAATCGACTGATATTTTGCGGCCCATTGACCAGTTTGGGTGCTGACAGGCCGCCGCTGGCGTTTGTGCAGCGAGTTGTTCCAGCGGCAACTGACGAAATGGTCCACCAGAACCCGTTAATAAAATATAATCAATGCCCTGTTCAGCCAACTTCATGGTACCAATCTGCTGCCGCGCCAATTCAGGTAGACACTGAAAAATGGCATTATGTTCACTGTCCACAGGAACAATTTTTGCGCCGCTTTTTATCGCGTGTTCGATAAACAGCTGGCCGCTGACTACCAGCGCTTCTTTATTGGCTAACAATAAGGTTTTACCGGCGTCAATGGCAGCTAAGGTAGGCTTTAAACCTGCCGCCCCGACTATCGATGCCATCACAATATCGCTCTGCCGGGCCGCACTAACCTGCACTAAAGCCTGCTCACCATAAACTACTTCGGTGGCTTCACCAGCAAGCAGTTGTTGCAACTGGGCGGCACTTGTCTCATCACCCACGACCGCCACCTCAGGCTTAAACTCGCGGCACAGTTGCGCCAGTTTAGTTACCTGCGACATCGCCGTTAACGCAAATACCTGAAAACTGTCAGGATGGCGTCGGACAACGTCCAGTGTGCTCTCACCAATAGAGCCCGTCGCTCCTAATATCGTTATACTGCGCATGAGTTAGTGTAAAAACTCCAGGTAAGCCAGGGTGAAAATGGGAACAGCGGCCGTCAGGCTGTCAATCCGGTCAAGGATCCCCCCGTGTCCGGGTAATATTGAGCCACTATCTTTAACCCCGGCGGCACGCTTAAACATACTTTCGTTCAAATCGCCAAAAACTGACGCAACTACGGTAAATAAACCCGTCAGGTAATAACCGGTAAATTGATCAGCCGGTATTTTAGTCCAGTGCGCAACCACCATCATTACCACAAACGCCAGGCTGATGCCGCCGCACAAGCCTTCCATGGTTTTCCCCGGGCTGACTGCCGGCATCATTTTATTACGTCCGTAGCGAACCCCGGCAAAATAGGCACCCACATCAGCGGCCCATACCAGCAGTAAAATAAATAGCACTACCCAGCCGCCAAAATACGGCTGTTCATCGATATTAATAGAGCGAACCGTTACCAGCGCAGCCCAACACGGCACAAATATGGCTAACCCGAAACAGCCCACAATCGAGCGGGTGCGCGCCCAGAGCCGGCGACTGGAGGGATAATTGACAATCAGAGCGAGTGCCGCAACCCACCACACACCGCCCACTAAAATGGTGTAGTAAATCAGTGGATCCAGAGTGCCATTTGTCCATAAGTGCTGGTAGGGTGCCAACAAACTGAGTACGCCAATGACGGCTCCAACTACTAATGTGTAGGCAATTCGGCTACTGGTGCGCTTAACGCCCATTAACGGAGACCATTCCCAGGCCCCGAGCATCAATACCAGCTGAATAAATAAAGAAAAGCCCCAAAGCGGCAACAAGAAAACCGCGTATAAAGCGACCGGTATTAACAGCAAAGCTGTGAGTATTCGTTGTTTTAACAAAAATTTATTCCTCTACCCGGGTTTCAATTTTTTGTATCACGCTTTCCAGCTGTTCACTGGTTAAACCAAACCGGCGTTCCCGCTGCGCAAACTCAACAACCGCCTGTAAAAAAACATCATCATCAAAGTCTGGCCAAAGCACCGGCGTAAAATACAGCTCGGCGTAGGCCGCCTGCCACAATAAAAAGTTGCTCATGCGACATTCACCGCCAGTACGGATAACTAAGTCCGGTGTTGGCTGTTGCGCCAGCTGCAGGTGCTGTGCCAGCTGCTCAGGAGTTATCTGCTCGCTAGTCAGCTCACCCTGTTCAACCTGCCGCGCCAATGTTTGTGCAGCCTGAGTTATATCCCACTGGCCGCCATAATTAGCGGCAACATTAAGTGTCAGCAACTGGTTGGCGGCTGTTTTCTGCTCAGCCTCAGCAATACGACGCTGCAGTCGCTCTGAAAACCGGCTGCGGTCACCAATAATCTGCAGCTTTATATCGTTGTCATGTAGCTGCTTCAGTTCACGCTTCAGCACGGTCATGAATAAATCCATAAGCACTGACACTTCCTTTTCAGGACGGCGCCAGTTTTCACTGCTAAAGGCAAATAACGTTAATGACTGAATACCATTGCGCCGCGCAAAGGCAACTGCACGGCGAACTGCTTCAGCACCGGCCTTATGGCCAAAGGTGCGCAGTTTACCACGCTGTTTTGCCCACCGGCCATTACCATCCATGATAATTGCTACATGCTTAGGAACAATTTGCTGTAGCGTTGGAAGATCTGTCATGCTGTTGCCATAAATAATAAAAACGCCGCGTAAGTGCGATTAACACGGCGTTTATAACCAAAATTAGATGCGATCAGAATCAGACCTCCATCAGGTCCTCTTCTTTGTTTTTCAACGCATCATCGATCTGCTTAACGTATTTGTCAGTGATCTTTTGGATTTGTTCCTCAGCGTTACGCTCTTCATCTTCAGTTATTTCTTTTTCTTTCAACAACTCTTTTAAATCGCCATTGGCATCACGTCGGACATTACGCACTGCTACACGACCCTGTTCGGCCTCATTGCGTACGATTTTTACCAGATCGCGGCGACGTTCTTCGGTTAATGCCGGCAGCGGAATACGGATAACCGTTCCTGCTGAAGCTGGATTAAGACCTAAGTCAGAGTCCATAATGGCTTTTTCGACAGCTTGGCTTGAGGAGCGGTCAAACACCGTTAACGCTAAGGTGCGCGAGTCTTCTGTCGTTATGTTAGCCAACTGACGTAATGGCGTATCAACGCCATAATACTTAACCATTACCCCATCCAGCAGACTGGGATGAGCACGGCCCGTACGTACTTTTGACATTTGATTGCGTAATGCATCTACGCTTTTTTGCATGCGCTCTTCGGCGTCTTTTATAATTTCATTAATCACGTTGTTACCTTTTACCTGATTCGTTATTAAATATTTGCGCCACTACTGATAAGTGTACCTTCTTCTTCGCCAAGAATCACTGACCGCAATGCACCCGGTTTATTCATATTAAACACCCGGATTGGCAGACCATGGTCACGGGCCAGTGTAAAGGCGGCTAAATCCATGACTTTAAGCTGTTGCTGCAGGACATCGTCATAATTAATATGCTGGTATAATTTTGCTTCGGGATCCTGAGCCGGATCAGATGAATAGACGCCATCGACTTTAGTGCCTTTCAGAACTAACTCAGCTTCAATCTCAATGCCTCGTAAGCAAGCGGCAGAGTCCGTTGTGAAAAAAGGATTTCCGGTACCGGCAGAAAATATAACAACCCGCCCGGACTTTAACAGGCTGATTGCATCCGCCCAGTTATAGCTGTCGCAGACTCCAGTCAACTCAATCGCCGACATTAAGCGAGCATTCACAAAGGCCCGATGTAAAGCGTCGCGCATTGCTAAGCCGTTCATTACCGTTGCCAGCATACCCATGTGATCGCCAACAACACGGTTCATGCCCGCACGCGCCAGACCCTCGCCACGAAACAGATTACCGCCACCGATGACCAGACCAACCTGGACACCAAGCTCAACCAGCTCCTTAATTTCCTGTGCCATACGATCAAGGACTTTGGCATCAATACCAAATGGCTCGTCGCCCATTAAAGCTTCGCCACTTAATTTTAATAAAATACGTCGGTAACTGGGTTTCGGGTGGGTGCTCATTATTGCCTCGCTTAAGCTTACATGGAGTAACAAAAAATCTATTTAAAAAAAACCGCGCCCTGAACCTTCAAGACGCGGTTTTTGATCATTACTTATCGGGTTGCGACCCAGCCACAAAGATTAACCTTTGCTCGCTGCCGCCACTTGAGCCTGAACTTCAGAAGCAAAGTCTTCTTCTTTACGCTCAATGCCTTCGCCCACTTCAAAACGAACAAAGGTTTCGACATCGGCACCGTGTTGCTTCAGTAGCTCACCTACCGTAACAGACGGGTCCTTAACAAACGGCTGGCCAGTCAGGCTGATTTCACCGGTAAACTTGCGCATCCGGCCTTCAACCATTTTTTCAGCAATTTCTTTCGGCTTACCGCTTTGCATAGCGATATCGATTTGAATTGCGCGTTCTTTTTCAACGACTTCGGCGTCAACGTCTTCCGGCTTAACAAACTGTGGGTTGCTCGCTGCAACGTGCATGCACAGATCGCGCGCCAGAGCTTCATCACCACCGGTTAACGCCACTGCTACACCGATACGGGCGCCGTGCGTGTAAGTCGCAACAACATCGCCACGCTCAATGGTAGAGACACGGCGTACCGCCATGTTTTCACCAATTTTAGCGACCAGGTCTTCACGCATTTTTTCGATGGTTTCACCATCAACTTCTGTTGTGCGCAATTTTTCAACATCGTTTTCTTTATTAGCAAAAGCCGTGTTGATAACCTTTTCGCCAAACGCCAGGAAGCTGTCATCACGAGCAACAAAATCGGTTTCGCAGTTCAGCTCAACCAAAGTCGCCTGGCTGCCTTCAGACTTGACCAAAATGACACCTTCAGCGGCCGTACGACCCGCTTTTTTAGCTGCTTTCGCCTGACCGCTTTTGCGCATCAGTTCAATAGCCGCTTCCATATCACCGTCAACTTCCTGCAACGCTTTTTTGCAGTCCATCATGCCAGCGCCAGTGCGCTCGCGCAGTTCTTTTACCAGAGCTGCTGTAATTGCCATGGTTTTATCCTCAATTATTCTTCAGTTGCTTCAACAAATTCGTCGCTGTCTTTGCCTGCCGGCGCAGAGCTTGCTTCTTTAATCGCATCTGCCGCTGCATTCAAGTATAACTGTACTGCGCGAATTGCATCATCATTGCCTGGGATAATGTAATCAATGTTATCAGGGTCGGAGTTAGTATCAACAACCGAAACCACTGGGATACCCAGATTGTTCGCTTCTTTTACCGCAATGTGTTCGTGATCGGCATCAATGACAAACAATACATCCGGTAAACCGCCCATGTTTTTGATACCGCCGAGACTTTTCTCAAGCTTTTCCATTTCACGGGTGTTAACCAAAGCTTCTTTTTTGGTCAGTTTTTCAAAAGTCCCGTCCTGGCTCATGATTTCCAGGTCTTTAAGACGCTTGATTGACTGGCGAACTGTCTTCCAGTTAGTCAACATACCACCTAACCAACGATGGTTAACGTAATACTGACCACAGGCTTGTGCCGCTTCTTTGATTGGCTCTGCCGCAGCGCGCTTAGTACCAACAAACAAAACTTTACCTTTGTTTGAAGCCACGTGCTGAACGTAGCTCAACGCGTCGTTGAACATTGGCACAGTTTTTTCAAGGTTAATGATGTGAATCTTGTTGCGGGCTCCAAAAATAAAAGGCTTCATTTTTGGGTTCCAGAAACGGGTTTGGTGACCGAAATGGACACCAGCTTTCAGCATGTCACGCATTGACACGTTTGCCATAATCTTTTTCCTTTTTTGGGGGTTAAGCCTCCATGTACCCCATAGCACGACTCATTCTAGTGAGCACCCCGTGTTATGTGCCGGTACATGTGTGGTTTAGAGTTAAAATTAAGATGCCATCAAATTTGGCGCGCAAGTTATACCATAACACCGCACACAACGCAATATAATGAGGATAGCGAAAAGCGTTGGTGGCTGGTAAACTGTGCCTCTAAATTTGGTTTTATTTCGTCTGCTTTAAAGAGAGCTGTGTTAATGGATATTTCAATAAAAACGCCCGCTGAAATCGAAAAAATGCGGGCCGCGGGCCGCCTGGCTGCAAGTGTATTGGAAATGATCGGTGATTATGTCAAACCCGGAGTCACAACAGAAGAACTGGATACTATCTGTCACGAATACATTATCCGGCACGGTGCCACGCCGGCACCCTTAAATTACCACGGCTTTCCCAAGTCTATCTGTACCTCGGTGAACCACTGTGTTTGCCACGGTATCCCCGCTCCGAAAAAATTAAAAGACGGCGATATCATGAATATCGATGTTACGGTTATCCTTGATGGTTATCACGGCGATACCTCGAAGATGTTTATCGTCGGTAAACCGTCAATTCTGGCAGAACGCCTGATTCGGGTGACACAGGAGTCGTTATATAAAGCAATTGAAATGGTTAAACCAGGAATCCAGCTGGGTGATTTCGCCGAGGCCATACAACAGCATGCTGAAAGCCACGGTTACTCTATTGTCCGCGAATATTGCGGCCACGGTATTGGGGCCGGTTTTCATGAAGACCCGCAAATAGTTCATTACGGTAAGGCTGGTACCGGTGTGGAACTGCAGGCCGGTATGTGTTTTACCATTGAACCTATGGTTAATGCCGGTAAGCGCCATACGAAATTAATGAAAGATGGCTGGACTGTATTAACCAAAGATCGCAGCCTTAGTGCGCAGTGGGAGCACACCTTGCTGGTCACCGACGATGGCGTCGAGGTGCTTACCCTTAGAGCGGAAGAAGAGCAACAGTTACCGCGTGTTATTCACCACTAATAAGTGATTATTATGGCAACTACGATGACGTCAGAATCGCTGTCACAGACAGATTTTTTTGGGCAGTGGCCTGCCCTTTCTGAATCACCCTGCCGTGATGCCTATCGCAACCTGCTGGAACAGTATCGGCAGTGGTCAGAGCAACAGTTCATCACAGCCGACATTGACGAATTAATCCATCATCGTTCTGCCTTTTTTGACCACTTGTTAAAACATCTGTGGCAACAACTGCAACTAAATTGCGAGCCGGTTTCGTTAGTCGCGGTCGGTGGCTATGGTCGCGAAACACTGCATCCCGGCTCGGATATTGATCTGCTGATTCTGGATAATACGCAAAAAGCATCAGCGGCTGCCAAGCTGACCGAATTTTTGACCTTTTTATGGGATCTGCACCTGGATATTGGTCACGCAGTTCGCACCGTTAATGATTGCTTTACCCAGGCGGCTAACGACATCACCATTGCCACAAACCTTATCGAAGCACGTTACCTTTGTGGTGACGAGCCCTCTTTCCAGCAGTTCCAGCAACACCTGGTCAGTAACTTCCCCTGGTCCAGCCGCGAATTTTATCAGGCTAAACATGAAGAACAGCAGCGCCGGCATCAGCAGTACCATGGTACCTCGTATAATCTTGAGCCAAATATAAAGTCCAGTCCCGGTGGTCTTCGCGATATCCAGACTATTGGCTGGATCGCGAAACGACATTTTCAGACTCATTCCGATGAAAGCCTGGTTGAATACGGGTACATGACGGCAGATGAATTCGTTGAATTACGCGAATGTATGAACTGGCTGTGGCGCATCCGCTTTGCTTTGCATCTGGAAGTCGGTAAGCGTGAAGACCGGCTGCTGTTTGACTTTCAGCCCGGGGTTGCTGTGCGCCTCGGCTACGGCAATGAAGGCAAAGCCTCGGTCGAGCTGATGATGAAAGACTACTTTAAGGTGGTGTTACGGGTTAGCGAGTTAAACCAAATGTTGTTGCAGTTTTTTCAGCAAGCTATTCTCGGCGCGCAGGAATTACTGGATTCAAAAAATCTGAATGAGGATTTTGCCATCAGCGGAGAAATGCTGACAGCCCGCCATGACCAGGTGTTTGACCAGCGCCAGAACATGATCAAAGCCTTTGTGTTGATTGCTGAAAACCCTCAAATTACCGGTATTCAGTCGCATACGATACGCTTATTGCGCAACGCCCGGGCGCAGTTAAATGAACCACTGAGTTATGACCCCGACTGTCGCTTATTGTTTTGTCAGTTAATTGAGCATCCGCGCGGCTGTGGTCGCCCATTTGCCTTAATGCATCACCACAGTGTGGTCGCCAGCTATCTGCCTCAGTGGCAGCAAATCGTCGGGCAAATGCAATTTGATTTATTCCATGCTTATACCGTTGATGAGCATACCTATCGTCTGGTTCGCAACCTATACCGCTTTAGTGCAGCCGAGCATCAGGGCGAGTTCCCCCTGGCCGAACAGTTAGTCGCCACCATGGAGCGCCGCCATTGCCTGTTTTTAGCGGGCATCTTTCATGATATTGCCAAAGGTCGTGGCGGTGACCACTCCGAGCTTGGTGCTATGGACGCACGTAATTTCTGTCATCAACATGGATACCCTGATGCAGATGCCGAACTGGTCGCCTGGTTAGTTGAACATCACCTGACGTTGTCAGTAACCGCTCAAAAACGAGATATTCACGACCCCGAGGTGATCCAGAACTTTGCCAACCAAATGCAAGACTGCGAACGGATGGACTATTTGTATTGCCTGACGGTTGCCGATATCCGCGCTACCAATCATTCCCTATGGAATAACTGGAAGGCTACGCTGCTGGAAGAGTTATATAATGCTACCCACTATCTACTGAAACAGAACAGCAGTACTCCGACGCTGGATGTACGGCAAAAAATACAACAGAATAAAGCCAGTGCGATGGCGCTGTTACTCAGTGCCGGTTTTGATGAAAAAGAAATTTTGGCTTTATGGGGGCGGTTTACTGCGGATTATTTTTTCCGCCACACGGCAGAGCAAATCAGCTGGCACTCCCAGCATATTCTTAATCTGAATACCGAACAGCTGCCACTGATTTTAATTGGCGACGAAAATAATTACGGAACTACTGAGCTATTTATTTATCACCACGAAGAAAGCCACCTGTTTGCCTCAGTCGCCGGCGTTCTGGACAGTGAACAGCTCAGTATCCTGGACGCGCAAATTCTTGCCACCCGCGATGGCTTTGTAATGGATACCTTTGTATTGTTGCAGCGCGACGGCAAGCCATTGACCGATCCGCGACGTATAGAGGATGTCAAACAGCAACTGCTGGATGTGTTACATAAGCGCAAGTCGGTGCCGCAAACCCATCGTCCGCTGTCCCGGCGAATGAAAAACTTTAATGTAAAAACCCAGGTGAAATTTATTCCCAGTAAGCATCAGCGGCGCACCACGTTTGAGCTGACCACGCTCGACCGGCCCGGTCTTATCGCCAAGTTTGCCGCTATTTTACAACGTCTGGATGTGGTTCTGCTGGCCGCTAAAATTACGACCATTGGCGAACAAGCGGACGACCTGTTCATTGTCGCCTCAACAAAAAATGAAGCGTTAACAGAAACTGAAAAACAAACTCTGAAACAACAAATTATTAAACACTTAGATTTTTAGCCTAACACCATGATTCAGGAGCTCTAATGGCGATAGATTCTTATAAACAGAAAATTATTGATGCGTTTGAACACCGCGACAACATTAATCCGCAAACGGATGATGAAGAATTACGTGAAGCGGTGCGATACGTAATTGATGAAATTGATCGTGGTGAACTACGGGTTGCCGAAAAACTCTCCGGTGAATGGGTTGTTCATCAATGGCTGAAAAAAGCAGTGCTGTTATCCTTCCGGTTAAACGACAATGAGCTTATCCATGGCGGTGAAACGCGTTTCTGGGACAAAGTACCAGCCAAATTTGCCGATTACGACAGCGTTCGTTTTCGGGCTGAAGGCATGCGCGTGGTGCCGCCGGCAATGGTTCGTAAAGGCGCATTTATCGGCCGTAATGTAGTGGTTATGCCCTCTTATGTAAATATTGGCGCCTACGTTGGCGATGGCACTATGATTGACACCTGGGCTACGGTTGGTTCGTGTGCGCAAATTGGCCGCAATGTCCATTTATCCGGTGGCGTAGGCATTGGTGGAGTACTGGAGCCATTACAGGCCAACCCAACCATTATCGAAGACAATTGCTTTATCGGCGCACGCTCGGAAGTGGTCGAAGGTGTTATTGTTGAAGAAGGAGCGGTTATTTCGATGGGTGTGTATCTGGGCCAGAGTACTCGCATTTATGACCGCGAGAACGATAACATCCTGTACGGCAGAGTACCGGCCGGGGCCGTCGTCGTTCCCGGGGCATTGCCTGCAGCCGACGGTTCTCACAGCCTGTATGCAGCTATCATTGTTAAACGAGTGGATGCAAAAACCCGCGCCAAAGTGGGCATTAATGCCTTACTGCGCAGTGCTGAATAACAAAGCCGCTTAACAGGGCGCAGACCAGCGCCCTACTAAGCGGCAGTAATTCGCGTAATATACTGACGGATATCAGATTTAATCTGACTGCGAATGGCCGTACGTGTGAACAACTCACGCAAGCGGGTCCGGCCCAAACGCCCTCGTCAATTCATCAGGCAATTCTACGGACAGGTCCAGTAATTTGCCGGTATGAGGGTGATGAAAACGGATGTTAGTGGCTGCAAGCAGCAAGCGGTGACTGCCAAAATGGTTCTGGAAAAACCGGTTATGCCGGCCCTCGCCATGACGGCTGTCACCAATGATCGGATGGCGGATGTGCGACATGTGGCGTCGCAGCTGATGCTTACGGCCGGTTTTCGGCTGCAGCTCGACCAGTGAATAGCGGCTGGTATCGTGCTTTTTACTGACTTTAAAGGGTAATTCCACCCGTTCCAGGCATCGGTAGTGAGTAATGGCCTGCTGGGCTTCTTTATCGTCCCGCACCTGTTTATCCGCAATTTTATCCAGCTCTTCTTTTAACGCATAATCAATAACGCCGTGATCATCTGCATAACCACGGACGACAGCGTGATAGGTTTTTTCAACCAGACGCTCAGTCCACTGCTCGTTGACCCTACGCGCCGTATCGCTATCAAGTGCAAACACCAACAACCCTGACGTTGGCCGGTCTAACCGGTGCAAAGGATACACATGCTGACCAAGCTGATCGCGCAATAGCTGCATGGCAAAGACTTTGGCATCGGTTGCCATCCGGCTACGATGAACCAGCAGTCCGGAGGGCTTATCAATAACGACCAGATGCTCGTCTTGATAGACAATAGGCAGAGCTGGGGCCGACACTAAACATCGTCCTGCAGGGGATCAGTACCGCTGAGTAACACATCAAATTCGCGGATCAACGCAATTAACTGTTCATGTTGTTCCAGTTCATTACGGTAAGTCTGCGCAGCCATAGGGCTTACGGCAATGGATTCCGGCAAGGGTTGGTGTCCGTCAATAAGAGCCCACATACGAGGAATCATGACAAACTGAAGCCACTGATGAAATTCTAAAGTATCAACCGCGAAAGGTTGCTGACTTTCCAACGCCTGAACAGGAGGCTGATGCGCTTGCCACAACCCCAGACTATTAAGCTCACGTTCTATTCTGTCCAGTAAACGTGCAGCTTTTTGATACTGCTCCATGGCAGACTCCGTTACCACTTGATCCGAGAAAACCGCTATAATGGCGGCAATAGTGAGTTAATTCATGCTAAAATTCAAGCTTTTGAGGAGATGTTGTGACGCAAACCATCGCTACCTTGGGTGAATTCTTGCAAGCCGGACAGGCCGACTATCAAATTTACGACCTCGGTCGTCGCCTCACCTGCATCGATAATCAGCAGTTCGATGCGATTGAGCGTCAACAACAACCCTACCCTTTCCCTATTCGTCATCAGGCGCAACTTGCGGTTATCTTTCATCACCGCCAGCAACCAAGCAATGATTTTCTTTGGTTTTTGCAATTTCCTCTGGATGAGCGGGGTTTATTAAGCACAGCCGCCCGCGACCATTATCTGGAATTTGTCCTGGGGGCACTTGGCCACGAATTAACGGGCGAACTCAGCGAGCAACAACAACAGCAGTTACAACAAAACCCTTATTTATTTACCCCCAATGAAACTCAGAGGGCAGCCCTGCATGCCCGCATAAGAGTCCAGTACCGGCAGCATCCAAGCCAGTATTTTGATCAGGCCGTTACTTATTTGCAGCATCAACAAACCGACTGGCAGCAACTTGGCCTGCAGGGAATACACGACTGCGCCGCTCGTCTGAATAATTTACCCGAACTTGCCGCTGCGGTAGCGCAGGGCTTTGAGCACTACCCCGGCCAACTTCGTCAGCCGCTGGCCGTCGCCTTAGAACAGCAAACCGTGCCGGCGCGCCTGCGTGATCAACTATTAATTCTGCTCGACAGTGGTGTGGCCGAACTCAGACGGGATGCACTGCGGGCGTTAGCCAGCCATGCCGACAATGGCAGGCTGCAACGTTGGTTAAAACAACAGTTAACTGAGCAAACGCTGGATGCCGATTGTGCAACGATTATCGCTGCCCGCTTATGGCCAGCCTTACAAGATCAGGAAATGATAGTACTTTACCTTGATCTCATCAGCCAACTGCCTGAGCCACTGTTTGACGCGCTGTTTGGAGATATTATTGCCTTACCAACAATCCGTCCCTTATTGTTAAGCCTGATTGCTCAGGGTCAACTGAGCAACAACAGTCTGGCCGCTTTAAACCGCTTACGAGGCCAAATCACAGGTTAACTTAATGATGCTATTTGATGTTCTTTTATTGTTGTTAATAGCGTTGCTGGGGTGGATTTTCTGGCAGCACCGGCAACAGTCAGAAAGTGCCTATCGCCACGCGATTCGTTACTGTAAACAGCAGCGGCTGCAACTATTGGATGTCCGCCGTGATCACACCCGTTGGTCTTTTAAAGGCCGCCAACCGGGCTGGCGGGCAACCTTTAAAATGGGCTTTAGCAGCGATGGTGAAACCCGATACGAAGGCGACCTGGAACTGCATAATCAACAACTGATAGGTGTCCAGTTACCGCCGTTTCGCGATCCTAACCTCTAATCCGCATTGCGCTGACGAAAAAGCAACTCACCGGGTAAATCGGAAATTTCTATCGTAGCCACCGACTGGTAGCCGCGCTGGCTGAAAAAGTCACGCTGCTGTTGTTCGGTGACGTAAACGCCGACACCTTCTGATTCACTGTCCTCAGCGACAATACTGTCCACCGCTTTTAGTAACAGCTGACCAAAGCCACGCTGCTGATATTGCGGCGAGACTGCAATAAAGGCCAACATGTGATACGGCACATCGGGCATGGCCTGTTTTATCCGCCGTTCTTTTTCCAGCACCTGTTTGGTGCTTAAAAAACCAGCTGTCATTAACATCGAAATGCGCCAATGCCAGAACTTGTTCGGTCCAAAACTGTTGCCTGGACGAGTCAGGCAAGCAACACCCAGCAGCGTATCGCCGTCTCGCAAACCAACGATCGGTTGATCATTTTCCCAAAACGCATTGAGGTCTTCACGAATGGCTGCCCTTAAACGTTTTTCGTAGTCACTTTTATCGGCGCGGAAAATACGCCGGAATAATTCGTCACCTTTGTAGGTTTGATAAAGCAAAGAAGCCGCTAATTTTAGATCCTCTGCCGTTAAATAAACCAACTCGCCCGTCGATTGTGAGTCCACTGCCGATGGTGTTGCTTCAACCATAAGTTTTCCTCGCTCTTTTATTTTCTAAAGCCGTTATCAAGCTAGCGAGATTTTTCCACTCTGTCGAGAGCCAATTGACCGGTACCAACCAATTCATTATTAATAAATACCAGTGGCGTACATTCATCCCGGGTCGTATTGCCGTCGCTGTGCAGACGATGGGTGCGGTAATATAAAACCTGAATGTTACGGTTTTCGCCCTGCCAGCGGTCATTAAAGTCCGGCGTACCCAGCCGTTGTCTGACCTCCTCTGCCGATAAGGCCATCGGTAGCGCAGCTATTTTATTGCGATTTTGCTGTTCTCTTTGTTTTCCATCGTACTGCGCCTGGTCATGCTGCAGACCAGTTTCTGATATCACCATGCAGCCGGACAAACTGAGTACGCCGATCATCAAAGCCGTGGCAAGCCCTGTTTTTGTCATTTTTTTTCTCCTTGGTTTGAATAGACGTCTCAAATTTGCAAATAACAAGCCAAGAAGTAAGTTATTGTTTTTTAAAGATTTAGCTCTGACCGTAATAAGCTTTTTTTGCAACTTATTAGTCAGTTTCACCATTATTTGGGGAGCAGCAGCGTAAAAATTCCGCCAAGCTATCCGCTAACACCTGATGCTGTTCTTTGCCAATCCACTCAAGCCCGACCCTGCCGGTCTCATTATCGACCGAAATTAATAAGTCCTCCGCTTCTTCCGCCAGCCCAATAAACAAGGTTTCTGGCTGTTTTAGGTTGCGCTTCATTAAAATATGTCCGGTTAAATTTTGCAGCAAGCGCTCGCCGTCTTCAGGCCCCTGTATTTGCAGTAACAGAACCGGGTGTGGCCTTTCGGCCGACTGGTCATCACCAGGTGGCTGGAAGACAACACCGAGATCACCGGCGTACCAGCGACCATAAAAGGCTTTTAACGCCGGATGAAACCTTAATTCCAGCGCAGTTTCCAGGTCGGAAAAATTCAGTTCGGGCTGTTGCCGGCAGGGTAGCCAATGCACCTGCCCACTGTCGGTTACCTGCTGGTAAATGGGACTTTGCCAATCTTCAATATGATCAGTCAGCAAGGGTCGCACTTGTTGTTGGTAACGCTCCATTAATGCATCGAGAGCTGAGTTCATCTGGCACTTACCTTTAAATATCTTTAGAATATCGGCCATTGTACTTGCGGAGCCGATGAATGCCAAAGAACACTGCACTGGATCACCTAAACCTCGGTCAAATCGCCGATTATCCTGACCATTACGATGCCGACCAACTACAGGCTGTGCCAAGGACATTAAATCGCCAGTCTATCGGCATTGACGAAACGGCGGCTTTGCCTTTCAGCGGCATCGACTTCTGGACCGGCTATGAGCTGTCCTGGCTGAACGATAAAGGCTTGCCACAAGTAGCAATTGGTTATTTTTCGGTACCGGCCGACAGCCCTAACTTAATTGAATCTAAGTCATTTAAGCTGTATCTGAACAGTTTAAATGAAAGCTGTTTCCACAACTGGCATCAGGTGCAGCAGTGCCTTGAACAGGATCTCTCGCGCTGTGCCGGTGGCCCGGTATCAGTCCAGTTAACTTCGTTGACTGAGGCAGCCAGGCAGCCGTTGGCAGAGTTGCCCGGTGAATTGTTAGACGACCAGGATATTGGCATCGACTGTTATGACTATAATCCGGATTTACTGACAGTACTGGATAGTCAGACTGATCAGGAGCTAACGGTAAAAAGCCACTTACTGAAGTCTAATTGCCTTATCACCAATCAACCCGACTGGGGTTCGGTTTATATACACGGTTTTGGTCCACAGCTAGATAAAGCATCGCTACTGCGTTATCTGATCAGTTTTCGCCGCCATAATGAGTTTCACGAACAGTGCGTTGAGCGCATTTTTCAGGATCTGGCACAACTAGGCTTTAGTAAGCTCAGTGTTTATGCGCGCTATACGCGGCGCGGCGGACTGGATATCAACCCTTTTCGCTCCAACTTTGAGGCCGCACCAGCCGAGCAACGGCTGGTGCGGCAATAATGTCAGGCATTAGGGTGCGGGACATTAAGCCACTGTAAAAAGCGCGCCTGCTGTTTGGCCGTTGGCTTTTCCACCGGCTGAATTTTGGCGCCCTGATGCTGTTCTTCACCAATCACCAGTGTCGCCTGGTGCAGTTGATCACGGCGAAAGTAAGTGACCTGTACCTGGTCGCCAACCTGGTATTCACTGATCGCCTCCTCAAAACGGCCACCTGCAGCGCGGTGATCATCATAAGCGACAATCACATCACCAGGAGTAAAACCAGCATCCCAGGCCGGGCTGTCGCGCTCGACCCGCGTCAGTTTAACGCCCTCAGCTGCAGCACTGCCCTGCCAGCCAACCCAGGGTGATGGTTGTTCGTCCGAAGCAAAGCTTAATGTCAAACCGACGCTTTGCAACATCTCTGTAAAAGGCACCTCAGCAACCGGCGAGCTAACGTGCTGCTGCCACCAGTTTTGCCAGGACTGGCCGGTCAAATCCTTCAAAATTGTCAGAACGTCGGCGCTGGTAAAGCCAATTTCGTCAGCATTAAAGCGTTGATACAGTTGGTTGTGAACGTCACGGTAACTGACCTCGCCGTCAGTAGCTTCAATAAGCGCCATATCCAGCATCCAGGAAATCGTCGCACCTTCTGAATAGATATTCACCGAAAAATTCTGAGCCCTGTCTCCGTATTGATCGCTCCAGGCCTCGAACGAAGCTTGCGCTACCGACATAACTTCGGTACCCGGCTTGCGATAATAACGTTCAACATCTTCAGCCAGATGTTCAAAGTACTCATCGGCCTGCATAATATCAGCAGCTAACAGCAGGTGATCCTGGAAATAGCTGGTCGAGCCTTCGGCAATCCAGAATAACTCAGTATAGTTTTCTTGTTGATAATCATAAGGTACCAGCGGAGCCGGACGATAAGCCTTGACGTTCCAGGTATGGACAAATTCATGAGATGCAGTGGACATAAAGGATAAATAGTCGTCACGGCTGGCATAGCTGTAGCGTGGACGCTGAATTATGGTTGAATTACGGTGCTCGGTGGCCCCTCCGGCACCTGAGGTAGCGTGTATCATAAACACATACCGTTCGTAGGGATAGCCCTGCCAAATTTCCGGTCCCGTGGTCACCAGTTTTTTCAGATCAGCCACCGTTTGTTCGGCATCGTAATTACCTTCGCCCCAGAACACCACTTCGTAATCGCGTCCATCAATAGCAAAGCTATACAACTGATTAATGCCTGTTTCTATCGGGCTATCAACAAGAATATCCCAGTTATCAGCAATAAACCGGTGCTCGTCGGTGTTTGCCATGCCTGAAACACTGCGCCAATTGTCCTGTACATCCAGTGTTACCGAAACCGGCTGCTGACGGTATTCATCGGCGTACATAAACACCGCTGATGCGTCCAGGTAGGCATGCGAGTCATCAATATGGCGCGCCCGGCGACCCAGCAGGTCTGCATAAATTTGGTAATTAACCACAATTTCCTGATCGCGGAGCTGGTCGGGAAGCTCAATGCGCCAAGTGCTTTTGTCCACTTTATGCCAGTTAAGCACAGCACCCGTCTCTGTCTCTACGCTGAAGTCACGGACACCATTTGCCAGATTAAGAATACGATAATAACCGGTTCGCCAGGCCGGCATTTTGACGTCCAGATAAGGCTGATCGGTTTCGGGAAAGGTAATACTTACCTGCCCTGTGTGGTGCGTTGGTTCCGTTAAATCAATCTGATAATCGACGTCTGCTAAAGCCGGCATCGCAGCGGCCAGAGCCAAACTGAGTAAGGTTTTTTGTAACACGATAATTCCTCTACGTTTATTTCAACTGATATCAGGGTTGGTCAAGACTAGCATAAAAGCGGCCTTCTGCTGCACTGCGGTGACGTTCAATTGTCACATGGATTAACACAAAGAATTATAAAACTGTAGTGGTTCTTAAGCGCTCAAAATCGTACAATAACAAAGATATTGTGCATGGCAGGCAGCCGTTGCCGAGCAAACAGCAATTAAGGCCCTATTTTGAGTATAAGCAGTAGTTCAGAAGCAAAAATCAAGCAGTTATCGAAGCGTCTTGAACAGAGTATTCAATCCCGTCAGCAGCTAGAGCACGATTACAACCGTGACGCGGCTGAGTTTGCTGATTTGATCGTCAGACTCACCTACGCTTGCCAGGGCATGGACCATGAGCTGGACGGTAAACTGAGCAAATTACGAAGCCAGTTGCAGCGTAACCGTAGTCTTGAATCTGTTGCCCCTCTGATTGATGAAACCAAGGCCCTGATTGAATCCCAGACACTGACTACCCAACGCAACTTAAAACAAAGTTCTGAACAGGCACAGCAGACCTTAAACAGCCTGAAAAAGCAGTCTTTGCCTGCTCCTCTGCAGGCGCAGTTGCAGGGCATTGCAGCACAACTTGAATTGCCGCATATATCGCTTAATCACTATACTCCGATCCTGGTTCAGTTTTTACAGCTGTTGCTGTGCGCCGCCGACCAAACTGCGCCGTCACAAGGCCAGTCGCGCGTTCCCGCACAGGAGCTGCTGGAGTTGCTCAACCGGGTTGACTTTGACGGGTTAACCGGCCAGACAGTGCAACGTGTGCGTTTGCAGTTAGCGCGGCCAGTGTCGGCTGAACAGTTTATGCAACTGGTCATTGAACTCATCAAACAAATTTTTACCAGTATCAACGACGAACGGCAGTCGGCTCAAAGTTTTCTGCTGGAACTTAACCAGACCCTGGGATTAGTGCAGGGCGCTTTGCGCCAAACCTTGTCGCAGCGGGACGAATACACAAAACGCAATGGTAACCTAAACGAGCAGTTGCAGGTAAATATGACGCAACTGAGCGAGTCCGTCAGCGGAGCCACGCAACTGGCCGAATTAAAACAGCTGGTCAGTGCGCATATGCAGTCAATCAGCACCGCCCTGAGACAAAAGTTGAGCATCGAGTCTGACGAAAGGCGTAGTTTTGATCAGCACTTTGATAAAGTGTCAAAACGCCTGCAACAACTGGAACGCCAGGTACAATTTTATAAAAAAGAACTGGCAGAGCAGAAATTTAAAAGCCTGCAGGATGCGTTGACCAAGTTGCCTAACCGGGCTGCCTTCGAAGAACGCCTGGAAGTAGAATTTGGTCGCTGGAAGCGCTATAAAGAACCCTTATGTGTTGCTGTTGCCGATATTGATTATTTTAAACGCATTAATGATAACTTTGGCCACACAGCCGGAGATAAGACTCTGCAGGTGCTGGCCAGTATGCTACGTAAGTCCGTAGAGCAGACCGACTTTGTTTGTCGTTACGGCGGAGAAGAGTTTGTTATTATCTTTCCGCAAACAGACCTTAAAAAAGCGGTTCAGCGTCTCAATCTTGTGCGGGACAAAATTTGTAATATCCCGTTTAAATTCAAAAGTGACGACATTCGTATTACGATTTCTATCGGTATCGCACAGTTTAAAAATGATAATGATACGCTGACCGATGTATTTGAAGCGGCCGACAAAGCTCTGTATGAAGCCAAAAAACGCGGCCGTGACCAAGTGGTCAGCGCAGACTAACAGGCGCCCGGACCACCATAGTGGTGGCGCAACAGGAGTAGTTAATTAGCATGAGAGCCAGTATTTCACCACAGGGCAGTATGTCCCTGTTATCACAACTTGAAATCGAGCGGTTAAAGCAATCGTCGAACAGTCATCTGTACAAATTGTTCCGTAACTGCTGCCTGGCGGTACTGAATTCTGGGAGTCATACCGACAGCAGCGCTGACATATATGATGCATATAAAGACTTCCAGGTTAATATCATCCGTAAGGAACGGGGTATTAAGCTGGAACTTATTGAGCCGCCGGAAGAAGCTTTTGTCGACGGTGAAGTGATTGTTGGTATTCGTGAGCTACTGGAATCTGTCTTACGCGATATTCTGTTCACCGGCGAGCGTTATTCCGAAGCCGAACTGCAGGCCGCAGACAGTGCCACGCTGACGCACGTAGTGTTTGATATTTTACGTAATGCCCGCACCCTGACGCCAATGGAAGAACCCAATATGGTGGTCTGCTGGGGTGGACATTCGATAAACGAAACAGAATATAAATACACAAAACAGGTCGGCTACCACCTGGGTTTGCGCGGCTTAAACATCTGTACCGGCTGTGGTCCGGGTGCGATGAAAGGTCCCATGAAAGGGGCAACCATCGGTCACGCCAAGCAACGGGTCAGTGGCGGTCGTTATCTGGGCCTGACTGAGCCGGGCATTATTGCCGCAGAGCCGCCAAACCCGATTGTCAATGAACTGGTCATTCTGCCGGACATTGAAAAGCGACTGGAAGCTTTTGTACGTTGCGCTCACGGTATTGTTATCTTTCCCGGCGGAGCCGGCACTGCCGAAGAGTTACTTTATTTGCTGGGTATTTTGATGCATCCGCAGAACACGCAACAAAACCTGCCTGTTATTCTTACCGGACCTGAGTCGTCCCGCGCTTATTTTGAAGCTGTTGACGAATTCATCGGCGCCACCTTGGGCGATCAGGCGAAAAACCTTTACCGCATTATCATCGACGACCCGGCCGCGGTTGCTCAGCGAATGCACGCAGGGATGGGCGCGGTCAAGCAGTACCGTCGCGATTCCGGTGACGCTTATTATTTTAACTGGACGCTAAAAATTGACGATCAGTTCCAGCGCCCGTTTATCCCCACGCACGAGAACGTTGCCGGGTTAAACCTTCATCCTGAACAGCCAACAGAGCAGCTGGCTGCTGATTTGCGCAGGGCTTTTTCAGCGATCGTGGCCGGTAACGTTAAAGACGAAGGTATTCGCCAGATTCGCAAACATGGCGTTTTTACTATTCATGGCGAAAATAGTCTGATGAAACGACTTGATGACTTACTGCGTGCTTTTGTCGAGCAGGGCCGGATGAAACTCCCTGGCTCAGTCTATCATCCGTGCTATAAAGTGATTACCGAATAGCGATAATTAGCGATAACCAGCAAGCATGCGTAAAATTGTCTTAATTCTCATTGCCGGCGTAGTGTCGTACGGTGCCATTGTCAGCCTGGTATTGAGCTTATATCAGGCCGACCCTGCTGATATGAAGTGGCAGGAGCGGGAAACCTACAATGCTAAACAAATTGGGCAGTTAGAGTTTGGTATGAGCAAGGATGCCGTAATCCGTGTGCTGGGTTCGCCGGACATCAATGAAGCTAAAGAAACCAGCAGCGGCGCTCATCAGGTCCTGTTTTACCGCACTCATCATGTTACCTCAGACGGTATCACCAGCAAAGACGAGTGTACTCCTTTATTGTTCCGGGATAATCAGCTGGTTGCCTGGGGCAGTGATGCCTACGAAGACTACCAGGCACTGGAATGAGTCGCCTGGGTTTACTCGTACGTTCCGCGGAGCAGGCTCTGGCAGAACCTACAACCGCGTCCATTTATCAGTGGATCCAACATTTGGATGATGAATATAGCCGGCACCGCTATGCTGAGCTATTACCCCATTATTTTGCCCGGCCAACCGCACTTGAGCAGCCCGCTAAACTGGCTTGCGTTAGTGCAGTCAACGCGCTTAAATTAGCCACTAAACTGCAGCTACATACTCATTATCGGCGGGTATTAGCGGCCGCCTGCGTTACCCGGGCGGTTAACGACAACCTTAGCTTTTGGCGCCGTAAAGGCCTTAAGCAGGCCATCTGGTCAGCCGCTTTTGGTGAGCAGAGCGCCACGACAGACAGTTATTACTTTAGCCAGTGGTGCCTGAGCCTCAGCCGCATGCAGCTCGATCCCCTGTCGGGATCGCGTACCTTGTCTGAGCTACTGGCCGGTGAGCAGCGAAGCCGTTACTGGATTTACGCGGAGCACCTGTATACGCCGCCGGGCTGGACGGCAGGCAGTATTGTGCAACAACAAAGCAGCGGTGAACGGCTTTATGTGGTCAATGCAGAGAACGACTATTTGCTTGCGCTGGAACTTGACGCTCAGCAAACCCGAAAACTACCCTATACTGAAATGCATCAGTGGCAACTGTCACGGCCTGCATCGCCTTCCTATAAAGCTTTGCAACAACTTGAGCAGCTCAGTTACCTTGATAACAAAGTGGCCAGCCTCAGCTATAAAGCGCCGAAGGCTCTGTTGACAGCCATCCGCCGGTTTAGTGCGGGCAAAGGGGCACTCACTCCGCTTATCCGTCATATTCAGCAGCACCCGGTTCTGGCTGACAGCTTACGACAAGCCGCTCAGCAGCAATCGATCAGCGCTAATAATCCGCAGCGAATGGATTTGAAGCACGTTTATTTGTGGCTGGGAGGGCAGCGAGCGGCGGTAACACTGGCTACAGCGTCTTTACAACAACAATTCATGCAGCAGCGTGTGCCGCTGCAACAATCGCTAATGCAACGCTTGTCTCTGCTGACCATACTGTTACGAAAGCTTGCCTTTCAGGCAGAGTGCAAGCTTCCAGCGCCGGCTGCGTTACTGGCGCTGCTAAGTGCAGCGGATCTGTTCCGCAGTCCCCGCTTGTTGCAGGCAACACACTGGCCCGAGATTAAGCAACTGACATCGGCAACCAAACAAAGCTGGGTAAATACCGAGGCCAGCACTTCCCGGCAAGCCCATCAACGACTGGCACGACAGTTAATCCATCGCTGGCAGTTAACGGATCCGCTGCAGCCTTTGCTTAGCCCCCAAGACTATCCACAGCATCCACTGCCAGCGATCATGACACTGGCGAATTTAGCCGTAGCACGCATTTTCCAGCCCCAGGCGAAACTGACAGTGGATAGCAGACAGCAGCTGAAGCAGGCACTCGATTGCCTGGACCTAACCGAACTGGACTTTAGAAAAATCTTGCACAGCAGTGTTGCCAGCAGTCACCCGTACAGCCCCCTTGTTGAGCTTAGCTATTCAGCAAATTAATACCTGCAATTAATTTGTCTATATCTTTGTCGACTGGTCTGCACATGGCTTCGGTGCTAGACTTACGACGATAAAAAAGGCCCTCCCCCTCTGGTGACAGAGTCGTTATTCGGTAAAAGGAAAGCGTTATGAGTACAAAAATTACAGTCATCCCCGGTGACGGTATCGGTCCGGATATTGTTAAGTCCGCACTGGAAATCCTGGATAAAGTCGGATGTGATTTCGATTACGAGTATGTCGATGCAGGTCTGGCAGCTTTGGAAAAAACCGGTGAACTGCTGCCGCAGGAAACACTGGATACCATAGCCCGCAATAGCATAACTCTGAAAGGCCCTCTGACCACTCCGGTCGGCGAAGGCTTCTCATCGATTAACGTTAGTCTGCGTAAACATTTTGGACTTTATGCCAATTTACGCCCGGTAAAATCCTTTAAAGGTACCCAGGCACGTTACGAAAACGTCGATATTATTACCGTTCGTGAAAACACGGAAGGAATGTATTCGGGGCTGGGACAGAAAGTTTCAGAGGACGGCTCAGAAGCTGAGGCCATGAGTAAAATCACTCGTGAAGGTGCCGAGCGTATTGTTCGCTTCGCTTACGAACTGGCACAACGCGAAGGTCGTAAAAAAGTGACGGCTGTCCACAAAGCCAACATCTTAAAGTCGACTTCCGGTTTGTTCCTGAAAGTGGCTCGCGAAATTGCGGAAGAGTACCCTGACATCGAGTCAGCTGAAATGATCGTTGATGCGGCCTGCATGCGCCTGGTGATGAATCCGGAAGATTTTGACGTTATTGTTACCACCAATTTATTTGGCGACATTCTCTCTGACCTGTGTGCCGGATTAGTCGGTGGACTGGGAATGGCTCCGGGCGCCAACATTGGCAAAGACTGCGCGATTTTTGAAGCGGTACACGGCTCAGCTCCGGACATTGCCGGCAAAAATCTGGCTAACCCAAGCTCTGTTATTTTAGCTTCAATTCAGATGCTGGAATACCTCGGCTTGCAGGATAAAGCAGAAAAAATCACGCAGGCGCTAGCCGATGTCATCGAATCCGGCGACCGCACAACCCGTGATTTAGGTGGCAGCCACGGCACCACAGACTTCACACAAGCAGTAATTGAACGTCTTTAAAAGCCTAAACAGCCAGCTTTTAACTGCTGGCTGTTATCTTTCACCGGCACTCGCAACCTATTGCTGTAAAAGCAACCTACGCCGCTTTAGCCGGCCGCGGTAACCAGCGCAAGTGCACGGTGATTTCTTCGCGGTCGTGGTACAGATGCTTTGCCTGAATTTCAAAGGGCTTAGTACCCAAAGTCTGTAGCTGTTCCTGAATTTGTTCAAGGTATTCTTTAACAGCTGCATAGCGTTGCCGCATCGGCAGCTTTAAATTGAAGATAGCTTCCTGGCAATACCCCTCCAGCAGCCAGTCGGTCATCAATTCACCAACCCGTGCCGGCTTTTCGACCATATCGCAGACCAACCAGTTAATGTTGCGGCGCTTTGGCCGAAATTTAAAGCCATCTTCCTGAATATGTTTTACCTGACCGGTTTCCATCAGCGCTTCCGCCATTGGTCCATTGTCCACCGCCTGAACCATCATCCCGCGCCTTACCAGCTGGTAGGTCCAGCCACCCGGGGCAGCGCCTAAATCCACTGCTTTCATACCGGCCTGGATGCGTTTTTCCTGTTCGTGTTCGGGTACAAAAACCTGAAAAGCTTCATCTAACTTTAAGGTGGAACGGCTAGGAGCGTCTTTGGGCATCCGCAGTCGCACAATACCTCCATGGTAAGCCGTTTGATTATAGCTGTAGGAATAACCAACCAGCGCATGGGCAGAGTTAACAAATAACACGTGCAGCAGCGGGCGCTTTGCTAACGGCTTATGGCTTAACAACTCGTTTTTTCGCAATGCCTGCCTTAGGGGTACACTGAACTTGCGACAAAATTTAGATAATTGATTGGCTTCGTTAGTGTCCGGCGTGGTAACCCGCAACTCACCGGCCAGACCAAAGCTTTCCTGGTGCGGTTTTAGCGCAGCGATTACTTCGCTGGCTCGATCGTCAACCCCGGCTAACTTCACGGCACCCAGTGTCACCAGCATCTCACGCGCAAACACCAACTCTTTTAATTCCAGTTTGCGGGCAATATGGTCGGCTTCTTCCAGCTGGCAGTGATAAGTCACATACGCCTGGTCCGGCTGTGTCTGGCAATAACCAAACACACCCAGTTGTGCCGTTTTATCCTGAATTTCTGCGGCGCAATCGCCCTCAAAACCTGCCCGGCACAACAGAATTATACCGGTATGACTACCACTCATTAACTTACTGCTCCTAATTTTATCGCACCTACAAACAAACTTATCCAGCCTGCTATCAACAGCAGACCGCCGAACGGCGTAATCGGCCCAAACCACTTTATGCCAGTCAGCGCCAGGGCATACAAACTCCCGGAAAACAAAAGAACACCGGCCAGCCATAAATAACCACTGGCAATAAACCAGACTGACTGGCCTTGCTTTAACCATAAGGCCAGAATCAACAGGGCCAAGGCATGGTAAAACTGATACGTAACACCAGTTTCAAACGCATTTAACAAAGTGTCACTTAAACGTGACTTTAAACCATGGGCAGCAAAGGCACCCAGCATAACACCTGAACCGCCTAACACAGCGGCTGCTATCAAAAATAGCTGACTCATGGAAAAAACTCCTTAATGGCCGTTGCTGCCTGTTGCCATATCCGCGCAGTATCAGTCGCCTTTGCCCTGGTTGCAGAAAACCCGTGATCGGCACCCTCCAGCCACTGTAACTGCCAATTAGCCGGCAACTCAACCTTAGCAGCCTGCAACGGCTTGCTAAAGGGGTCACGGGTGCCCTGCAGAATAAGCCCGCGGACGGAAGTCATTGATAACTCCTGCAGTCTTGAATTTTCCGGCTTTTGCGGCGGATAAAACGGAAACCCAAGGGCAATTAGCGCACTGGCATTATGTTTATCCGCTAATCGCAGCATCACCCGGCTACCCAGTGACTTCCCCATTAACACCAGCGGTTTGCCATCTTGCTGCAGAACTGACAGCAACTGATCAATAGACTCAACTAATACCGGCATTTTGTTAGGCGGCCGTTTCTTCCCGGTTTCCCGCACCTGTTGCCAGTACGGAAAGTCAGGCCGCACCACTTCAGCTCCTGAAGCAATAAATTGCTCAGCAAAGAAGTTCATAAATGGCGTATCCGGGCCTGCGCCCGAGCCATGCAGAAAAACGACCCGAAAGGTACCTTCTGTGTGTTGCTGTTGATAACCCGTCATTCACTAAACTCTGTTTCTTCTTTCTCGACCATAGCCAGTAACCATTGACGAAAGGTGGCGATTTTACCGACTTCCGCCTGATTGTCACGGCAAACTAAATAAAACGCTTTATTGCGCGGTAAAGCCTGCGGGAAAACACGCACCAGATGGCCGCTGTCAATTTCCGGTTTGGCCAGCACATTGTTGGCCAGCGCGGTACCCTGCCCATGAACTGCCGCCTGTAGCGCCAGACTTGAATGGCTAAACACCGGGCCGTTATCACCTTTATAGTGGTTAAGACCGACTAAAGCGAACCAATCTTGCCAGGCGTTACGGGTTTCATCATGGAGCAGCGGCTGTTTGAGCAAATCTTCCGGCTTCTCAATTCCGGCTTTATCAATCAGTAAAGGCGAGCAAACAGGCCAAAGATACTCTTTGTGCAAACGATAACTTTTTACGTGGGGCCAGCGCCCGTCACCGTAGTAGATGGCGACATCAACATCATCCGTCAGTGAGCCGGTAATCTCGTCCACCGCTTTAATGCGGATATCCATGTCAGGATGTTCCTCGCGAAAACTGCTTAACCGCGGCACAAACCACAAAATAGCAAAGCTTGGCGGCACCGATATGGTTAATGCTCCGCGTTCGGATACCCGCCTCAGGGTATCTGTTGCCTGTGCCAATTGCTCAAAGATATCGCGTAACTGCAGGTAGTAAGCCTGACCTTCTTCAGTTAATAATAACGAACGGTTACGACGGATAAAAAGTTTTAACTGCAAAAAGTCTTCAAGTGCTTTCACCTGGTGGCTCACCGCAGCCTGGGTAACAAAAAGCTCTTCAGCCGCTTTGGTAAAACTTAGGTGACGAGCCGCTACTTCAAAAGACTTTAAAGCATTTAGCGGGGGCAGTTTACGCATGAAAAAAAGCGCCTCAATTACGCCGTTTATAATAAAACAACTATAACAGAGACGCCTTGTGAAAGACTATTTAGTTAATACTGAGCAAAGGGTTTACAGTCTGACACCACCATCAATCTCAACGACGCGGCCGCTAAAGAAGTCATTCTCAATAATGTAGCGTGCCGTGTGCGCAATCTCGGCAGGTTGCCCCCAGCGTTTCAACGGGACCATAGCTAAGGCACGATCAATCGCTTCGGGCTTCATTTGCGCTGTCATCGGAGTCTCGATAAAGCCCGGGGCAATAGCGCCACAACGAATGCCGTAGCGACCCAGTTCACGGGCCCAGGTTACCGTCATAGCAACAACACCGGCTTTCGTGGCCGAGTAGTTGGTCTGACCCATGTTGCCGGCCCGGGCAACACTGGAGATATTAATAATAACGCCTTTCTTGTTGGCCTTAACCATCTGCGCAGCAGCTTCACGACCACATAAAAACGTACCGGTCAGGTTCACATCCAGCACTGACTGAAACTGCTGTAATGGCATTTTTTGCTTCAGTTCACCGTCTTTGTACTTAATCAGTAAACCGTCGCGCAGTAAACCGGCGTTATTTACCAGTACATCAATGCCATCAAATTCCTGCTGAATTTGTTCAAATACGGTTTCTACGGATTCTTCGTCAGTAATATCCACTTCATAACCGATGACTTTGGCAGCTCCCAGTTTTTCGCAATGCTCCTGAGCATCGCCCAGCACATCACCATTAATATCCAGCAGTGCCAACTTAGCGCCTTGGCGGGCAAAATCTTCGGCCATTGCCAGACCCAGACCCTGGGCTCCGCCGGTTATTACAATCACACTGTCTTTAACTTGCATAAGTCGCCTCTGTTACTTGTTGGTCACGGGTTGCAGATAATTAAAAATACTGGAGAAATCTTGTCGGCCATGGCCTTGCTGAGCCCAGCTGTGATAAAGATTACGGGTTAACGAGCCCATTGGGGTGGTGGCTCCGGCCTTTAGCGCATTCTGCTGCGCCAGCCCCAGATCCTTGGCCATTAAATCAACCATAAAGCCGCCCTGATAATCATTGCTTGAGGGTACTCCATCCATCACACCCGGACATGGATTATAAACTTCTAAAGTCCAGTTGCGACCCGAACTTTGCAGCATAATCTCGGATAACACTTGCGGATCCAGACCATTGGCTTTGCCTAACTGCAATGCCTCGGAGGTACCGACCATAAGCACTGACAACAACATATTGTTGCAGATTTTAGCAATTTGCCCGGCTCCGATATCCCCGGCGCGGAAAACATTCTTGCCCATGTCGTTTAGTACTGCACGGGCACGGTCAACGTTCTCTTCATTGCCGCCACAGATAAAGGTCAGAGTTCCGGCCTTAGCGCCTCCCACACCGCCGGAGACGGGCGCGTCAATAAAGCCTATACCGGCGTTCTCCAGCTCGGTTCCTACTTCAACTGCTGCTTCAGAAGATATCGTGCTGCAATCGATCACTAACTGCTTGTCACTGAGCAGACCAATAAGGCCATCAGACCCAAGATAAAGATTTTTAACGTGGTGGTCAGCAGGTAACATGGTAACTACAAAATCCACCCCCTCAACAGCGCTACGGGCAGTACTCATAGCGGAAGCGCCGGCCTCAGTAACCGCTGCAAGCGCCTGCTCCGAAAGGTCAAATGCTTTTACCTGATGACCAGCTTTGGCCAAGTTGGCAGCCATTGGGCCACCCATATTTCCTAAACCAATAAAACCTACGGTTGCCATAGGATTCACCATTCCTTTTTTTTATGATTGATTTGAGAGAACAGTCTCTATATCCGCCAGCGGATGTTTTCGTTCACCCCAGGGCGGCAGAAAAAATGCGTCTACCTCGGCTGCCGTGATGTCACTTACTGAACTGTGTTGCCAGCGGGGTTCTTTGTCCTTATCGATCAATAAAGCGCGGATACCTTCGGCAAAATCACCCCGCACAGCACAATTGCAGGACAACGTCAGTTCCAGCCGGAAACAATCGGCTAACGAAAGGCCGGCACCTTGCTGTAACTGGTTCCAGACAATATGAGCGGTCATTGGACAGCCCTTTTGTAAATTGCGCCGGGCGCGACTCAGCCAGGCATCATCGAGCTCATCGGCAAGAATCGCCTGCACCACCTCACTAACCTCGTTGCCAGCGGTCAATGCCTGAATGTGTGGGTGCATCGGCTCTACTTGCGGAGTGGGCATGTCAGTTAAGTCATCTGCAGCCATTTGATTAAGTAAATCAGTGACTTTTTCCTTATTCAATGCACCGGTGTCGCCCCATGTCAATTGCTGCAACTTATCCATTACTGCGGTCTTGTGCTGATGGCCCAGATAGTGATCGGCCAGCTTTAAAAATAAGGCATCGTTGGCATTCATCGGCGCGCCGGTCATGCCCAAAAATAAACCACAGCCTGCGGGCATACGGTTAAGAAAATGGGTTGCTCCGACATCGGGGTATAAACCGATGCTGACTTCCGGCATCGCCAGCAATGAGCGATCGGTAACGATGCGGTGACTGGCGCCATTCATAAGACCCATACCGCCCCCCATAACAATACCGTCTGCCCAGCAAATCAGCGGTTTCGGAAAGGTCTGAATGGCGTAATCCAGTTGGTACTCCTGAGTAAAGAAGTTCTCGACCTCGGATACCAGCTTTCCGGGTTCAGCCTGCATGGCTTTGTACATTGCAACAATATCACCACCGGCACAAAAGGCTTTTTCACCAGCGCCTTGTAACCAAACGCAAACCACCCGTTCGTCATTGGCCCACTGCTGCAACTGTGGCAGCAGTTTTTCCGCCATCGCCAGGCTCAGTGCGTTGAGTGATTTTTCAGAATTTAATGTGGCAACGCCGATGACTTTGTCACCGGCGTTGATTTCTTCAATTAATACCACCTCTTGCATGGAAGCTCCTTACAAAATTTCGCGGTCAAGGTCTGATAACACACGGCGACCAATAATAAGACGCATCACCTCGTTGGTTCCTTCCAGGATCTGATGCACCCGCACGTCACGAACATGCCGCTCTAACGGGTATTCTCTGATGTAACCATAGCCGCCGTGCAACTGCAGGGCATCATTACAAACCTTAAAGCCGACATCGGTGGCAAATTGTTTAGCCATAGCGCAATAGGTTGTTTTGTCAGCATCAATAGCGTCTACTTTTGCGGCAGCCAGACGTACCATTTGCCGCGCTGCTACCAGCTCTGTCACCATATCAGCCAATTTAAACTGCAACGCCTGAAAAGCCGCCAGCGGCTTACCAAACTGAGTGCGTTCCTGCATGTAAGCAGCCGCGGTATTCAGGGCTGCCTGCGCAGTGCCCACCGAACACACGGCAATATTGATACGACCACCGTCTAAGCCCATCATGGCAAATTTAAAACCTTCGCCTTCTTTGCCTAACAGGTTTTCAGCCGGGATACGGACGTCTTCGAAAGTAACCAGCCGGGTTGGCTGCGCGTTCCAGCCCATTTTATCTTCGGCTTTGCCGTAACTAATACCCTTGGCATCAGCCGGTACTACAAAAGCCGAGATACCCTTAGGGCCGTCTTCACCGGTGCGAGCCATAACCACCAGCACGTCAGTTTCACCAGCCCCTGAGATAAACATTTTGGAGCCATTAATAACGTACTCGTCACCCTCTTTCTTAGCGGTAGTGCGTAAACTTGCCGCGTCCGAGCCTGAACCAGGTTCGGTTAAGCAGTAGGAACCCAACTTGTCACCGGTAACCAGCTCTGGTACCCACTGATCAATAACGGACTGCTGCCCAAAGGAGCCAATCATCCAGCTGACCATGTTGTGAATGGTCATCATCGCGGTGGTGGCTGTGCAGCCACCCGCCAGTTGTTCAAATATCAGCGCAGAATCAAGACGGCTCATACCAAAGCCACCCGCTTCCTCTGGGGTATACATGCCCATAAAGCCCATTTCACCAGCTTTACGAAATACCTCGATAGGGAAGTGATGTTCTTCGTCCCACTTCGCCGCATTAGGGGCTAACTCTTTATCAGCAAAGGCTTTAGCCGTGTCGACAAAGGCTTGTTGGTCTTCTGATAATTCAAAGTTCATGGTTATTCCCTACTACCTTAGGTTAATTGACATGTTCGGACCCGCTGGGTCTTCCAGGTCACTTTCAAACCAACGCGCTGTAACGGTTTTTGTTTCACTGTAAAAGCGCACGCCCTGTTTACCATAGGCATGCAGGTCGCCAAAGAATGAGCGTTTCCAGCCAGTGAATGAGAAGAACGGCAGCGGTACCGGAATCGGAATATTGATACCGACCTGGCCGACTTCCACTTCATGTTGGTATTTGCGTGCTGCGGCACCGCTTGCGGTAAAGATTGAGGTACCATTACCGTAAGGGTTGTTGTTAACCAGCTCCAGCGCATCTTCTAAACTGTCCACTTCGGTGGTGCATAAAACCGGTCCAAAAATTTCGGTTTTGTACACTTCCATCTCAGGCGTTACGTTAGAGAATACCGTTGGCCCAACCCAGTTACCATCCGGCAGACCCTCGACCTGACAGTTACGGCCATCAACCAACAGTTTCGCGCCTTCTTGTTCACCCTGTGTGATAAGACCTTCGATGCGCTCTTTAGCCTGTGGACTGATCACCGGCCCGTAAGCGGCATTTTCGTCATCCCAGGCACCCGGACGAACCTTAGCAATGGCTTCGGCAATCTCAGGGATCCACTCTTTAGCCGCGCCGACAAATACCGCCACAGAAATTGCCATGCAGCGCTGACCGGCAGCACCAACCGATGAGCCAACCATGTTGTTGATGACTTGCTGTTTATTGGCATCCGGCATAATAACGCAGTGGTTCTTAGCACCGGCAAAGGCTTGTACCCGCTTACCGTTTTCTGTACCACGCCGATAAATGTATTCAGCCACTGGCACTGAGCCAACGAACGACAAGGCACGCACATCAGGATGGTCTAACAGGAAGTCGACCTGTTGTTTATTGCCGTGCAATACCTGTAACACGCCTTTCGGTGCGCCAGCTTCTTCAAACAGCTCGACCAAACGCGTTGGTGTTAACGGATCCTGCTCAGAAGGCTTAAGAATAAACGTATTACCGCAAGCGATTGCCAGCGGGAACATCCACAGCGGGATCATGGCCGGGAAGTTAAACGGGGTAATACCTGCACAGACACCTAACGGCTGTGTATAGCTGTATGAATCAATTTTACGGGCAACGTTTTCAACAGTTTCACCCATCAGTAGCGACGGAATGTTGGCGGCTTGTTCGACAACTTCAATACCACGCCAGACGTCACCTTTGGCGTCTTCAAAGGTTTTACCGGTTTCCTGGGCCAGAATTTCAGCAATTTCTTCCTGATGTTCTTTTAACAACGCCTGGTAACGCATCATTACCCGTGCCCGCTCAGAAACAGGCACTTCTTTCCAGGTTTTAAAAGCTTCGCGGGCACTGTTAACTGCCGCTTCCATTTCGCTTTGTGTAGCAACTGGCGCTTCAGCAATGACTTCCTGAGTTGCCGGGTTCGTCACCGGGATCCACTGTTCTGACTTCGAGGCGACAAATTCACCATCTATATACAGAGGCACTTTCTTAGACATAATTCACCTTCTTATTGTGTTATTTTGTCATCCATTGATGAGCTAATTTAGTTAAGTGAGCCTTAACGTGACCCTCTTAATTCTGATTACTGTACTTTGGGCCGCCAGCTTTTCGCTAATCGGCGTTTACCTTGCCGGCCAGGTTGACGGCTATCTGGTTGTATTTATTCGCATGATTCTAGCATTGATCACTGTGCTGCCGTTATTCCGCTGGCGGTACCTGTCTCCGAAAACCGGGCAGTTACCTCAACTGTATAAACTGGCCCTTATTGGTGCCGTGCAAATCGGTGCTATGTATCTTTTCCTGTATCATGCGTTCTTGTATCTGAGTGTTGCCGAAGTGCTTTTGTTCACTATTTTTACACCCCTTTATATCACGCTGATTGACGAACTGATCCTCAACCGCAAACATTTACCCCTGTTATGGTGGCTGGCTGCCGCTGTGTCCGTTCTTGGCGCCGCGATAATTCGCTATCAACCTTTGTCCGATGACTTCATCACCGGATTTTTCCTGATTCAGGCAGCCAATCTGTGCTTCGCCTCGGGGCAGGTTGCGTATAAGCGTCTGCCTACGGGTAAAGCACTGGCACAAAGTCAGCAATTTGCCGCTTTCTTTTTCGGCGCCAGTGTTATCGCCGGCCTTGGTGTTGTCCTGTTCGCCGATATGAGCCGCCAGCCAACTACCAGCCTGCAATGGGGAATTTTGCTCTGGCTTGGTGTCGTAGCCTCCGGGCTTGGTTACCTTGGCTGGAATATCGGCACCAAAAAAGTCAATACCGGCCAGCTGGCAAGCATGAACAACGCCTTAATCCCTGCCGGCATCCTTGTTAATGTGCTGTTCTGGGACCAGTCAGTCGACTTGCTTCGTTTAACTGCTGGGGCGTTCGTTATCGTGCTTGCCGTTTGGCTTGCCGGGCGGGCGCGAAAACTCAAACCCGCCGGCTAAACAAACGCCTTAGATCATCTCTACGGCCAGCGCGACGGCTTCACCACCACCGATACATAAGGAGGTGATGCCGCGTTGTTGGTTAGTTTCCTTCAATGCATGCAGCAAAGTCACTAACAAACGCGCACCACTGGCGCCAATAGGGTGACCGAGCGCACAGGCACCGCCATGAATGTTGACCTTGTTCGCATCCAGTTTCATTTCCTGAATCGCCAACATAGTCACCATCGCAAAGGCTTCGTTAATTTCCCATAAATCAACGTCATCTTTGCTCCAGTCCAGTTTTTTCAGCAATGAGTTCATCGCACCAATCGGCGCTACGGTAAACTCAGCCGGCGCCTGTGAATGGGTGGCGTGACCCATAACTCGTGCCAGCGGTTGCAAACCTTTGGCCTTTGCATCGCTCTCGCGCATTAAAATCAGTGCCGCGGCGCCATCAGAAATCGAGCTGGAGTTAGCTGCAGTAATGGTCCCATCCTTCTTAAACGCGGCGCGCAGCTGCGGAATCTTATCCAGTCGCGCTTTACCCGGTTGTTCATCGGTATCGACCGTTACTTCGCCTTTGCGAGTTTCATAGGTTACCGGAGTGATTTCGCTGTCGAATAAACCGTCATTGATGGCCTTTTGGGCTTTAGTTAACGAGCCGATGGCAAATTGATCCATGGCTTCGCGATCAATTTTATACTCATCAGCCGTTGCCTGCGCATAGCTGCCCATCGCCTGATTTTCATAAGCATCTTCCAGCCCGTCCAGCATCATATGATCGAGCACTTGACCATGGCCCATGCGATAACCGCTACGTCCTTTGGCTAATAAATACGGCGCGCGCGACATGCTTTCCATACCACCGGCAACCACGACATCGGCCGATCCGGCTTTAATTAGATCATGAGCAACCATCGCCGCCTTCAGGCCAGAACCGCACACCTTATTAATGGTTGTGGCTCCAGTAGAACGGGGCAACCCGGCATGCAACATGGCCTGGCGAGCAGGAGCCTGACCCACACCGGCGGGCAGCACATTTCCCATGATCACTTCCGACACATCTTCTGCCGCCAGACCGCTGTTTTTTAACGCGGCTTTGATCGCTGCAGCTCCCAGATCAGGTGCACTGACCTCACTTAAACTCCCCTGAAAACCGCCCATTGGTGTGCGATTAGCAGCGACAATAACGATTGAATCGCTCGACATGTTTCCTCCAATTACCCTTTACGTTAACGTAAACTTCCTCTAAGCTTAGATCTTAGAGCAACCAAAAAGCAAGTCTGATGAGTAATAAAATCACCTATTCAATTGGCGAACTGGCAAAACAATTTGACATCACCACCCGCAGTATTCGTTTTTACGAAGACGAAGGCCTGTTGTCGCCGGCTCGCCAGGGTCAACACCGTATTTACACCAACAAAGACCGGGTCCGGCTAAAGCTGGTCTTGCGGGGTAAACGCCTCGGTTTTTCGTTAGCTGAGACACGCCGATTGTTTGAGCTTTATGACGCCGATAACAGTTCAATCGCTCAGCTTGAAAAAGTGCTTGAGCTTATCGAAGAAAAAAAAGTCTCTTTGCGTCAGCAAATGGAAGATATCAACGTACTTTTAACGGAATTGAGTGGTTTAGAGCAGCGCTGTCAGGACGAACTCGCCAACATCAAACCGTTAGCTAGAGAAGTTTAATCTCAGGAGTAATTATGATCAGTCAGTACACTACCTTTAATTTTGGTCTTGGCGAAACCGCCGACATGATGCGTGAACAAGTCAATGCGTTTGCACGTGATGAAATCGCTCCGCGCGCCGCTGAGATTGATGAAAAAAATGAATTCCCCGCTGACTTGTGGCGCAAACTGGGAGATATGGGCCTCTTGGGTCTGACGGTTGATGAGCAGTACGGTGGTTCGGGTATGGGTTACCTGGAGCATGTCATTGCCATGGAAGAAATCAGCCGTGCCTCGGCCTCTGTTGGCCTGAGTTATGGGGCCCATTCAAACTTATGTGTTAACCAGATTGCCCGCAACGGCAATGATGCGCAAAAAGAAAAGTACCTGCCTAAATTATGTACCGGCGAATACGTCGGTGCGCTGGCCATGAGCGAACCTAATGCCGGTTCTGATGTTGTCAGCATGAAGCTGCGGGCAGAGAAAAAGGGCGATAAGTTTATTTTAAACGGCAATAAGATGTGGATCACCAATGGTCCCGACGCTCATGTTTTCGTTATTTATGCCAAAACAGACCCCGAGAAAAACTCACGGGGCATTACCGCCTTTATCGTCGAAAAAGACTCACCCGGATTTTCCCAGGCGCAAAAGCTGGACAAACTGGGTATGCGCGGTTCAAACACTTGTGAACTGGTGTTTGAAGATGTCGAAGTGCCGGAAGAAAACATTCTCGGCAAGCTTAATGGTGGCGTTGAAGTGCTGATGAGCGGGCTGGATTACGAGCGCGCGGTATTAGCCGCCGGCCCACTTGGTATCATGCAATCTTGTCTGGATACCGTTGTCCCCTATGTACACGACCGCACTCAGTTTGGCAAAGCCATCGGTGAATTTCAGCTGGTGCAGGGTAAAGTTGCGGATATGTACACACGCACCAATGCCGCCCGGGCCTACGTTTACGCAGTAGCCCAGTCCTGTGACCGGGGTGAGACAACCCGTAAAGATGCAGCCGGTGCTATTTTGTATTCCGCCGAGTTGGCGACTCAACTGGCCCTGGATGCAATTCAGTTACTCGGTGGTAACGGTTACATTAACGAGTACCCTACCGGTCGCTTACTGCGTGATGCTAAGCTCTACGAAATTGGTGCCGGAACCTCAGAGATCCGTCGTATGTTAATCGGCCGAGAGCTATTCAGCGAATCCAAATAAGGAGCAACCGTGGCGATTTTAACCAGTAAAGTTAATACCCGCGACGAGCAATTCAAAGCAAATCAGCAGGCCATGCAAGAAGTGGTCACTGATTTACAGGAAAAAGTCGCTCAGATTAAACAAGGTGGCGGCCCGAAATATCAGGAACGTCATTTATCACGGGGTAAGTTGTTGCCCCGTGATCGCATCAATAAACTACTGGACGCCGGCTCTCCGTTTTTAGAAGTCGGCCAGTTTGCAGCCTGGGATTGTTACGACGATTATGTTCCTGCCGCCGGTGTGGTCGCCGGTATTGGCCAGGTAGAAGGTGTCCAGTGCATGATTGTGGCTAACGATGCGACCGTTAAAGGCGGCACCTATTACCCCCTGACGGTTAAAAAGCATTTGCGCGCGCAGGAAATCGCCGAGCGCTGTCACTTACCTTGTATTTACCTGGTCGATTCCGGTGGTGCTAACTTGCCCCGCCAGGATGAAGTCTTTCCGGATAAAGACCACTTTGGTCGTATTTTCTTTAACCAGGCCAAAATGTCAGCCAAAGGCATTCCACAAATTGCCGTGGTCATGGGCCTGTGTACCGCCGGTGGTGCTTATGTCCCGGCGATGGCCGACGAGAGTGTCATTGTTAAAGAGCAAGGAACTATCTTCTTAGCAGGGCCGCCATTGGTTAAAGCAGCAACCGGTGAAGAAGTCAGTGCCGAAGAGTTAGGTGGTGCCGATGTACACACACGGATTTCCGGTGTTGCTGACCATTTTGCTCATAACGACGAACATGCATTAGCTCTGGCGCGCCGTTCTGTAGCACGCCTGAACCGGCCTCAACCAACTGAACTGGATCGCGCGCCGGGCAAGCCACCACGCTTTGATGCCAAAGAAATTTACGGGATTGTCGGCACAGACCTGCGCAAGCCCTACGATGTGCACGAAGTTATTGCCCGCGTGGTCGACGATTCTGATTTTGATGAGTTTAAAACCAATTACGGTAATACCCTGGTCACCGGCTTTGCCCGTATTCACGGCTACCCGGTTGGGATCGTTGCCAACAATGGAATTTTGTTCTCGGAAAGTGCGCAAAAAGGCGCGCATTTTATTGAGTTGTGCGCGCAGCGCAAAATTCCGCTGGTATTTTTGCAAAACATCACCGGCTTTATGGTTGGTAAAAAATACGAAGCCGAAGGTATCGCCAAACACGGCGCCAAAATGGTAATGGCGGTTTCTTGCGCTAATGTGCCTAAGTTTACCGTGCTCATTGGCGGTAGTTATGGTGCCGGTAACTACGGCATGTGTGGCCGGGCTTATGATCCTACCATGATGTTTATGTGGCCCAATGCCCGCATTTCGGTAATGGGAGGAGAACAGGCCGCAGGTGTTATGGCGCAGGTGACTAAAGATAACCTGGCCCGCAAAGGCGAAAGCATGAGCGAACAACAAGAGCAGGAACTCAAGCAGCCGATCATTGACCAGTATGAGCAGCAGGGCCACCCCTACTATGCTTCAGGTCGATTGTGGGACGACGGCATTATCGACCCGGCGCAGACACGTGAAGTGCTGGGTTTAAGCATTGCAGCCTCGTTAAATTCTCCTATTGAAGATAGCCGCTTCGGCGTCTTCCGCATGTAACCCGGAGGTTCCGATGAGTCAATATACCCGTTACGATGTCGATGCCAGGGGTGTCGCGCGGCTAACTTTAAATCGTCCCGACGAGCATAACGCCTTTGACGATATCATGATTACAGAGTTGCTTGAGGCTCTTAATAAGGCCGACAACGACGACAACGTGCGCGTGTTAGTTTTGCAGTCACAAGGCAAAAACTTTTCCGCCGGTGCCGATCTTAACTGGATGCGATCGATGGCTGACAAGGATTATCAGCAGAATATTGATGACGCCGGCCAGCTTAGCCTGCTAATGCAACGCCTCGATCAACTGTCTAAACCCACTATAGCATTAGTACAAGGTGCGGCCTTTGGCGGCGCAGTAGGACTTGCCGCCTGCGCAGATATGGTGTTAGCCCAGCCTAAGAGTAGTTTTTGTTTAAGCGAAGTTAAAATTGGCTTAATTCCGGCTGTTATCAGCCCTTACGTAGTCAAAGCCATGGGTGAACGTCAGGCACGCCGGTATCTGCTGACTGCAGAACGTTTTTTTGCTGACGAGGCACAACAATTAGGTTTGGTACACCGTATTGTCGATGATTTTGACAATGCTCTAAACGAATGGCTGGATGCGTTACTCAATAACAGTCCACAGGCGGTCGCCGCCTGTAAACAGCTGATAGCCAACGTTGGTTCGCGCCCTGTTGATGAACGCGTCAGACAGCATACGATAGAAGAAATTGCCAAAATTCGCGTATCGGACGAGGGCCAGGAAGGCTTATCAGCGTTTTTAGAAAAGCGCCCGGCCGCCTGGCGCAACGACAGTTAATACAGGAACTAGCATGATTAAATCATTATTGATTGCCAACCGTGGTGAAATTGCCTGTCGTATCATTGCCACAGCAAAATCCATGGGCATTCGCACCATTGCGGTTTACTCGGATGCCGATCGCAATTCACGCCATGTCTCTTTAGCCGACGAAGCCATTCATATCGGCCCGGCTGCCAGCAGTGACAGCTATTTGCGCGCCGACAAGATCATCGACGCTGCCAAACAAACCGCTGCCGAAGCAATTCACCCGGGCTATGGCTTTTTATCCGAAAACGAAGCGTTTGCTGATTTATGTCAGCAAAACAACGTGATCTTTGTTGGCCCTCCGGTATCATCAATCGCCGCAATGGGCTCAAAAAGTGCCGCCAAAGCCATTATGCAGGAAGCCGGCGTGCCGTTAGTGCCCGGTTACCATGGCAGCGAGCAAGAGCCCGCAGCATTAAAAGCGAAAGCCGAAGAAGTTGGCTTCCCGTTACTCTTAAAAGCAGCCTATGGCGGCGGCGGCAAAGGCATGCGGGTGGTCGAAAGCATTGACGAGTTTGACCAGGCGCTGGCCTCAGCCAAGCGCGAAGCAAATTCCTCGTTTGGCAACGACAAAATGCTGTTCGAGCGCTTTATCCGTAATCCACGTCACGTCGAAATCCAGGTGTTTTGTGACGAGCATGGTAACGCCGTATATTTAGCCGAGCGTGATTGCTCAGTACAACGTCGCCACCAAAAGGTGCTGGAAGAAGCCCCTGCCCCGGCACTGACTGAGAGCACTCGTAAAGCCATGGGTGAGGCTGCCGTAAAAGCTGCCCAGGCCATTGACTATGTAGGCGCCGGTACGGTCGAGTTCCTGTACGACCAAAGCGGTGAGTTTTTCTTTATGGAGATGAACACCCGGCTACAGGTTGAACACCCGGTGACCGAAATGGTAACGGGTCAGGATTTAGTCGAGTGGCAACTGTTAGTTGCTTCAGGCCAGCCACTGCCGCTGATACAAGATGATATTCAAGTCACCGGTCACGCTTTTGAGGCACGGATTTACGCAGAAGATCCGGACAACGACTTTCTACCCTGTACCGGCCAGATCCGCCATTTACGCACGCCTGAAGGTGAACCGGGTGTACGTATCGATACCGGTATTACCGAAGGCGATGAAATCTCTTCGTTCTATGATCCAATGATCGCTAAGTTGATTGTCTGGGATACTGACCGCCAGCGGGCGCTATTAAAACTGCAACGGGCGTTACGTCAGTACCGGTTAACCGGTCTAACTACCAATATCGACTTTTTACACCGCTTAGCCAGTCATCCCGAATTTGTGCAAATGAACCTGACCACAGAGTTTATTCAGCAACACGAACAATCGCTGATGCCCGCTGATGACATTGATATTCAGCGAATTGGCACAGAGGCTGCTTTGTATGACGTTGTGTCTCGACAAAATGGGCTGGCTGCTACCGCATCGCCCTGGCAGCAAGCAAATGCCATGCGTCTGAATGACGCCGCCGTGCATCAAATAGAACTGCAGCATCAGGGCGAGGTACATGTGGTTGCTGTTGAGCAACGGGGCGACCATTTTATTACCGGTGAAGACGACAACCAATGTACCTGGCAGGTTCAGGTTAATGACGATCAGCTTACAGTCATTCGTAATGGCTATCGCTATCAGCGCTTTATTTGCGCGGATGACCAAGAGTTAACCGTATTTACCGAGCAAGGTCCGGTTACCCTGCACCGCCACAAAGTGACTGACACTCTGGTTGATGAAGCTGCCCATGGCGGACTTGTGGCACCAATGAACGGCACTATCATGGAAGTGCTGGTCAACCCGGGCGACACGGTTGAAAAGGATCAGCCGCTGGTGATCATGGAAGCGATGAAAATGGAATACACCATTCGTGCCGGTCACAGTGGTGAGATCACCGAAATTTACTACGCTGCCGGCGACTTAGTCAGCGATGGTGATGAGCTAATGGCAATGACCGAGGAGGAATAATGACCACGACTTCACTGCCTGAGCGGGTAAAAATCGTCGAAGTAGGTCCTCGTGACGGTCTGCAAAACGAAGTGGCTGTGTCGACGGCCGCAAAGGTTGAATTGATTGACCAGCTAACCGAAGCCGGCCTGAGCTATATCGAAAGCGCCAGTTTCGTCAGCCCTAAGTGGGTGCCGCAAATGGCGGACAGTGCAGACGTTATGCAGCGTATCAACCGGGCTAAGGGTGTCACTTATGCCGGCTTAGCCCCTAACCTGAAAGGTTTTGATAACGCGCTGGCGGTAAATACTGATGAAGTGGCGGTATTTGGCGCTGCTTCTGAAGCGTTTAGTCAAAAAAATATCAACTGCAGCATCGATGAATCTCTGGCCCGCTTTCAGCCCGTCATCAGCGCTGCCAAAGAACAAGGTATTCCTGTGCGGGGCTATGTATCTTGCGTACTTGGCTGCCCTTACCAGGGTGACGTGCCGCTAGCCGATGTGGTGCGGGTGGCAAAAACGCTGTATGACATGGGCTGCTATGAAATATCTCTGGGTGACACCATTGGTACCGGCACCCCATTAAAGGCCAGAGAAATGCTGCAGGCAGTCGCCGCAGAAGTACCTGTCGAACATCTTGCACTGCATTTTCACAATACCTATGGCCAGGCTCTGGCCAACATTAGTGCATGCCTGCCCGTCGGAGTCGCGACCATCGACAGTGCGGTAGCCGGATTAGGCGGCTGTCCTTATGCTAAAGGAGCCAGTGGCAATGTCGCCACCGAAGATGTGGTTTATATGCTGCACGGGATGGGCATCGACACCGGTATTAATTTAGAAAAACTGATTGCTGCCGGCGCTGGCATTTGCCAACATTTAGGTCATGGCCCGCGTTCACAGGTCGCGCTGGCCGAACTCGCCAAACAAGGGAAGTGACTATGACAACAACACCACTCTGGCAGCCATCGGCAGATACCATTGCTGATGCACAAATGACTGACTTTTTACAGCAGGTGAATACGCTGCAAGGCCAGACACTGGCCAATTACCAGGATCTTTATCAGTGGTCTGTGGAAAACAGTGAATGTTTTTGGTCAATGATTTGGGACTACTTTCAGGTTATCGGCGATAAGGGTGACAACATTGTTGTTGATAAGGAAAAACTACCGCAAGCAACATGGTTTCCTGAAGGCAAACTGAACTTTGCAGAGAATCTGTTACGCCGCCGCGATAATAAAGTAGCGGTGATTTTCCGTGGCGAGGACGGAAGCCGACAGCAACTGACTTACGGAGAACTTTATCAGCTTGTCGCGCAAACTGCGGCCGGACTGAAGCAAGCCGGCGTTGTTAAAGGCGACCGGGTCGCTGCAATGATGCCCAATTGCATTGAAACCCTGGTTGCCATGTTAGCGACGACAAGTCTTGGTGCTGTCTGGTCCTCTTGTTCACCGGACTTTGGTGTGCAGGGTGTCGTCGATCGCTTCGGCCAGATAGAGCCGAAAGTGTTGTTAACTGTCGATGGTTATTTTTACAATGGCAAAAATCTTAATATTAAAGATAAAGTAGCGGATATACTCGATCAGCTTAACAGTGTGGAACAACTGATACTGGTTAGTTTTAGTGACCAGAGTGACCAGTTGACAGGGGATCAGGTTATCAGCTGGGAGCACTTAACTGACAATGATGCTACCGATATTGAGTTTGTCACTACCGAATTTAATCACCCGCTTTATATTATGTTTTCATCCGGCACCACGGGTGTTCCAAAGTGCATTATTCACGGTGCCGGCGGCACGCTGTTACAGCATCTCAAAGAACATGGACTGCATACTGATCTGAGCAGTGAAGACGTCTTATTTTATTTCACTACCTGTGGCTGGATGATGTGGAACTGGCTGGTCAGCGGGCTGGCTCATGATGCCACGCTGGTGCTCTTTGACGGTTCTCCGTTCGCTCCCGAAGCTAAGTTCCTGTGGGATGTGGCGGAACAGGAAGGTATCACCGTCTTTGGTACCAGTGCTAAGTACCTCGCAGCACTGGAAAAAGCAGACGTTAAGCCACGGGAGTCTCATGACCTTGAAAAATTACGCACCCTGCTGACCACAGGTTCGGTTTTACCCCCGGAAAGTTTCGACTACGTGTATCGCGACATCAAAACGGATGTGTGTCTGTCTTCGATTTCCGGCGGCACCGATATCCTGTCCTGCTTTGCCCTTGGCTGCCCTATTCTACCGGTCTATCGCGGTGAACTGCAGTGTCGCGGGCTGGGGCTGGCGGTTAATGTCTACAATGACACTGGCGAGCCAGTCGAAGGCGAGAAAGGCGAATTGGTCTGTGAAAATTCGTTTCCTTCTATGCCCCTTGGCTTTTGGCAGGACGATGATGGCGAACGTTACTTTAACGCCTACTTTGCCCGCTTTGAAAACACCTGGGCTCACGGCGACTTTGCGCAGTTAACCGAACATGGCGGAGTGATAATTTATGGCCGTTCTGATGCCGTTTTGAATCCCGGTGGCGTTCGTATTGGTACAGCGGAAATTTATCGCCAGGTCGAAAAAGTCGACGAAGTGATGGAAAGTATTGCCATTGGGCAACAGCATGAAGACGATGAACGCGTTGTTTTGTTCGTCAAACTCCGCGATGACATCAGTCTGGATGATGAGCTGCGGGACAAAATAAAGAAAACCGTACGCGCTAATGCAACCCCCCGTCATGTTCCGGCTGTTATATTGCAAGTGGCTGACATCCCGCGCACAATCAGTGGTAAGATTGTGGAATTAGCGGTTCGCAATGTAGTCCATAACGAGCCGGTTAAAAACACCGACGCCCTGGCTAATCCAGAGGCACTCGACGAGTTTCGTGACCGGCCCGAATTGAACTGATAACGAGCCTTTTAAAAAACTTTATTAACAAGCTAAAGGCAGTTATGACTCTTTTCCCTGGTGCGAAACAGGTATTTTTAACAGCTTTTGCCGGCACGCTATTAACCGTGCTGGCTTTTAGTTATTTGCGTTATCTGGAAAACCAGACAGTTAACGAAGCATTGCAGTCAGAAGCATTCAATATACAGCGGGAAATCCGGCAAAACTTAACCTCTCATTTATTTGCCACTGAGCTGTTGGCGCGCGAATGGGAACAGAGCACTGAGTCTATTGACCAACGCTGGCAGTATGATGCTGAGCTTATTACCTTGTACTATCAAAGTGTTCAGGGCATGGTCTGGCTATCTCCTGATTTAACCATCCAGCGTTTTTATCCAGCCGTACGGCAACCTCAGTTACTGGGGACCCGGTTCAGTGATTCCGAATTAATTCCGACCCTTACCGAGTCGGCGGGTAATCGCCACGCCATGGTTGGCGACGCCGGTAATTTGGGTCGGCTAAGCAGTGATATTATTATGTTTGCTCGCCTGCAGCGGGCCGGGGAAGCCGGTTTCCTCGGCCTCATTATCAGCCTGCAGGACTTACTGAACAATGTCATTCGCAGTAACATTGCCGAAGGATTTCAGTTGGCCATAAGCCATCGGCAACAAACACTTTATCAGTTCGCCGGTGACATTAGTCTTAAACCAGAATGGCAAATCGAACGAAACTTGCAACTGTTGGGCAATAGCTGGCAGTTGCAGCTGTGGTTAACGCCGGCAAAACTGCGCCAATTGCAGGGCGGCATCGCCCTGGCGATCTTAATCGCCGGTCTTCTTATTACCGCGATGCTGACTTTCGTCATTTATATTCTGGCGCAAAGCCGTTTTAAAGCCCAGCAGCTGGCTGATGCCAATATCGAACTGTACAGTGAAATTGATGAGCGCGAGCGAATTGAAAAGCAAATGGCCTACTTGGCCGAACACGACTCGCTGACCAATCTCATTAACCGTAATGCCCTAATGCGGTTGTTAGCGGAACATTTGCGAGACACCGACAAGACAGCCAACACAGCCGTACTGTTTATCGACCTGGACCGCTTTAAAGAAGTCAATGATGCGCTTGGTCACACGGTAGGCGACGAGCTGCTGCGCCGCGTTGCCCGCCGTATCAGTAAGCTGGCCCCGGATAATAGCCGGTTGGCGCGCTCCGGCGGCGATGAATTTTTGCTGGCTATTTTTCAGCCTGAAGAGCGGCAAAAAGTCTTGCAGGTCTCACAACAGCTTCTGGCCGCTTTGGATTCGCACTTCTTTGTCGATGATTATGAGTTATTTATCAGTGCGTCTATCGGTATCGCTTTCGCTAACGATGCTGACTTTAATCCGGAATACCTTATTCGTAATGCTGATACGGCGTTGTATCAAGCTAAAGATAATGGCCGCAATACGTTTCATTTATACGATAAAGCGGTACACCGCGATTTGGCCCAGAAACTGGAACTGGTTAAGCAGCTTCGTTACGCAGTCGAGAACGAAGCGTTACAGGTGTACTATCAGCCAAAAGTTGATTTACTGAGTTATCGCATTGTTGGCTTAGAGGCTTTAGTGCGCTGGGTGCAGGAAGACGGTACTGTGGTGGGCCCGGATCAATTTATACCCATTGCTGAAGATACCGGCTTAATTATCCCGTTATCAGAGTTTGTCTTAAAAGAAGCCTGTAAACAACTTCATAGCTGGCACAAAATGGGCTTCGATGAGTTAACCATGGCCATCAATATATCCGGCAAGCAGCTGCATTTACCGGACTTAGTTGATGATATTATGGAGACTGTTAATAACGCTCAGGTGCCGGCAGACCATATTGAATTGGAATTAACGGAACAAGTGTTTATTGAGAATATTCAGTCTCATACCAACTTCATGCACGCCATCCGGGAGCATGGCATTAGCCTGGCCATCGATGATTTTGGTGTTGGCTATTCGTCTTTATCCTATTTGAAAAACTTTCCGGTAACCTCATTAAAAATTGACCGTTCATTTGTTAAAGATCTGCCGGAAAACGATGACGATGCGGTAATTGTACAAACGATTATCAACTTGGCTAAAAACTTAAATATTCAATTGGTTGCAGAAGGTATAGAAACATCACAGCAAGTCGATTTCTTAATGAATCGGGACTGTGGTATTGGCCAGGGATTCCTGTTTAGTAAACCTGTGCCGGCAGCCGAGTTCACCCAGTTATTAGAAAATTATCACGGGCTGATACCAGTACAGATTGCCCAGTGAAGCGGAGGTTAATGTGGAACGAGAAAGCATGGATTTTGATGTTGTCATCGTAGGTGCCGGTCCAGCTGGCCTGGCTGCCGCCTGCCGGCTTGGGCAACTGGCGAAAGAAGCCGATCAGGAGTTAATGATTTGTGTTGTCGAAAAAGGTGCTGATATCGGTGCTCATATTCTCTCCGGAGCAGTATTTGAGCCACGCGCCCTGACCGAGTTGTTCCCTAACTGGAAAGAGTTGGGAGCCCCGCTGAATACAGCGGTCAGCGGTGATGACATCCTGTTTTTAAAAGACCATCAGGATTATTCAAAAATACCTGGCCTCGCGGTACCAAAAACCTTTCATAATGAAGGCAATTATATTGTCAGTATGGGTAATATTTGCCGTTGGTTAGCAGAACAAGCTGAACAACTGGGTATCGAAATTTTTCCTGGCTTTGCCGCCAGTGAGTTGCTGTACAACGAGGACGGTAGTGTTGCCGGCATCCAAACCGGAGACATGGGTGTAGCCGCTGACGGCTCAGAAAAAGATGGCTATATGCCCGGGATGGAATTGCGGGCCAAATACACGCTATTTGCCGAAGGCTCGCGCGGTCACTTGGGCAAGCAACTAATCAAACAGTTTGAGCTGGATAAAGACTGCACACCGCAACACTATGGGCTAGGATTTAAAGAAGTCTGGGATGTTCCGGCCGAAGTGCACGAGCCCGGTAAAGTAGTCCACACAGCGGGTTGGCCGTTGGTCGATAACGGCTCCGGAGGCGGTTACTTATACCATGCTGATGACGGTCAGGTGTATGTGGGGCTTATTGTGGATTTAAACTATAAGAATCCGTATCTGAACCCTTTTCAGGAGTTTCAACGCTTTAAAACTCATCCGGCCATCAAGCAGGTGCTGGAAAATGGTAAACGGGTAACCTATGGCGCCCGTGCCATTACCAAAGGTGGATATTATTCATTACCGAAGATGACGTTCCCCGGTGGTATGATGGTGGGCTGCAACGCGGGCACTCTCAACTTTGCAAAAATTAAAGGTAATCACACCGCCATGAAGTCAGCGATGATTGCCGCTGAAACTGTATTCTCAGCCATTGCAGAAGGTCAACAGCATAATGATCTGAGCCAATACAAAGACGCTTTTGAAAAGTCCTGGGTGTTTGATGAATTATATCGTTCACGAAACTTTGGCGGCGCAATTCATAAGCTTGGTAATACACTCGGCGGGGCTTACAATATGCTGGATCAGAATTATTTTGCCGGCAAGTTACCGTTTAAATTTAAAGAGTGGACAGCAGATTACCAGTGCACCGAAAAAGCTGACAAACATCAGCCTATTGATTATCCAAAGCCCGACAATCAATTAACTTTTGATCGCTTATCATCGGTATTTTTATCCAATACTAATCATGCTGAAGATCAGCCCTGCCATTTAAAATTAGAAGACAACGATATTCCGTTAACAGTTAATTTGCCGGAGTATGCTGAGCCCGCTCAGCGCTATTGCCCTGCTGGTGTTTATGAGATTGTTGAGGAAGATGGTAAACAAGTCTTTAAAATTAATGCGCAGAACTGCATCCATTGTAAAACTTGTGATATTAAAGACCCGTCACAAAATATTACCTGGGTAACACCCGAAGGCGGGGGTGGACCAACTTACCCTAATATGTAATTATTTTTTGACTTTGTGAGTTATTAATACACCTAAGGAAGATCATGAGTGATTTTATTAATATTATCCGCCATGAACGCCGTTTAAATGCTGCGTTAAAAGACATTGAAATTGATGAGTTAAAAAACATACAGGAAAAGTTAGCGCGCATTATTGCTAATCGAGAGCAGGAAGAAGCAGAGCGTGAACAACAGCGGCAATTAAAGAAAATAAAAATTGCTGAATTAAAACGCTCTATGCAGGAAGCAGGTATCGATATTTCTGATATTTTAGAAGAAGAACTCGGTTCTGAGTCTTTAACGGATTTAAAACAAAAAACTCAGCGTAAACGCAACCCGAAACCAGCAAAGTATGAATATCGGGATCTGACCGGTGAAACAAAAACCTGGACTGGTCAGGGCAGAATGCCCAAAGCGCTGCAGCAAGCCATTAATCAGGGCCAGTCGTTAGATCAATTTCTCATCGCCAAACGCTCTTAGTCACTGAATAATAACGGACGCCTTAATAGCTGGATAATTTTAATAAGGCGTCCTTTTTAGACTGAGGCTGACTTATTTTAGCTGGAATACGGTGAATCCCGCATCACCCACGCCGACATCGGCACTAATACGGTAACGTCCATTACCCCGGGCTTCGGTTTCGGAGCTAACAATAGCGCGGGTCTGTTCGATATCACCTGATGTCATGCCGCTAACCGACGATTTACCAATACCCACGTCAGCAAAAATACGACTGATATCATCACCGTAAAGAGCCAGTTCCACTTTACCTACCCCTAAATTAAGACGTGTGTCTGTGGTATCCACGGCTCCGTAAATTTCACCGACACCCACATCAACATCAATTGCTGCCATTTTTGGTAAGGTAACCCGCCAGTGGGTATGAATATCATCATCAGGTGAAACAGATAGTTGCAGTTGGTTGCCGCGCCAATCACTGACTAAGGTAACACCATGAATATCAGGGTCAGACGGCAGCAGGCTGCCCTTAGTCTTCTTTACCGTTAGTTCAATCTGTACTTCGCCGGCCTCGCCACGGATAAATTCTACTTCAGCCACACCACTGTCAATGCTTAACTCAGTTGCGTCATTGACAGCAAACTGATATTCACTGATCGCCTGCTCATCGGCATAGACAGCCGATGCTGCGGTGGTTAATCCAATCAGTCCTAAAGCCAGTGGCCATATTTTTTGCTTTAACATATCGCTTTGTCCTGTTCTGTTTTTCAGTTGGTGGTACGCTCGATACTGATAACGCGTTGACAAAGTCTACTTAGCAAGCCTTGTGCCAAATAATTTTATCTTTTTATTTCATGAGCTTAGAATTAACTTAGAAAAAACAGAAAAGCGCACATTAGCGCTTTAGCTTAAAATTTAGTGCAGACGGCAACTTATTAGCAGGAGCAAAAATGCAACCCATTGCTATAATCCACACCCCATTCCCGGAAAAATTCAGTATTCCCCGTCAACCCGGCCTTGCGCCATCGGTAAGGGCAACTATTGAGCTAACCGGCGATTACAACCACAACGCCAGTATTAAAGGTATTGAACAGCATAGTCATTTGTGGCTGTTGTTTCAGTTCCATCAACATGTGGATAAACAGTGGCAGGAGCAAGTTCGTCCACCGCGCCTGGGGGGTAACCAGAGCCTGGGCGTTTTTGCCACCCGCTCGCCCTTTCGGCCAAATAACCTGGGGTTATCGGTGGTTAAACTATTAGCTGTTGAAAGCGAGCCCAATACCCGCCTGGTTGTGTCAGGAACCGACTTACTCGACAAAACGCCCATTGTGGATATTAAACCCTATGTTCCCTACGTAGACTGTATTAACGAGGCAAGCAGTGACTTTGCCGGAACTAAGCCCGCTCAGTTGCAGGTGATTTTCGCCCCTCAGGCCAAACAACAGCTACAGCAGTTCTGCCGCCAGGTACCCGAGTTAGAGGCCGTTATTCGCGAAGTTTTGAGCCAGGATCCGCGCCCCGCTTATCAAAAACAACAGCCGCAGCGCCAATACGCCAGCAAATTGTTTGATTATGATATTCACTGGCATGTTGAAGACCAACAATTGATCGTCGAAGAAATTCGTCCACTGGCGCCGTAAAAGGCTTTTGAGATGGCACAGACGCTGGTAAACTTCTGGCTGTTTTGCGAAACCAACATGAGACCATTGCATCATGCGTAGCAGCCAATATTTATTATCAACACTAAAGGAAACTCCATCCGATGCCGAGGTCATCAGCCACCAGCTGATGCTCCGGGCCGGGATGATTCGTAAAGTCGCTTCCGGCTTATATACCTGGACGCCAAGTGGTTTACGGGTGCTGCGTAAAATCGAGCAAGTGGTGCGCGAAGAAATGCAGGGCATTGACGCGCTCGAAATTTTAATGCCGATGGTGCAACCTGCCGATTTATGGCAGGAATCCGGTCGCTGGGATGACTACGGGCCGGAATTACTGCGGCTTAAAGATCGTCATCAGCGCGACTTCCTATTGGGGCCGACCCATGAGGAAATCATCAGTGAACTGATCCGCAAAGAAGTAAAAAGCTACAAACAGCTGCCCGTGACCCTGTTTCAGATTCAGACAAAATTCCGCGATGAAATACGCCCTCGTTACGGCGTAATGCGCGCCCGCGAATTTGTTATGAAAGACGCCTATTCGTTTCATTTAACGGAAGACTGTTTACAGCAGGCCTACGATGAAATGTATCAGGCCTACTGCCGTGTATTCCAGCGCCTGGGGCTGGACTATCGCCCGGTTATTGCCGATACCGGTTCTATTGGCGGTCACTCTTCCCACGAATTCCATGTGCTGGCCAACTCCGGCGAGGATGAAATCGCCTTCTCTGACAGCTCTGACTACGCTGCTAACGTAGAAATGGCTGAGGCGGTTGCACCACAGGGCGAACGGCCGGAACCGTCGATGCCGTTGCAGGAGCACGCGGTGCAAGGCGAAGATCTGGCCGCTTTACTGCAACCCCTGACAGTATCTGCCCAGCAAGCGATAAAGTGTTATCTGGTTCAGGCCAGTGACGCCATTGAAGCCGATGAAGTCCTGCTGGTCATCCGTGCCGATCACGAGCTAAATAGCATAAAAGCCGAAAAACTTGAAGCCGTAGCCAGCCCTTTGACGTTTAAAGCCAGCGGACAGGAAAATGAGCTGCCGAACGCGTTTTTAGGGCCGGTTGATTTTAATGGTCCGGTTCTGGTTGACCATACAGCCGCTCAGCTGGCAGATTTTGCCTGTGGCGCTAACAAAAAAGGTTATTTTTTAACCGGCGTTAACTGGCAGCGTGATGCTCAAATCGCCCACTCAGTGGATATCCGTAACGTTGTCGAGGGCGATGTCAGCCCTTGCGGTCAGGGAAAACTGAAAATTGCGCGGGGTATCGAGGTCGGCCACATATTTCAGCTGGGTAAAAAATACAGTGACGCAATGAAGGTTGGGGTTCTGGCAGAGACCGGTAAACATGAGCATTTATTAATGGGTTGTTATGGCATCGGTGTGTCACGCATTGTCGCAGCGGCCATTGAGCAACACCATGATGAGCGAGGCATTCGCTGGCCGGATAATCTGGCACCCTTTCAGGCGGTTATCATTCCTATGAACATGCATAAGTCAGTACGAGTTCAGGAAACTGCCGAGCAGCTTTACCAGCAACTCAAGGATCATGGGGTTGAAGTGCTATTTGATGACCGTAAAGAGCGACCTGGTGTTATGTTCACGGACATGGAACTGATTGGTATCCCGCATCAGATAGTCGTTGGCGAACGGAACCTCGACGATAACAATGTCGAATACCAGAACCGCTGCGAAGGCGAAAAGATTAAGTTAAAAATCGATGACGTGCTGGCTCACATAACCGGCACCAGCGCTTAATTATAAAACCTGCCCGCAATGCAGCGTCACTGTGATGCTGCATTGCGCTGTCACTGTTATCAGCGGTGGTGGCCGGCTAACGGCTCGACATAATGCAAATGCATATCCCACGGGAAGTGAATCCAGGTATCCTGATCTAAATCCGCAACATAGTCGTCAACCAACGCCATACCCGCTGGCTTAGCGTATACGGTAATAAACTTTGCTTTTGGTAGTCGTTGGCGCAGATACTTAAGGGTGTTGCCGGTATCAACCAAATCATCAACAACTAAAAACCCTTCACCATCGGTGGTTGCTGACACATCTTTTAAGGTTTGCAGCTGATCACGCTGTTGATCGTGGTCATAAGAGCTAACGGCGACACAGTCTACAGTTCGCAGATTCAATTCACGGGCAATGATAGCGGTCGGCACCAACCCACCGCGGCTGACGGCAATAATGCCCTTGTATTGTTCAGCCGGCAACTGACGCCGTGCTAACTCTTTGGTAGCCCGGTGCAGTTCTTCCCAGGATACAAAAAACTCTCGATTAGAATGCCATGCCATACTAACTTACCTCCTGTTATACGCATTGCGAAATGGTAGCACGTAAATCGAGCCTTTTGTTTAACGCCGTTAGCATTGTCTTTAGCAAGCGGCTATTTTATCCTATGGCTTTAATTTTTCTGACCTTGAGAGAGCTATGCCGACAGTTTACTTTATCGATGCGGATGGAAATCAGTTTGAAGCCGAAGCTGACAGTGGTACCAATGTCATGGAAGCTGCCGTAGACAATTTTATCGACGGCATTGTCGGCGAGTGCGGTGGGGTTTTATCCTGTGCAACCTGCCACTGTTATGTCGACGAAAAATGGCAGGCGAAACTTGACCCGCCATCTGAACAAGAAGAAGACATGCTCGACATGGCCGTAGAGCCGAAAGATAACAGCCGCCTGAGTTGCCAAATCGAACTCACTGACGAGCTTGACGGACTGGTAGTTCACCTGCCGAAAACACAGTTTTAGAGTTTAACGGGTGTGGCTACTCAATAGCCTGTAGCCGCACCACCACTTCATCATGATAACCGGTTATTACCGTAATTAAGCCCGACCAGTCTTTATCCAGCGCCTCATCTCCCGAGTCCATTAACAGCGGCTTACCCTGCAGACCTTCCAATTTCTTTTTCGTTGCCACCAGATAGATGTTGTCACGACCGACATGCCGCAAGATACGCGGACTCAGCTGTTGGTTACCGCGGCCGAAGATATGCCCCTGGCCGCCGATAAGGGTAATAACCAGCTTCACCCGGCCCGGATTCTGTTCTTTTACTCGCTGATAAAGCTCAGCCTCTGTTAAATCCCTTGCCAGCAGTTGCTGTTGGTGAACCCAGTCCACGCCCAGCAAAGTGTTATCCAGCCCCATTTCTTCCATAATTGCGGCAACCGTCGAGCCGGAACCCATAATCAAATGCTCATCATCAGTTCGCTCTATAACCTCAGCAGCAATATCAGCTAACACCAGTTCGTTGCTCTCTTTACCGCCCATTTTTACCGCCTGCACATACTCTAATTCAGCCGGTATTAACATTTCACCAAAGCGTCGGGCTTTTACGATACCTTGCCGAAACAGCTCTTCATCAATGTCCATCACGTCAGCCAGGTGCAGGGATGACAGCTGCCCCTTAATCAGCCGTTCGATTACCCGACCTGCGGCTTTCGGGCTGACCGCATAAACCCCGGAATGGATTTTTACCCCGGCCGGAATACCAAGCACCAATTGTGTTTCGTTAAGACACTGGTAAACATCGCGCGCAGTTCCGTCACCGCCGGCAAAAACCAAAATGTCGACACCCTGTTGCTGGATGCACTGCACTGCCTGTTGAGTATCTTCAGCTGAGGTCTGTTGTTGGTCCGGCTGATATACGCTCTGGTAGAAAAAACCCCGTTGCTCGAGTAAGTCAGCCCCCATTGCGCCAGCAGCCGTAACGAACTGTATCCTGTCGCGATAGGGCTCAATTACTGACAGGGTCTGCTCAGCACGGCAACCGGCCTTCAGTTCTGCCCCCAGTTGCAGTGCTTTTTCGCGCGTTTCTGCCCCGTCACTGCCCTTTAAGGCAACCGCACCGCCGATACCGGCAAACGGATTAACGACAAAACCAATCGATAAGCGCTGCGTCGTCATTATTCGCCGGGGTTCTCTGCTGAGTCCTGGATCGCTTCCCCGGCACTTTCTAAGTCTTCACCGGCACCTTCGATGGTTGCACAGCTGGCCAGACCCAGCAGGCAGCCGATAATTAAAATTCGACGTAACATATGCATTCTCCTTGTTCGGCATTAGTCCGTAACCAGTTCGAGAATCTGCTCCCGAACCGGCCAGCGGGTGTGATAAAAGTCGCATAAGGCACGGGCGAAACATTCGGCTCGTACCGGCAACTGTCTATCATAGTAGTCTAATAACTGTGCTTTTACTGCATTAGCAAAGGCCGCTCTGTCAACTTCAATACCGCTAAGATTGTCAACACTGACCCGAAACGGAACGTCGGCACACAGCGAAAATAGCCATTCAAGTGCCTGCGGCTTGCGCTCGACTTGTTCAAAAGCCGCTTGCTCCACTGCACTGCGGCCATCAGGCCGGTACCAGTAACCGTAGTCAAAGATCAAGCGTCTGACTTTTCCGGCAATACACCAGTGGCTCACTTCATGCAATGCTGACGCGTAAAACCCATGCCCAAAAACCACTCGGTGAAAGCGCTCACCCTGAGCTGCCGGCTGATAAAACGGCTCGTCCTTGCCGGCCACTAACAGCGTTGACTCGGTATTGCCAAAACAGGCCGAGAAAATATCGATTAACTCTTGATAATGCCGTTGCTGCACTGCTGCTTCTCACCTGTACTAACGGATAACCGGCGTTGATTGCTTAACATCCGCATTTTGCGCGCGATGTCGCAACCAATGATCGACCAATACCAAGGCTGCCATGGCTTCGACAATTGGCACCGCACGAATGCCTACACAGGGATCATGACGACCGCGGGTGACAATGGCTTCTGCTTGACCAAAACGATTAATGCTGTCACCGGACAAGCTGATGCTGGAGGTTGGTTTGAAGGCAATATCAGCCCGTAATTGTTGTCCGGAACTGATCCCTCCCAGCACGCCACCGGCGTGATTGGAACAAAATCCGCCAGGCGTCATCTCATCACGGTGTTCACTACCGCGCTGATTAACCACCGCAAAACCATCACCAATAGCGACTGCTTTAGCAGCGTTGATACTCATTAGCGCTTTCGCTAAATCAGCATCCAGCCGGTCAAAAACCGGTTCGCCCCACCCCGGCGGCAGCCCGTCAGCCTGCAAGTGGATGCGGGCGCCAACAGAGTCGCCCTCTTTGAGCAGCTGCTTAATCAAATCCTGCATCGGTTCAACGGCATTAGCATCAGGACAAAATAATGGGTTATCACGAACGCTTGCCCAGTCCAGTTGTTGTGCCACCACATCCCCCATTTGCACCAGCCCGGCGCGGATCTCAATTCCCTGCTGCTGCAACAACTGGGTAGCGATAGCGCCGGCTGCAACCCGCATGGCAGTCTCTCTTGCCGAAGACCGGCCTCCGCCGCGGTAGTCGCGAAAACCATACTTTTGCTGATACACATAATCGGCATGGCCCGGCCGGAAACTGTCCTTGATGTTGGCATAGTCCTGGCTACGCTGATCCTGGTTACGGATCAGTAAACCGATAGGGGTTCCTGTGGTGCGCCCCTCAAACACACCAGACAAAATTTCTACCTGATCGTTTTCGCGGCGCGCGGTGGTATAGCGGCTAGAGCCGGGTTTACGGCGATCCAGCGCCTGTTGTATTTGTTGTTCTGACAATGGCAGGCCCGGCGGGCAACCATCAACAACACCACCTAATGCCGGGCCGTGGCTCTCGCCAAAGGTGGTTACCCGGAACAATTCTCCAAATGAGTTACCGGCCATAATCGCTCCTGTGCTGCTGCAACTGCGCCTGTGACAGGATGAATACGCCGTCGCCACCACGCTCAAACTCTACCCATAAAAATGGGGTGCGGGGGTATTTATTGTTTAGCGCCGGCATCGAGTTACCCACTTCACAAATTAATAAACCCTCAGGGTTGAGGTGATCAGCTGCCTGTAACAGCATTTTATCAACTAACTCCAGACCATCATCGCCGGCAGCTAACCCCATCACCGGCTCATGCTGATATTCTGCCGGCAAGTCTTCCATGTCTTCACTGTCCACGTAGGGAGGGTTACTGACAATCAGGTCGTAGCGTTCTCCTGTCAGCTGTTCGAATAAATCCGAGCGTAACGGGAATACGCGGTCGTCCAAACCGTGCTCAGCTATGTTTTGTTCTGCCACCAGCAACGCATCGGTGGATAGGTCTACCGCATCAATTTCAGCATCACTAAACTGGTAGGCACAGGCAACGGCAATACAGCCGCTGCCGGTACACAAATCAAGAATGCGGGCGGGGGGCTCAGTTAACCAGGGCTGAAAGCTCGCTTCTATCAGTTCAGCCAGTGGTGAGCGCGGAACAAGAACCCGTTCGTCAACGTAAAAAGGCAGACCGGCAAACCAGGACTGGCGGGTCAGATAAGCAGCAGGCCGGCGCTGTTCAATACGCTGCTGTAACAGCTTAAGATAAGCCGCTTTTTCGTCCCTGGTCAGCCGACAATGACGACTGTCAAATAGCTCATCCGGGGTCAGCTGCAGTATAAAGCCCAGCAATACCCGGGCCTCTTCGACGGCGTTGACCGTGCCATGGCCGAAGTGAAGTTCCTGCGCGGTCATTTGAGTGACGCTGAAGCGCAGTAGATCATCAATAGTGTGCAGGTCCTGCACAGCGTTTTCGATAATTGAGGGGTTCAACGGTGTCTCCGCTCAGCTGAATGATTTATACTAGTCTCATGTGCTATAGAATAACCTAAACAAGCGTCAGAATCATCCATCATGAAGAGTAAGAAAAGGCTAAAAACAGAGCTGGCCCAGACGGTTACTGACGACGACATCGAGCTATTTCGACAAGCCGCACGCGGAGCAAAAACCTTAACCAGCGACCGCGTTCAGCCCCTGCCAGCCCGCCAGCGCCTGCAGAAAAAACAGCGCCGCCAGCAGACCCGGGCGGTGACTGCAGCCAACAATGCGGCAGCGGACGTTTTTTCCGACCAATTCCAGGGTTATCTTGGCGAGGGACCGGTGCGCTATGTGGCAGAGGGGGAATCACCGTATTTGGCTAAGCAACTCAGGCGTGGCGACTACAGCCCGGATATGTTGCTGGACTTACACGGTATGACTCTGGCCACAGCAAAACTCGAGCTCACCGCTATGTTGCAGGCCTGCGAGCAACAGTTAATTGAATGTTGCTCTGTCATGCACGGTCATGGCAGTGGCCGCTTAAAGGAGCAAGTGCCGCACTGGCTGATCCAGTACCCCGGCCTGCGCGCCTTTCATCAGGCGCCTAAAACCTGGGGTGGCGATGCCGCTATTCTGATCTTAATTAAGCGGCGCGATTAACGGGTTCAGCTGGCAACCCGCTCGGCAGCCTTTAACTGTTTGAATGAGCCGCGCAGAGTTTGTGGATCAAAGTCCAGGACTGCGATTGCCCCCGTCGGGAAAATAGGAGGCTGTTTGGCGCGGTCAATTTCGTGCACCAGATAACTGACCAGTGGCATGTGTGATACCAGTAACACTTTTTTCCGGTTAACTTCAGCCTCACTGCCACTCAGTTCCGCCACTAGCGCGGCCAGCGTTTGTGCCGGTTCGGTATCCGGTGTTAACTCGCGCAAATCAGCACGATGGTCAGTGTCAATGAACGTTAGTGCTACCGCGGCGCTTTGTTGTGCGCGGATGTAAGGGCTGACAAAACAGGCGTCCAGACCATCAACTTCTGCGGCCAGCCAGCGGGCGCTAGCCGCTACTTCCTGCTCTCCTTCGGCAGTTAACTCACGTTGTTCATCAGATTGCGCAGAGAGCGGCAACACTGCATGACCATGGCGCATAATATACAAGCGCATAGCTACTCCTTACTTCTCTGATTACGTTGGGTGTCAGGACGTCCCCCGGTCACCTTATCGGCCCGGCCTTCCTGTTTGGCCCGCTCGGCACGACGCTTACGCACAGCTTTGGGGTCAGCTATCAAAGGCCGATAAATTTCGATGCGGTCACCATCACGGGGGGCAGCGTCCAGCTTAGCTGCCTTATTCCAGATACCGACTTTTTGCTGATTGAGATCAATGTCGGTAAAGTGCTGCTCAATGCCGGAGCGCTCAATACACTGAGCGACGGTTGTACCCTGGGGGACCTGTACCGTCAAAATCAGTTGTTTTTCCGGGGTTGCGTAAGCCACCTCGACCGTAACCAGCTCAATACTCACTGATAAACCTGTTTAGCCCGCTGCGCAAAAGCATCAACCATGCGTGTTGTCACTTCACTAAAAATCTTACCGAACGCCATGCCAAGCAGGCGGCTGGCAAATTCAAACTCAAGTTCAAACTGGATTTTGCAGGCATCGTCACTAATCGGAATAAAGCGCCAGCCGCCACGCAGCTGCTTAAAAGGTCCGTCGACCAGTTGCATGTCTATACGCTCAGGCGCCGACAAAATATTTTTTGTGGTAAAGCTTTTACGAATACCCGCTTTACTGATATCCAGCGTTGCCACTTTGTAGTTTTCACCTTGCTCACTGACCCGCGCATCAACGCATCCCGGCACAAACTCAGGATATGTGTCAATGTCATTAACCAGGTCAAACATTTGTTGGGCACTGTAAGGTACCAGCGCACTTTTCTCGATTCTGGGCATGATTTTCCTATCGCCAAATTCGGTTTGCGCAATAATAACGCAATCTGCCAGCCTTTCTAGTCCTTAAAGCAATTTTCTTTTATTCAATCATGGGTATAATGCGCATATGAGTAAAAAGAAACCACAACAAAGCAGCGGCACTATCGCCCTCAACAAAAAAGCGCGTCACGAATATTTCCTTGAGGAAAAATTTGAAGCTGGCGTTAGCCTGCAAGGTTGGGAAGTAAAGAGTATCCGTGCCGGAAAAGTAAATATCCGCGATAGCTACGTTATTATAAAAAATGGCGAGGCTTATCTTCTTGGTGCTGAAATACAGCCCCTTAACCAGGCGTCCAGTCACGTCTATTGTGAGCCTGATCGCAGCCGTAAATTACTGCTTAAGCGCAAAGAGCTGGACAAACTTATTGGCGCCGCCGAACGCGAAGGTTACTCGATTGTCGCCACGGCTATGTTCTGGCGCGGCCCCTGGGTTAAGCTGGAATGTTGGCTGGCGAAAGGTAAGAAGTCACACGACAAGCGCGATACGGTGAAAGAGCGTGACTGGCAGCGGCAAAAAGCCCGCATTATGAAGCACACAACCCGTTAATTTTGGGTGCCGGGCAAGGGTTCCGTAAAAGCCCAGTAGCCGCCGTTGACTTCGCCTCCGACGCGTTCGATTAATCGATGCTGCCAGCGGCTGCCTGACATTTTTAACTGCCATTGCAGCGGCTGCGACTGAACAATATCAAAGGGCCAGTCAATTGCGCTGGCCGCTTGTTCCCTGCGCAGTTCGGCTACTGTGGGCCAGCGCCCGAGCTGATGATAGAGTGTCCTCAACAGGTTACGGCGGTTGCTGATTTGGTTGATCATGACATCAACTGTCAGCTGCTCATAGCGCAGTCGCTGTTCGATCAACAATAATGCCGCACTGCTGAGCAGTAAACCAAACAGGCTAATGGTCATTACTATCATGCCACGCTGACAGGCCTTATTGCAGGCTGGCACGCTGTAACCGTAATAAAGTGGTCAGCAGCTGCTCGTCGTCCGGTTCCAGATGCCCCAGCTGCGTGCGTGCCGACATCAGGGTTGCCGTGGTCAGCCGTAACCTTACCAACGCCAGATTATGCCAGTTCAGTGCATCGTCAGCATCCAGCTTGATAGCCGCAGCATAAGCTTTCTCGGCTGCCTGCAGGCGCTGCTGACGGAAGTGAATATGGCCCAGCAGTTGCAGGCTTTCAGGAGTCTGTAAATGCCGTGAATGAAGCTGATTGAGCCGCTGTTCGGCACTTAATAAATCCCCCTGTTGATACCAGTATAATGCCTGATCATAAACCTGATATTGCTGATGAATCTGCTCCACTGTTGCCTGACAAGCACTCAGTAACAGGCTCAATGGCAATATTAAAAAAACTGTCCACCGGTAATTGAGTCGTGGCATCACATCGCTCTCCCTGCGATAAAAAAATAAGCGGTTGTCCTATCCAGTGTTCCAGCGGCCACGGGGCTAAAGCTGATAACTCGATAATTCCGTAGGCCCCTTTAAAACGATAGGATCTGCCCGGTGATAAATGCCGCGTCACACTGATTATCCGTAACTGCCGATCGACCGCCAGCACATCAATCGGCGCTTTCATTCCATAGGTATGAATAGCACGGCAACGCGGAAACCAAAACGCCTGCGAATAGCTAGGTTCCGGCTGCCTCAACAACCCCCAGAATCTCTCACTGAAACTTTGCATAGCCCTTGCGTGCGGCCAGATCACAATCCTTGTTTCTTGCTGCATCATTAAAACCCACCCTCGCTGATCTGTAATACGATAGGACCCAGAATGATCAAAAAATTAACTGGAAAAAAGCATGTCATCAGGGGGAACAGCAGTTTAACCGGCGCTTCCTGCGCTCTTTTTTCTGCTTCATTAAGCAGTTGCTGACGCATTTGCAGTGACTGAAATCTGAGTGTCGTTACCAGGCTACTGCCTTGTTTATGGCCCTGGATTAGCATCCCGGTCCACTCATTTAATAGCGGCAGCCGGTACTGTAACGCCAGCCGCTGCAGTGCCTCTGAAAATGGCGTTCCCTGGCGTAACTGATAATTAACCCGACTGATTTCAGCCGCCAGCAGGCCTCCTTCGCATGCCTCTGCTACCCGCGCTAAGGCCGGTATCAGCGGAATGCCGGCAGCAATCATCATCGCCAGCAGATCACTAAAATCGGGCAGCTCCATTTTTATTTTATGCTGTTTTCGGGCAAACTGTCCGCGCACCCGGCTGATATGCAATAACAACACTAAAATAGCCCCCGCTAAGAGAATAAACTGGCCACTGAGCAGAGCGCCGGACAGGGCGCCCAGCAGCAAAGCGGCCCAACTATTAACCTGGCGATGAACTGCTTGCTGACGCCCTTCACTGTCAAATAGATAAACTAACCGATGTTGCAGCCCGACCGGTAAGCGAAGCCAAAGTCCGGCGCTGAGCTGGTCCAGGCGCGACAAAATATCCAACCGTCGCCAAAGCCAACTCAAGGCGTAACAAACCGCCACAGTACAGAGAAAAATCGACGGCAGCAGGATAAGCAGCATCAGAAGTCATCCGTATTTAGAATTTTTTTCATCATCCAGCCACCCAGCAACATCAAAATCCCCGCAGCGACCAGCATTAACTGCCCAATCAGCCGGTCAGTCAGCATCGCAATATGGTCAGGTTTCATGCTGCGTAACAGAAAAAACAGGGCAACCGGCATCAGAACCAAAACCCGCGCCTGCATTTTTGCCTGTGAAGATAAGGTCGCCTGGCGTTCACGGATATGCTGTTGCTGCTGCAGGTTGTCCGCCAGCCGCATCAGTAAATCCGACTGCTGGCCACCGCTGCGAAAGCCCAGGATCAACGACTGCACCACCATTTTAACGGAAAAAATCGGCACTCGTTTTTGCCAGCCTAATAGTGCACTTTCCAGATCCTGACCTAATTTAACCTGCCGTAAAATTTCATTGACCTCCTGACCTAACGGCGCCGCCAGCTCACCTCTTAATCCGCCAATGGCGTTAGCCATACTAATACCACTGCGCAACTGGTTGCTGAGAGTAACCAACATCGGCGGCAATTGTTTCTGCAGCGCCCGATAGCGGCGTTTTAATAACCAGCGGTAGCCCGCCGGCGGTGCTACAACAACCACCAGCAAACACACCATTGCGGTCAGCCAGTCCGCCAGTAACCAACCGAAGACAGGCACCAGCAACATGGCAAACAGGTACAGCCGCACTAATACACGCGCTGGCAGGTACAGAAAAAACTCCTGCAGCGAGCGCTGTGCATTGATTTCCAGTGTCCCTTCGATATGTTTCAGCCGCCGTTTATTAAACTGCACCAGCAGGCTGCCCCAGAACACGCCGCTGAGTAATAAACTAAAGGCGACCAACCACTGAGTTAACATGTCATCCCACCAGACAATGCATCAGTCGGGCCTGCAGCTCATCGCTTTGATGTTGCGCAAACTGACACGGCGTCTGGCAGCTTTGCAGACTATCGGTAGCCCGCGAGCGTTCGTACAGAGTGGCTACCTGCAGCGTATCGCCATCTAAACCGGTTACCTCGTTGATGCTGACAACCACCCGGCGACCGTCTGAAAGACGGGCAATTTGCACAATAATATCAACAGCACTGGCGACCTGCTGGCGAATGGCGCTAATCGGCAGCTCGATCCCCCCCATCAGTACCATAACTTCCAGCCGGCGCAACGCATCCCGCGCGGTATTAGCATGCACCGTACTTAACGAACCGGCATGCCCGGTATTCATAGCCTGTAACATATCCAGTGCTTCAGCGCCGCGACATTCGCCGACAACCAGTCGATCGGGTCGCATTCGTAAGGCATTAATCACCAGCTCGCGGATACCTACGGCCCCCTGCCCTTCCTGATTTTTGGGCCGGGCTTCAAGACTAATTAAATTGTCATGGCTGAGCTGTAGCTCGGCAGCATCCTCAATGGTGATCACACGTTCGGTGCCGGGGATCTCACTGGATAAGGTATTTAATAAAGTTGTTTTACCTGTACCGGTGCCGCCGGACACAATAATATTTTGCCGGCAGCTTACCGATAAACTTAAAAATTCAGCGGCCTCGGCCGACAGTGACCCGGACTTCACCAAATCGTCCAGAGTTAACGGCTTAGCGGAAAACTTACGGATAGTCAGACAGCTGCCGGCCAGTGCCAGTGGCGTGATCACTGCATTAACGCGCGAGCCATCCTGCAGCCGCGCATCAACCATAGGCGAGGCGTCGTCGACGTGACGACCCAGCGGCAGGACAATACGATCGATAGCACGCCGTAATGCCTGCTCATTACTAAAAGCGATTTGCGCATCCTGCAAACAACCTGCTTTTTCGATGAAAATCCGGTCAAAGCGATTAACCATAATTTCTGATATTTCCGCGTCGTGTAACAAAGGTTCGAGCGGCCCCAGGCCAATAGCTTCGTTAACCACTTCGCGGATCAGGTTCTGGTGCTGCTGATGATCATCCACCTGTTCCGACAAATAGCGGCTGGCATGCTCCCGTAAGGCTTTATCTGACAAATTCTCGATGCGTGGATCACGCTGATCCAGATGCCAGCGTAATTGTTGCTGTAAATGCTGTTTAATATCCGACATATGCCTTTTCCTTAAGACCTGAGCAACCCGCCTGACGTAGCCATTGTTGCTGTTCAAAGTAACGCTGTTGCTGCTCATCAATGCGCCGCTGGGCAGCATCCAGACGCTCTGTTGTTACCATGATCAGCAGCTCCGTCTGCTGTTCCCGGTGTTGTTGTGATTGAAATAACTGACCCAGTAGCGGCAGCTTCTGCAGCCCCGGCGTTGCGCTTTCACTGTGGCTTTTCTCGTGGCTTAATAAGCCGGATAACACCAGTGTATCGCCCTCCCGGGAAAGAAATATTGAGTCTGTGCGGCGCGACAAAATACCCGGAACGCCAGCGACGGTGACAGCCGGATCGATATTGCTGACCTCGGCGCTTAAGCGGGTTTTAATTTTTCCGGTTGCGGTAATTTCCGGCTCAATAATGAGTTTAATCCCGTATTCGCGGAAACTGACATCCTGCATGCCTTGCGCAAGCACTTGCGGTATCGGCAGTTCACCGCCGGCCAGAAACGTCGCACTTTCGCCGCTTTGTGCCGATAGTGTCGGGCTGGCCAGTAGTTCCGCCTGGCCCTGTTGCTGCAGCAAATTTAACGTAGAATCAATTTGTGCTGACCAACGAAACATCCCTTTTATGGCTGTTGCTGCAGTAGGTCCGCTGGTGGTAGTCTGCCAGTCAATACCCAGTTCGCGCAGCTGTTGACGTTTAATCTCAAGAATTTTAACGCTTAGCCGTAGCATCGGCTGGTCAACCATTAGCGTGGTGGTTTGATCCAGCAACTGCGGATAAGTCTCTTCCAGCTGGGCCAGTATCAGCGCCCCTGCGGCACTAATATCTCCTTTGACGATGACAAAATTGTCTAATGACTCGGTGGTTAAATTCGGCTCCCGCCCCGTCAGGTCCTTAAGTTTTAGCATCAGCGCAGGATCGCTGACTTCTGCTACGGTTACCCGCCAGCGGGTCGCCGTTTCATTAATCAGCCATAAGTCGCTATAGCCCTGGCTTTTGCCTTTCAGCAAGAGTTGCTTAGTCCCAACCAGCCGACCGCTGAGGACGGTTTCGTCGGCGATCATAATCTGAGTATTTTCGGCAACCGGCAGGTGAAATGTCTCGCCGACTTTTAAGCGAATTGTTTGTTCTGCCATCGCTGCAACGCTTAGCAGCATCCAGGGCAATAGCATTAACCTGCGAAATATCATTCGGAGCTCCAGCTTAAGATCTGCGCAGGCGGAGCTACCGGCTGCCAGACGGAGTGGCGAGCGGCCATCTCGCTGGCTCGCACCCATAATGAATAGTCATCTCTTTGGTAATGACTGAACAGACGGATGCTTTCAGCCGGAACCAGCAGGGTTATTCCTAAAGCGGCACTGTAACTGGTGTCATAGCCATCGCTGCTGCTGCCCAAATCAAATACCGTCAAGTCAGTGAACACCTGTTGCGCCCTTTCCCCATCAGGCTGTTGCCGGTAAAAAACCACATCAACACTGTCACCAACCGCCAGTAAGCCATTATGGCGCGCTACATCAGAGCTGGGCAGCGTCACGGCATAATGATGTTGAGGGAGCTGTCGGCTCAAACCGGCAAAATTATGCGCTATCAGCATTGTGGCAGTTAATGGCTCTCCCTGGCTGACATCGTGCTTTAAACGCCGGCCTAACAACGGGCCAATATCAGCTGCGGTCAGCCATTGATCACTGACCAGGTGCTGCGGATAGTCGCGCACTGCAAGAGCCTCGGCTACTAAGGGTTCATCCTCACTAACGGCCCGGGCAAACACCACAATAGCCAACGATTCTGGTTCTGCCTGTTGCAGGCGCCGCTGGGTTTCTTCTGACAAGTACTTTTGCAAAAACAACAGAGTAATCCCGGTCATTGCTAAACTGATCAGTAAAATAAGGATCCACTTAAGCTTACCTTTCACAAGCCTCCCATTGGCACGATGGCAACGTAGTTTAAAATAAAATGAAAATGCGCAATGACCGCGGCTCCCAGGGCCCTTAATTCCGTCAACAGAGCAAATTGCCCCTCGCCGAACCAAAGCAATACCAGTAATGCCAGCGCCAGCAATAGCCATTCAACACTGGCCTGCCCCCGCTGTCGCATCAGCGTATCAGTACCACAAATGTCCAGCTTCCCTGCTCACTGAATACTAATCGCCCGTCATCGCCCTTAAGCAACCAGTAATCATCGGAATCTGCCAGCTCAACACGTTGCTCAATCCGCTGCGCCAGCCGAAAATGCAACTGCCGTTTTAATAAATTCAAAGGGCGCTGACTGAAGTAAATCCAGACCTGATAACCGTTATGCTCGGTCCGGTTGATTAAATCTAGCCCCAGCGGCAATGGCGACTGCTGACTGAGAGCCGGCTGCTTAAGGGGCATAAGCACCCACTGTTGTTGCTGAAATTCAAAAAAGGTCCAGAGTTGTCCTTCAATTTCACATACCCAGTAATTATTCATTCGCGCCTCGGTACACTGCGGGTACCAGCGACTCAACTGTTGCCAGTCAGGCTCGGCCGGCTGTTGTAACTGCCAGGCAGTAACCTGAGTAAGCTGCTGAATAGAATGTCTTTGCCATTGCCAGGACTCAAAGCCTGCCGGTACGTCCATTATCAATCCTGCCTCCCTGGCTGATCGTTTAATTCGACTTTTTCTGTAACGCCTGCTGTGGCACCACATCGGTGTCAATATGACCAAAAATGAGTGAATCCGGGCGTACCTCTTTCGCTATGGGTAACCAGCCAATACCTTTTTGCAGGAATTCAATGATGCTGTTGTCGAGCACCGTATTTATGACAAACAGACGCGGCCGCCCCGCTAAAGCATCACCGGTGCTCGCTGACCAGCCATCAGTGAGACGTGCCATCGGATACTGATTAACGGCTCCGTCGGCGGCTTGTCGGTTGTGTCTTAAATTTTTGTTATCAAAATCCAGCGGCACCAGTTTGCTGAGCTCGTTAAGTAACCGCCCCGAAGCTTTCGCTGCACTGTAATTGTCTGACAACAGCGCTTTTTCGTCATCCATCTGTCGGGCCCAGATAAGGTCCCGGTTACTCAGCAATTGTTGCTGGTTGGTGTGGGCAGCAGGCAACAAATAATCAGTTAATAATGCCACTGTGCTGATCAGCAACAGCAACCCCAGAAGAGCTTCCAGCACTACCTGCCCCCTATCCATCAATGACAAACTCGCGGGTTACAATAGCTGCCTTATCGGCTGCGGTTAAAGGCACCAGCTGCGGCTCCCACAGAGCATTGAATAAATTGTCCTTCTCCTGAGCGTTATCAGCGCGGGGGAACACCGATAACGGCCGCGAAAAGATCACTTCGGCGCGGGCATGACTGATTTGCCCGCTACGGCTATCTTTTATCGCCACCACCACCGCATTAGCACCATAGCGACTGCCGCGGCCAAGGCTCCAGTAACTGAAAGGCAACTGCTGGATCCGATAACTGCGCATAGAATAAAAACCAATGCGTGAAGACCCGGGGTTAATATCAAAGGCATTACCATACGAGCCGGGTTGCCAGCGCGAAGCCCAATAAGGCTGGAAGACACCGCGGGCCGATCCTGCGATCGGCAGGCCTTCCTTCCACTTACCAAAAAAACCGTACTTACGGTAATGCACGGATAGCGAATCCAGTGCATTCCAGTTCCAGCGTCCGTTTGCCGGGGTTTGCAGCGCCGAGCCGCCGGCTTTTTGCATTCGTAAAAACACAACAGAAGCCCAGCGATAGCTTCTGTCCCGGGTAAAAGGGTCACGGCTTTTTAACGTTAATTGACGGAAGTCATCTGAATGCTTGCGTTTCCGCGTGCTGCGCAGTGTACTGAACTGCCACCATAGCAGCGGAAATGGCACCACCCCGCCGCCATGGTATAAGGACCAGCTTAAGTTACTGTCGTGAGCATCAACCACCTGACCAACACTCAATGGCGTTTCTGCAGTCATCGCAAGCTGCAACGCCGTCTGGGTTAACGATATCGCCTTGACCACACCCACGTTAAAAAGAATCAGGCCACGGATCACCTGGTCACCAAAATGCTCAATTTTAGTCAGTAACCGATAGGCGCTAATGGCGATACCCTGCAATCCTGGAATTAAGGCCAGCACCTTAGCAGCCACTTTCAGACCCGCATTCATCATTGACAACCAGCTTGCCAGACCCAACCACTGAGCCATAGCAATCTGGTTACCAATTAGCGCCCGGTTAAGCACTGCAGCCAGATTCAATTGGCGCGACAGCAATACGGCGGCACTGTGGGCAGCATTGTCAGCAACACTTTGTAAGTACCACTGACGCCTGGCATGCTCTCCCATCCGCGTTGCAGCAAGCAATAACAACACCATCAGAAAAATAGCGACCGTCATCAGCATCAAGGTCTGTCCGCGTTGCTGTGTCCGGGATGCAGCCAGCTTCATTCACTGATTGCCCTGTTCAGTGGCTTCGTCGTAATTGCCCAGATTAATGTCTTTATTGGCGTTAGTTCCGGCGCTGCGGGAGGCTTGACGTGCCCGGTTTAGTTCCGTGGAAGCGGTCTGACCGGTAATTTCCTTGGCCAGGCCGGCAACCTGATTACGGATTGATTTACCGAACAGAGAATAAACACCAATCGCTGCAACGGCGATCAGGGCAACAATAATGATGTACTCGGTCATACCCTGACCGGCAATTTTTCGACGCGTTGGTGTAGGCAACATAGTGCACTCCTGCTGTTTCCGTGACCGGATTGTCATCGGCAGGCAGAAGTATAGGTGCCTTAATTCAAGGCAGGCAGAGAACCGCTGAAGGCTTACTCGATATTAAGATATTTGTGCAGCTGAACCGATAAGCGCCAGTTACGGCGGATGCAGGTTTGCATCGCTAAGGCGGTTGCCCGGGGCCTTTGACTGATAGGCTGCAGACAAATTTGTACGTCTTCGCGCAAGTCGCAACGAGCCAATAACTGGTCCAGGGCGTCGATATGTTTTTGCATCGCGATGGGGTGTTTGATTTCATTAGCCCGTGCCATACAATCCGGCCGCACCAGGTAACCGCCAGGCATATCCAGCTTGGGTGAGACAGTAACCCAGGTTTGCCGTGATACTTTAAGTTCAAATGTACCGCTGGTTTCGATTTGTAACTGCAGGCCGTTGGCTTCCAGTACTTGCGAAAGCGGCAGTAAGTCAAACATCGCCGGCTCTCCGCCGGTTATCACCACATGTTTTGCCTGGTAGTCCTGCGCCACGATAGTATCCATTATGTCGTCAGCAGTCATCTCGGCCCAGGCCGAAGCGGCCGTGCTTTTAGCCAGCATAGCCGCAACCGAAACCTGATCCTGCGGCCGCGTCTCCCAGGTATGCTGGGTATCGCACCAGGGACAGCCCACGGGACACCCCTGTAAACGGATAAAAATGGAGGGGACACCGGTAAAAGTACCCTCTCCCTGTAAAGTTTCAAACATTTCATTGATGCGATAAGTCATAACATTAGTTAATATAGCAAGCGCTGTGGTGATTATAACGGAGAGAGAGCTAATGTCACAAAAAGTCGTGGTGATTTATTCAGGCGGAATGGATTCATTTACCGTACTTAATAAAGCTGTGCGTCAGGGATACGAGGTATTAGCCCTGTCATTTGATTACGGTCAGCGGCATGTAAAAGAACTGACCGTTGCCCGCCAGGTTTGCCGCGAGCTGAACATTACCCACAAAGTTATCGATATTACTGCTATCAATAGCTTGCTGGCCGGCAGTTCTCTGACCGATGACATTGACATCCCGCAAAGTCATTATGAGCAAGAATCAATGCTATCCACCGTGGTACCTAACCGCAACATGATCCTGCTCTCTATGGCGATCGCCTACGCCGTATCGCAGCAGGCCGAAGCCGTTTACTACGGCGCTCATTCAGGCGACCATACCATTTACCCCGACTGCCGCCCGGAATTTGTCCGCCAGATGGATGTGGTCAGTAAACTGGCAAACTACCAGCCGGTTGCCGTGGTAGCGCCTTATCTGGAGGTCGATAAGAATGAGATTTTACGCGACGGTTTAGATATGGGGCTGGACTACAGTAAAACCTGGACCTGTTACAACGGGCGCGATAAAGCCTGCGGAAAATGCGGCGCCTGTATTGAACGTTTACAGGCGTTTGCCGCTAATCAAGTTGCTGACCCGCTCAGCTATGAATAAGCGTTAGCCACTGCTGAGCCTGCTGCCAGCGGTCGGTGCGCTGCAGCTCTTGCAGATCACCATGGGTGGCTTTCCCCCGCATGCGCTGCAGGCGTTGGGCGCTGGCCGCGGACGTTTCCGGCAATGGCTGTTGCAGCAGTTGCCGGACGGCTGCCCGGTCATTGCATACCAGTACCATATCGCAACCAGCGGTAAGTGCGGCATGCGCCCGCGCTGTGATATCACCGACAACAGTTGCCCCATGCATTGACAAATCATCACTAAAAATCATGCCGTCAAAGCCCAGTTGCTGGCGTAATACCGACTGTAACCAATAGCGCGAAAAACCAGCCGGCTGATCATCTAACTGAGTGTATATAACATGGGCAGGCATCATACCGTCCAGCTTATTAGCCAGCGCCCGAAAAGGCACCAGATCCGTTGTAAAAATACTTTCTTTATCACGCCCGTCCTCGGTGATGGCAATATGAGAATCCGCCTGCACCGAGCCATGGCCAGGGAAGTGCTTGCCGGTCGCCGGCATTCCTGCTTCATGCATTCCGGCAATAAACTCAGCGGCTAGTTGCACCACGGTTTCGCCGTTATCGGCAAATGCCCGTTCACCAATGACGTCGCTAACGGCGTCTATATCCAGCACCGGAGCAAAACTGATATCCAGACCAGCGGCTTTTACCTCGGCCGCCATCAGCCATCCCAGTTGCCGGGCTACTGTGCGCTGTTGCGCTTTATCAATACGGTGCCTGATATTTGCCATTGCCGGAATATCGCTAAAGCCCTGACGAAAACGCTGTACCGGCCCGCCTTCATGATCAACCGCAATTAACAAAGGCTTGCCCGCTGCTGCGCGGCTGTCGGCACACAAACGATTCAGTTGTTGCACTGACTGAAAATTGCGACTGAATAAAATAAGGCCGTGTACATCGGGGTGAGCCAGTAACTCCTTGTCTTCGCTTGTTAATACTGTGCCTGCGATGTCGATCATGACTAGCGCCATAGAGTTTCCTCTTAAATTAAGATTGCTGGCTGTTTAGTGTGCCAGAGCGTTAAATTTTCGCTATCCCTCTTTTGTATTTATTTATGCTGGTTTAAGCTACTCAATAATAAAAAAATAACATCTGAGTAAGTTATGAACACTGCAACTATCACCTGTGCTTTATCTGCTGCCTTATTAGTAACAGCTTGTGGTGGCTCTTCTGGAACCTCTGCTGAAACTGATAGCAGCCAACAGGCTGGCTACGGGACTTGTTCTGTCGCTGACCAAAATCAACGCTTCTTTGATTACATGCAGGAAGACTATTTTTGGAATGAGCAACTACCTGCTCAAATCGATCCCGAGAACTTTGCCAATCTGGACGAGTTGCTCGACCAACTCCGGGCTCCTGAAGACCGTTACAGCTACATCTTAACCGACGAGGAATATCAGTCTCTGTTCGTTACTGCAGAATACGCCGGTTTTGGCTTTTCTCAGCAACAAGTCAGTAACGATGAAATCAAACTGCGTTTTGTTTATCAGGATTCTCCGGCCTGGAATGCCGGTATGCGCCGTGCTGATAGTCTTATTGCCGTCGACGGTGTAAAAACCAGCGAGCTGCTGGCCAACGGCAGCTATGGTGATGCCCTCGGCGAAGCGGAGGTCGGCGTAATCCGCGAACTGAGCTGGCGCACCCCCGATGGTAGAGAATTTACCGAAACTCTGAGCAAAGACGTGGTAGCAACTAACAGCGTCATGGGCACTCAGGTCTGGTCATTAACTAACCAGACCGTGGGCTATTTCACTCTGGACAGTTTTATTAACCGCACTGGTGCCGACCTAAATCAGGCTTTTGACCAGTTTCAGCAACAAAATGTGACGGATCTGGTCATTGATTTGCGCTACAACAGCGGCGGTTTAATTCGCTATGCTAACCAGGCTGCGACCCAGGCCGCGGGTATTAATGTCCAGGGCGAAACCTTTATCGAGTATCGTTTTAACGAACAAAACAGCGATCAAAATCAGCGCGTCCCCTTTAGTTTAGTCGACGGCGTTGAACAGCTTGATCTAAATGGCGTCGTATTGCTCACTACCGGTGCCAGCTGCTCGTCTTCTGAGATCATCATTAACTCATTACGCCCGCATATTGATGTCACGGTAATTGGCAATGCAACCTGCGGCAAGCCCGTCGGACAGGTTCCCAACGAATTGTGTGATAAAGTCACCTTCGCGATCAATTTTGAAACCGTCAATTCCGCTGGTGAAGGACAGTATTATCAGGGGCTACAACCCGACTGTCCCGTATCCGACCAACTGGTTGCAGACTGGGGCAGTTTTAACGATCCGCTGACCGCGGCGGCAAAGCATGTTCTGGAAAACAACAGCTGCCCGGTCGCTGCCGCCGCCATGCAATTAACCGAATCATCAGCCGGGGTCCGGCAAACCGCTGCCCCTCAGTTTTACAACTTAAAAGAAAAACGCGCCTCACTGCAGTAATCATGGCAGTGAAGCGCGCCAACTGAAAGCCGCAGCATATTCAGTTAATTTTAGTCACGGATCGGCGCTTTGCGGATGTCCCCTTTGGTAGTATAAAACTGGTTGTGCTCCAGAATGCCCGGCGCAAAGCTATCCACACCGATGGCTCTTAAACGCAGGCGCTCAGTAGCAGCCAGTTGTTTAGCCTGATCGCTATTAAGAATACCTTTTTCCAGCGCCGTATCGGCCAGCTCCTGTCCATTCAGGTTAGCTGACAGCTCACCTTGCTTTTGCGCCTTGCGCAAGGTTTTATAAACATCTTTTAGCTCAAGCATCGACAAAAATGCTTTTTCCATGTGACCGGTCATGTCGTTTTCGTCGTCTTTCCAAAAACACAGGAAGGTATGACGATCCCGGGTCACACCCGGCTTCATCATATCGGCACTGATGTCCTGCGATAATTTATCTGCCGGTGCATTAAAGTGATTACCCAGCGGGAACACCACCACGCGCATTAAGTTCGCCACCACCCTATTTGGGAAATTGCGAAAGAACCCGGTAAAGGCCTGTCCAATTTCATACAGATGGCGCTGCACGGCATAATGAACATAAGGTAAGTCTGCCGCCTGCCGGCCTTCTTCTTCAAAGCGCTTTAACACCGCCGATGCCATATACAGATGGCTGAGAACATCGCCTAAACGCGCTGAAATCATTTCCTTGCGCTTCAGATCGCCACCAAGCATCAGCATAGACACATCGGCCGCCATTGCCAGGCCACGGCTCATGCGGCTAAGGTGCTGATAGTAGCGGGCTGTTTCGCCACTCACCGGAGTCTCATTAAAGCGCGAGCCCGTCAGCCCCATCCACAAACTACCGAAAACATTGCTCACCGCAAACTTAACATGTTTAACTAACAGCCGGTCAAAGTCCGCTAATGCCTGTTCCTGATCCGGATTGGCAGCAGCTTTCATTTCCTCCAGTACATAGGGATGACAGCGGGTTGCTCCCTGACCAAAAATCATCAGATTACGGGTCAGGATATTAGCGCCCTCAACCGTAATGGACACCGGTGTTGCCATGTAATTATGACCCAGATAGTTGTGGGGGCCTAACTGAATGCCTTTACCGGCATGCACATCCATGGCCTGTTCCATTACCTGCCGGCCCATTTCGGTCATGTGATACTTAGTCATTGCTGTTACAACCGACGGGCTTTTACCCTGACACAGAGCACTTACGGTCAGTCGCCGCATTGATTCAATGGTATAATTGGTTCCGCCAATTTTTCCCATCGCTCCCTGGACGCCCTCAAATACTCCAATCGGCAAACCGAATTGCTGGCGCACGTAAGCGTAAGCACCGGTCATACGCTGGCTGACATGACCCGTGGCCGCGGCCAGCGCCGGTAAAGATATTCCCCGGCCCGCTGAAAGGCATTCCACCAGCATACGCCAGCCTTTGCCGGCGTAATCAATACCACCAATAATCCAGTCCAGCGGAATGAAAACGTCTTTACCATAGGTGGTGCCGTTTAAAAATGCCTGATTAAGCGGAAAGTGGCGATCGCCTGTCTCAATCCCCGGATGGTCGGTCGGGATTAAAGCGCAGGTAATACCGAGGGCTTTTTTGTCACCCAACAAGCCATCGGGATCATATAACTTAAACGCCAGGCCAAGCACCGTTGCTGCCGGTGCCAGAGTAATATAACGTTTTGACCAGTTTAATCGAATACCGACGACTTCCTCACCGTCGTGTTGACCCCGGCAGATTACGCCCTCGTCGGGGATTGCGCCGGCATCGGAGCCTGCTTCAGGCCCAGTTAGCGCAAAACAGGGGATATCAGTACCGTCAGCCAGTCGCGGTAACCAGTAGTCTTGCTGAGTTTTGGTGCCATAGTGGGTAAGCAGCTCGCCCGGCCCGAGAGAATTAGGCACCATGACCGTCACCGCCGCGCTGACCGAGCGGGTAGCAATACGCGAAACAATGTACGAGTTAGCCGCCGGAGAAAAATCAAGGCCACCGAACTCTTTACCAATGATCATGGCAAAAAAGTGCTCTTTACGCAGATAGTCCCATACCGGCTTGGGTAAGTCGCGATCCTGCTGGACGATCTTAAAGTCATCCAGCATATCCAGTAAGGTTGCCAACTGGTTATCTACAAAGGCCTGCTCCTCTTCCGTCAGCTTAGGTTCAGGCATATCCAGTAGCTTTTGCCAATCCGGC